>CAIKVR010000279.1 GCA_903830915.1 uncultured Bacteroidales bacterium
ACATTTATTAATAGGAGGAAAGAAGAATGTCAAGAATAGGAAAACAACCCATTAGCGTACCGGCAGGTGTTTCAATCACCGTGCAGGATACTTTGGTTACTGTAAAGGGACCAAAAGGAACATTGACTCAGGAAATTAATCCAAATATCACAGTAACAGTGGAAGAAGGTGTTTGTACAGTTTCTCGTCCAAATGATGAGAAACAAAATCGTGCATTTCACGGTCTTTATCGTTCACTGATTTCAAATATGGTAGTTGGAGTTTCAGAAGGTTACAAAAAAACTATGGAACTTGTAGGTGTTGGTTACCGTGTATCCAATCAGGGTCAGATATTGGAATTTGCTTTAGGTTATACTCACAATATTTTTATGGGTTTACCAGCAGAAATCAAGATTGAAACCAAAAGTGAACGTAACCAGAATCCAATTGTAATTTTGGAAAGTTGCGACAAACAATTGATTGGTCAGGTTTGTGCCAAAATACGCTCGTTCCGGAAACCGGAACCTTACAAAGGGAAAGGTGTTAAATTTCAGGGTGAAGTACTTCGCCGTAAAGCAGGTAAGTCTGCGGCTAAAAAATAATTTACGTAAACTTGTGAAATTATGTCAACAAATTTAGAAAGAAGAACAAGAATAAAAGCACATATCCGCCACAAAGTGAGCGGAACTGCCCAAAAACCACGCATGACCGTGTTCAGAAGTAATACTCAGATTTACGCTCAATTAATTGACGACGTAAACGGTGTAACTCTTGCAGCAGCTTCTTCAGCGGGTTTGAAAGAAAAAGTAACTAAAATTGAACAAGCTGCTAAAGTAGGCGTATTGGTGGCTAAAGTTGCTAAAGAAGCCGGAATTACAGAAGTGGTATTCGACCGTAACGGTTATTTGTATCATGGTAGAGTTAAACAATTAGCTGACGCTGCACGCGAAGCTGGTCTTAAATTTTAATCAAGTATGGCAACAAATATGAATAAAGTAAAATCGACCAACGATCTGGAATTGAAAGACAGATTAGTAGCCGTTAACCGTGTAACTAAAGTTACAAAAGGGGGACGTACTTTCAGCTTTTCAGCAATAGTAGTGGTTGGAAATGAAGATGGAATTGTAGGTTGGGGACTTGGAAAAGCCGGTGAGGTAACTGCAGCTATTGCTAAAGGAACTGAAGCTGCTAAGAAAAACTTGATTAAAGTGCCATTGTTGAAAGGAACAATTCCTCACGAACAAATTGCGAAATTTGGTGGTGCACAGGTGTTTATTAGTCCTGCTTCACACGGTACAGGTGTAAAAGCGGGTGGTGCAATGCGTGCAGTACTCGAAAGTGTTGGAATTACCGACGTTTTGGCTAAGTCGAAAGGTTCGTCAAACCCACACAACCTTGTAAAAGCAACTATTGTAGCATTAGGTGAATTACGCGATGCTCAAATGGTAGCTCAAAACAGAGGAGTTTCTCTTGATACAGTGTTTAACGGATAAAACGATAAAATTATGGCAACAATAAAAATTAAACAAGTTCGAAGTAAAATCAAATCTCCAAAAACTCAAAAACTGACTTTGGAGGCATTGGGTTTGAAAAAAATGCAAGCCGTAGTTGAACATGAAGCAACTCCTCAGATTTTGGGAATGGTGGCTAAAGTGAAACACTTGGTTGAAGTGATCAAATAATATTATTCTAAGACTCTTTAAAAAAAGATATGAAATGAGGCTCGCTAAAGCGAGACGAGTTCCATACGACATTTTAAAAAATAAAAATTAATCGTATGAATTTAAGTAATTTAACCCCAGCAGCAGGTTCAACTTTTACTAGAAAAAGAATCGGTCGTGGTACAGGATCAGGATTAGGTGGAACTTCTACTCAAGGGCACAAAGGACAAAAATCGCGTTCAGGATATTCTAAAAAAATCGGTTTTGAAGGAGGTCAGATGCCTATTCAACGCCGTTTGCCTAAATTCGGTTTCAAAAATGTAAACCGTGTTGAATTTAAAGCAATTAATCTGGAAACATTGCAAATTATTGCTGAATCAAAAAAACTGACTAAAATCGGTTTGGTTGAATTCAGAGAAGCTGGTTTCCTTTCTAAAACTGCTTTGGTGAAAATTTTAGGAAAAGGTGTTTTGACTGTGAAAATTGATGTTGAGGCTAATGCGTTCTCAAAATCAGCAGAAGAGGCTATTGTAGCCGCAGGTGGAACTGTAGTAAAACTGTAACAGAACATGAAGAAACTCATAGAAACAATTCAAAATATCTGGAAGATTGAAGATCTCCGTAGCAGATTACTTACAACTATTTTGCTTGTAATGATTTATCGTTTCGGTTCTTTCATTGTACTTCCCGGTATTGATCCGAGCGCATTGACCGCTTTGAAATCACAAACACAGGGTGGTTTGCTGGCATTGCTGGATATGTTTTCGGGTGGTGCTTTTCACAATGCATCGGTATTTGCGCTGGGAATCATGCCGTACATTTCGGCTTCAATTGTTATTCAGTTACTTACCATAGCTGTACCTTATTTTCAGAAAATGCAGCGTGAAGGCGAAAGTGGTCGTCGTAAAATGAATCAGTATACACGTTACCTGACTGTAGGTATCTTGTTAATGCAAGGTCCGTCATATTTGGTAAACCTGAGCGTACAAATGGCTCAAGCAGGAGCTCAAATGCCTGGTGGTTGGTGGTTCACTATATCTTCAACAGCTATTTTATGCGGTGGAAGTATGTTTGTAATGTGGCTTGGCGAGCGCATCACTGATAAGGGAATTGGAAACGGTATTTCATTTATCATTTTAGTGGGTATCATTGCCCGTTTCCCGGGAGCTATCGTTCAGGAATTTGCTTTGCGTAAAGATGGTGCAGGTGGTTTGGTTATGTTTCTTGGTGAACTTATAATTCTTTTACTGGTTATCGCTGCTTCTATTTTGTTGGTACAAGGTACACGCAAAATTCCGGTACAATATGCAAAACGTGTGGTTGGTAACAAGCAATACGGTGGTGTACGTCAGTACATTCCTTTGAAAATAAATGCAGCAGGTGTTATGCCTATCATTTTTGCTCAGGCAATTATGTTTATTCCTATCACCTTGGTTGGTTTTTCTAAATCAGAATCAATGCGTGGGTTTGTAGGTGCATTTATGGACAATACAGGCTTTTGGTATAATCTGGTATTCGGATTACTGATTGTAGTGTTTACTTATTTTTACACTGCTATCACTATCAATCCGACTCAGATGGCTGAGGAAATGAAACGTAACAATGGATTTATTCCGGGCATTAAACCGGGTAAACGCACATCTGAATATTTAGATTTAATCATGTCGCGTATTACTCTGCCGGGTTCAATCTTCTTAGCTATTGTAGCCATAATGCCTGCTTTTGCACGCATTATCGGAATCAATCAGGGATTTGCTGCTTTTTTTGGAGGAACTTCACTGCTCATTTTGGTAGGGGTTGTACTTGACACATTGCAGCAAATTGAAAGTCACCTGTTGATGCGTCATTATGATGGATTGCTCAAATCGGGACGTATAAAAGGACGTACCGGTGGTGCTTCAGCCTATTAATCTTGAAAGGAATGATTTTTTTGAAATCTGACGAAGAAATTGAATTACTTCGTATCAGTAATCAAATAGTAGCTAAAACGTTAGCTGAACTTGCAAAACTTATTCAACCGGGTGTAAGCACTGAAAAGCTTGATAAAGTGGCTTATGAATTTATAAGGGATAATGGAGCTGTACCGGGTTTTCTTGGCTACAGCGGCTATCCTAAGTCAATTTGTACTTCGGTAAACGAGCAGGTTGTACATGGAATTCCTTCTGAAAAAGTGTTTCTGGAAGACGGAGATATAATTTCGGTGGATTGCGGGGTTTACAAAAATGGTTTTCATGGTGATTCTGCTTACACTTTTTGTGTGGGTGATGTGAAACCTGAAATTGTAGATTTACTGCGCACAACGAAGGAATCGCTTTACAAAGGTATTGAGCAAAGTCAGGAAGGTCGCCGACTCGGTGATGTGGCTAATGCCATTCAAAGTCATTGTGAGGCTCGTGGTTATTCGGTAGTTCGTGAAATGATTGGACATGGTGTGGGACGAAACCTTCACGAAGCTCCTGAAGTTCCTAATTATGGTCGCAAGGGAAACGGTATAATGCTGAAATCGGGAATGACCATTGCTATTGAGCCTATGATAAACATGGGCAGCCGCAATCTGGTATTCGAGAAAGATGGATGGACAACCCGAACGATAGACCGTAAACCTTCGGCACATTTTGAACATTCAATTGCGATAAGGCGCGGTAAAGCGGACATACTGTCGAGTTTTGAATATATAGAACAGGTTTTAGGTAATAAAGCAATATAAATTAAGTTACAAGTTGGTAGTTTTTAGTGGGCAGTAAAAAAAAAGATTCAGTCAATTGGAAATTATGAAATTGTAAATTATGAAATTGTAAATTGTAAATTTAAAAATGGCCAAGCAAACAGCAATTGAACAAGATGGTAAGATAATCGAAGCATTATCGAATGCCATGTTTCGTGTAGAGTTGGAAAACGGTCACGTAATCACAGCTCATATTTCCGGTAAAATGCGTATGCATTATATTAAAATTTTACCCGGCGATAAAGTAAAGGTTGAAATGTCGCCTTACGATTTGTCAAAAGGCAGAATATCATTTAGATACAAATAAAACACAATAAATATTTTCTATTATGAAAGTAAGAGCATCTGTAAAAAAGCGCACGGACGATTGCAAAATTGTTCGCAGAAAGGGTCGCTTGTATGTTATCAACAAAAAGAATCCTAAGTTTAAACAACGTCAAGGTTAATTTAATTTTAAGAAAAAATAGTTTATGGCTATAAGAATTGTCGGAGTAGATTTACCCCAGAACAAACGTGGGGAAGTTGGATTGACTTATATCTACGGAATAGGTCGCAGTAATGCAAAAAAGATTTTAGAATCCGCCGGTGTCGATGTTGACATTAAGGTTAAGGATTGGACTGACGACCAAGCAGCTAAAATCCGCGAAATCATTGGTGCCGGTTTTAAGGTAGAAGGCGATCTTCGTTCGGAAGTGCAATTGAACATCAAACGTTTGATGGATATCGGTTGCTACCGAGGAGTACGTCACCGTATCGGTCTCCCATTGAGAGGACAAAGTACGAAGAATAACGCTCGTACACGTAAAGGTAAAAAGAAAACAGTTGCTAACAAGAAAAAAGCAACTAAATAAGGTTTAACTGTTAGCGAATTTTAGAAAAGCTAAATAATTTATCAAAATAATATGGCAAAGAAAACAGTTGCAGCCAAGAAAAGAGTCGTTAAAGTAGACGGTGTAGGTCAATTGCACGTACATTCTTCCTTTAATAACATTATTGTTACACTCACCAACGGTGACGGACAGGTTATTTCCTGGTCATCAGCAGGTAAGATGGGATTCCGCGGCTCAAAGAAAAACACTCCGTATGCAGCACAAATGGCTGCTCAGGATTGCTCCAAAGTGGCAGCAGATTTAGGTTTGAAAAAAGTAAAAGCCTACGTAAAAGGTCCGGGTAACGGACGTGAATCAGCTATACGTACCGTTCACGGTGCTGGAATTGAAGTAACAGAAATTGTTGACGTTACACCACTTCCACACAACGGTTGTCGTCCTCCCAAACGTCGTAGAGTTTAATTCATCTCCAACGCAAAGGGACTTTTCGGAAATAAGAATTTGATTGCATTTAAACCTCTCAGCAATCGCGGCTGTGAAATTTTTCGTTGGGTAAGAGCGTGTGGAATACATAACAATTAAAAAAATTAAAAATTAAAATATGGCAAGATATATTGGACCAAAGTCAAGAATAGCCCGTAAATTCGGCGAAGCTATTTTCGGACCAGACAAAGTGTTGGCTAAAAAGAATTATCCTCCCGGACAACACGGACAGGGTCGTCGCAAAAAAACATCGGAATACGGTATTCAGTTGCGCGAAAAACAAAAAGCAAAATATACTTACGGCGTATTGGAAAAACAATTCCGCAACCTGTACGAAAAAGCTCAGCGTACCAAAGGTGTAACCGGTGAAGTATTGTTACAATTACTTGAATCACGTTTGGATAACATCGTTTTTCGTTTAGGATTTGCTCCTACACGTTCAGGTGCACGTCAGTTGGTAAGCCACAAACACATTACTATTGATGGTAAAGTGGTGAATATTGCTTCATATCACGTGCGTCCGGGTCAGGTTATTGCTGTTCGTGAAAAAGACAAATCAATGGAAGTTATTGCAGCTTCGTTGAATGGTTTCAATCACAGCAAATATCCATGGATTGAATATAATGCAAGCAGTTTGTCAGGTACATACCTGCACATTCCTGAACGCGAAGATATTCCTGAAAATATCAAAGAACAATTAATTGTTGAGTTGTACTCTAAATAATAAGTGAAACCATGGCTATATTAGCATTTCAAAAACCTGAAAAGGTAATCATGTTGGAAGCTGACGCATTTCAAGGTAAATTTGAATTCCGTCCGTTGGAACCCGGTTACGGTATTACAATCGGTAATGCTTTGCGCCGTATTCTACTGTCTTCGCTTGAAGGTTTCGCTATCACTTCAATCAAAATTGAAGGAATAGATCATGAGTACTCAACTATTCCGGGTGTGATTGACGACGTTACCAACATTATTCTGAATTTGAAACAAGTACGTTTCAAACAGATTGTTGAAGACATTGAAAATGAAAAAGTAACAATCAACGTTAACGGTTCAACATCATTCAAAGCAAGTGATATTGGTAAGTATTTTACCGGATTTGAGGTATTGAACCCTAAATTGGTTATATGCGAACTTGACCCATCTGCTAACTTCAGTATTGACATTACAGTGAACAAAGGTCGCGGTTATGTACCGGCTGAAGATAATAGAATATCTAACTCTGAGCTTGGTGTTATTCCGATTGATGCAATTTTCACACCAATTCGTAATGTAAAATACAGTATTGAAAACTACCGTGTTGAACAGATTACCGATTACGAAAAGTTAGTAATCGAAATCAGTACCGATGGTTCAATTCATCCAAAAGAAGCATTGAAAGAAGCTGCAAAAATTTTGATTCACCACTTCATGTTATTCTCCGACGAAAAAATTTCGATGGAAATTTCAGAAACCGAAAGTGGCGACGAATTTGATGAAGAAATTTTACACATGCGTCAATTGTTGAAAACTAAATTGACCGACCTAGAACTATCTGTTCGTGCATTGAACTGCCTTAAAGCAGCCGATGTAGAAACACTTGGTCAGCTTGCAGGTTTCCACAAACACGATTTGTTGAAATTCCGCAACTTTGGTAAGAAATCGCTTACTGAATTAGACGAAAAATTAGAAAGCCTGAATCTGTCCTTCGGAATGGATATCGCTAAATATAAATTAGATAAAGAGTAAAGAGATGAGACATAATAAAAAATTTAACCACTTAGGCCGCAAAACGGCTCACAGAAAGGCGATGTTGTCCAATATGGCTTCTTCTCTTATTCAACATAAGAGAATTGCTACTACACTTGCTAAGGCAAAAGCTTTACAGGTTTATGTAGAACCACTTTTGACTAAATCGAAAGAGGATACCACGCACTCACGTCGTACAGTATTCAGCCACTTACAGAACAAAGAAGTTGTAACCGAATTGTTCCAGAATGTATCACAAAAAATAGCGAATCGCCCCGGAGGTTATACCCGTATTTTACGTACAGGTTTCCGATTGGGTGATAATGCCGAAATGTGTATTATAGAGTTGGTTGATTATAACGAAAACATGTTGAAAGAAAAAGCAGCCAAGAAAGCTTCCCGCACACGTCGTGCAGGTACAGCCAAAAAGGCTGAACTTACTCCAGTTGCACCAATTGCTGTTCCAGTAGTGGAAGAAGCTGAAGTTGTAGAAGAAGTTGTTGCAGTAGAAGAAGCTGTAGTTGAGACTCCTGCTGAAGAAACTCCGGAAGTTGCTGCTGAAGCTGAAGAGGCTCCAAAGGCAGAATAAAAAATACATTTTTAATTCTTAAAGTTAAGGGAGCAAGTCGTGAGATTTGTTCCTTTTTTTTTAAAAATTGACACTCTCCTTTTCCTATTTCTTTATATGTTAAAAACAAGTTAAATAGGCATTGTCATCTTCTTCTACTTGTCTTTCCCAAAACCCATAAATTATTCTGTCAAGAAATTCTGAAATAACTGTATACCTATAAATATCATCTTTTATCGTTTATGGGTTCGCATCCTTCAAACGGGAAAGTGACAAACTAAGAATAAATTGAATATCTGATTTGGAAAGTGAAAAATGAGCAATACAATCCTTGATAAATTTTCATTGGAATCCTAAGTAGAAAATAAATTCAGAAATTTGTTCTTTTTCTCAAAAAACAATACTCAACGAAACACCGCCCGGGTAGGTGCAAAGGTAGTATTCAGGTTTAATTTGACTGGTTGGAGCTGAGCCGGATTTATATTTGCGGCAATAATTCTGATAATCTTTCAGCGTGCGAGTTGGTTGAGTCCATATTTGTGCTTCGGTAATCGCAGTGTTGAGTAAAAAATTAGAAACTCCATCCCAAACCGTTTGTTTATAACCTAGCCAAGTTATGAATCCACTGCTTAAATTTACCGCCTCGTTAAGTGCATGAATCTGCCATGACCGTCCGACTTGTTCTTTCAATGCGTTCGATTTCAAGAATTCTTCAGCTACTGCTAATTTTCGGAGTTGCTCGTCAACCGTTAGTTCTGGAAGTTTGGAAAGAGTTTCAGCATCTTTGCCGGTATTTATTGGTGTAAGTATCTGCATTGCAGCTCCCAAAAACGTTGTTGCAGCACCAAGTGCCATATCTTGCCGGGTATTTGTATCGGTACTTGTCAATGCCACAGTTCCCTGCACGAGAGTTGCAACTGTATATCCGCCCAACCAACCATACCACCAGCCAGCCACCGTTGGTTTGGATTGATTCAGCACGGTTTGAATATATTGAATCTTTTTTTGAATCAATGAATCTGATGTTGTTGTTTGTGCATTGAGCTTTGCTGAATGTAGAATCATCAAAACAAGCATTGAAAATATAAGTAATGATTTTATCATTTTATCTTTTCCCTCTTTAGGGGTTAGGGGCTTCTTTTATTCTTTCTTATCCGTCATAAAAGGCGATTCTTTAAGCTGAGTAGCAAGCAATAAACACAGGACTGTAAATACAATCATTACAATCAGCGGATTTGTCATCGAACCGTTTTCGGGTGATTTGAAACTGTCCATACCAAATATAAATGCAATACCCGAAATTTGTCCGGCAAGTATCAACAATCCGTTTGACGTTCCTTCTGAGGTTGGATAGGTTATTTCAGCACCATATTGAAAGCCAATAGGTCCGGCGCTGAGTAAAAAGAAGCCCAGCAACATACCCGAAGCAAGTAACACTGTATAATTCTCGGTAAAAGTAACACCTGTCAATCCTACAACAGCTCCTGCAAGTGCAATGAGAATAAATAGTTTGCGTTTTCGGTAGTGATCCGACATCATGGGCATAACCAATGCACCGATAATACCGCCCACAATCATTAAACCGCCTGTGATTCCGGCTTGCTCGGCATTAAAACCTCTTGGACGGAGAATATCTTCAATCCAGGTTGTTACGCTGTTGAAAATTCCAAGTCCGACAAAAAAGATAAGCAACAGCCAGTAAAAGTTTTTATTTTTCAGCGTGTTTCTCAGACCATCAAAAACCAGTGAACGCTCTTCCTGATGTGCATGACAAGGTGCTGTGCGTGGACGTTCTCTTGAAAACAGAATGAAAATCAGCGCAGAAATGATAGAAATAACACCATAAATGTAAAGCATTCCGTTTATGCCATGACTTTTGGCGAGAATTGGCGTCAGAATCATTCCCACCAACACACCGATATACATGGCCAGCGTACCGAGTCCGGCAGCGGTGGCACGTTCTTCAATGCGAAACCAGCGACCGGCCAATTTGGTGATGGCATTAATGATAAATGGTTGTCCAACTGCAATTCCAATTTGTGACCACAGCAACAAATCATAACCCGTAGCCATTCCGCGCAACATACCGAATACTCCGGTAAGCACAGCTCCAATTCCTACTCCAATCCGAATGCCATACGTATCAATAACCCACGAAGCCGGTATGGAAACTATGATAAATACTATCATAAAGCACATCGATAGCATACCTATTTGTATATCGGTAACGTGGTAAAATTTCGTTGCATCCATAGTTATTGGAGCAAAAGTTATCCACAACAATTGATTTACGGCTACGATAAACATGTATATACTCAGCATTATCCATCGGTATTTGTATACTTTAAAGACGGTTGGTTCCATTTTTTTTTTGATTAAATTTTGAAATTCTTATTCGGCAAAAATACATTAATTATTCAAATAAAAAAGAAAAACGCAAAACGTGTAACATTTTGCGTTTCATTTTGAGACTGGTTTTTTTAGAAAAACAAGAAGAATCCGTTAGCGAAATACAGCAACCCAACAGCTCCAGTTACCGTGGCAATGTACCATATATATTTCCTCTTAATCAATGCAGCAATAGACGAAAGCAGAATGGAAATTTGCAGAAAAATAACTGCCATTCCGAATTCATTGGAATGTTTTTTGGCTTCGTCACGTTGAACTTCCAGTTTTTCTGCATCTTTCTTGATCTCAGCTTTCTCCTTTTCGTAACGTTCAATGGATTTCTCGTAATCAACCATCTTATTTTGAAAGGCTTCCTTCACACCACTTTCATTTTTACCAACACGCAAGGTAGTAAGTTCTAGCATATCTTTCTGTGTTTCATATATATATGATTTCAGACTTTTGCTTTGGTAATATGCCCATTTATTGGAAGCTTGCTCCTGACTTAACACGGAACGGGTTGAATATCCACCACCTTTAAAGGTCGATAGGGTTGCTGCAACTGCAAAAATGATAGTGGTTAGGGCTAAATAATTAAGCCATGGTTCTTTTTTATCGTCTGACATAGTTCAACTAAGTAATTTATAATTCTTTATAATCGGTTTTTAAAGTATAATTTTAAATGTCTGTGTACTCGTTTTTAAAAGAT
The DNA here is from genome assembly GCA_903830915.1 of uncultured Bacteroidales bacterium. Lineage (GTDB taxonomy): Bacteria > Bacteroidota > Bacteroidia > Bacteroidales > Paludibacteraceae > Paludibacter. The sequence goes on from CAIKVR010000279.1 coordinate 11,072, forward strand.
AAATTTTATTTTGTTCAGCCGGAATATTGATTTTAGTACCGTCAGACTTTATTTGATTAATTTTTTCGCCCGATAAAGTATATAACGTAACTATTTCATCCTTTTTTGTTCCAATCACTACAATCTCTGATGGAGTGCTGTAAATCTTTACTCCTTCATTCCCCGGTGTAGGTGGATTGTTGTTTGTTGCCAACGAAAATACGGCATTCAGGGTGCAGTTGGAGGTAACGTTCTTAATACTAAGAACACCGGTTACAAGCGAACCGGTTACATCTGTACCATTGAGTGTAATAGTGTTTATTTTCCAGTTTGAAATTGGCGAGAAATCGAACGAGAGTGTATCGCCCTGATGGCAGATATAATTTACCGAGCCACCTCCCGCATCGGCTGATTTGATATAGATTCTGTACGTTGTAGCATTGGTATTTGCATACATTGTGCCTGCCATAAATGCAAATAAAGCTGTCAGGCAAACAAATTTCAATAATGATTTTTTCATGATATCTGTAGTTTAAATAGTTGCTTTTGAGTGTTTATAAAATCAAACTCAATCGATTATTCAGGAATTCAATCTAATTTCAGGGCAAAAATAAGCTTTTATCCACTAATACCGGTTCAAACAGCTATTAAAAAAACTTATTAAACAGATAATAACAACGGAATTCAAATCTGCAATTAACAACACCAAATTCTCAACTATTTTTTCTCTAATAGCTGTCGGATAGTATTGATTGATTTGATTGGAGAGTCAATCAAAACAAGATTTAATAACCAGTTTGGGAGATTTTCGACCGGATTCACATAGAATTCAAGCTCTATATGAGTAGTTCGGTTGTTAATTGGTTTGACTGTCCATACTTGCCGGTAATCTTTTATACGAACTAAATCTTTTTCTTCCGGAAAAACTCCGCTAAGCGGTAAGGCTGTAATTTTATACTCGCTGGTTGCCTGATTAATACTTGTAGTCATATCCACAGATAAATCTCTGTTTTTGAATGGCCACGGCATTGTATATACCAGATAGTATTGAGATCGTTTATTCTTTTCGTAAAAATGAACCTTTACATGGCTGACTTTTGAATCCCACCATGCCGTATGATTCACATCCTCAATCAGAGCAAAAACCTTTTCTGCAGATTCTTTAATCTCGGCTACTCCTTTAAAAAAAGTCAGCCCTTTTCCGGTCTCTTCTCTGCTATAAAGTTGCACACCATCTTTTTCTTTTACAAACTTCCAGTTTTGCCCAACCAAAGAATATGGGAGCGTTAGGTACAGAAAGAAAAATACATAGACGTATTTAAGCATGGTTTACAGTAGGTTACAGCAAATTTGAACTAATTATTTTTTTTCATAATCAATTTTCCGCTATGTATTTTCCTGAAAAATTGGTTGATTATGAAATAGTTATTTCCGAAATCTTTTCGCTAGATTGAACCAGAACGCTGCTCCAAATGAAATGGCAATGGCGGTAATTAACCAGCCAACAAACATAAAAAGTAATTTTCCAATCATTCCGAAAGCATCACCTATCCACTCCAGCGATTCTTTCGGTTTCTTACCAACAAAACTCTCGTCAGCAGGTTTTTGTTCGGTTAATTTCACCTCGCTCCAACCCAGCCCCAAAATGCCGTTTGATTTAGCTATAGCTGCGTTAATTAGCGAATCGGCTTTGTGTGTAAGTTCCTTTTCACGGTTGATTAATGAGTCACTTTGGGCACGAACAATCGAATCGGCTAGTGCTTTACGGCTAGTTCTGTACAGTTTGCCATAAGTAGCCGAATTGGCATTTCCCAGGTCATTTAATCTGTCCTGCTGCAGTGAGGGATGCGCCTCAAGATAATTGGTTGCTCTCATTACTACTTCTTCGCGCAATTTCCTGTCATTCTGAAGTTTTCCGACAATGGCAATAGAATCGATATTAAACAGAATGGCCATAAAAAGCCCTATTGCGAGCAGGATATATTGAGTATCCTTTCTGTACCACCCCGAGCAGCGTACCATTGTATCATCGAACCATTGTTCCAATAGTTTCCTGAAAGCATCTGTATCACCACGGGCATCTACCCACATTAACCTGAAATTCCGTAAAGTATCTTTGGCAATGGGCGTATTGTTCCATGCAAGTTTTCCTTCTTCGATTGATTTTTCAATCAGCGGTGATATTTCTTCAGCTTGTTGCAGTTCCTCGCCCCGAAGTAAATCAACTATAACTTTCGAAAATGTTTCTTTTGTTATATGAGAAGGCTTACTGCTGTAGGCGTCTTCTCCCAACCCTTTAATCAGTGGATGACTGTAAAACGACTTTAGCACATTTTTGCCTTTTTCATCATTCACTGTCGATTTACTGAATAAATCCTTTATGCTGCTAAACCTACGTTTAAACATATTTCCGTCTTCGAGCATACGAAACAAAGCACGTTCCAGTAACTTTTGACGAAAACCAAACCGGGTAGCCAACAGCTCCTGAATGGCTGTGGCTAATAAGCTGTACAACAAGAAAATACTCACTAATCCAATAACCACATTTAATCCAATCATGTTTATAATATTTGGGATTTTTAAAATTTTATTTCTGCAGGAGCTAGAATTCCTGTTTATTCAGCCCCAAAGATAAAAAGGATTTTCTAATTAACCTAAGCAAACCGATCTATTTTGTAATAAATGAATAACTTCTTTCTGAAATCGATAAATTCATATTTTAAATAAGATAAATTTCAGAAAAATAAAATCCCCGATGGAATTTTCCTTCGGGGATTTAGATTCTAAATTTTCAGCAAACAATTTATATACTGAGGTTAGAGACATTAAGGGTTTTGTTTTATTCTTTGCGCAATCGTCCGATAATAACCTTCAACAGTTTTTCAGGTTCAATGGGCTTTGTAAGGAAATCGTCCATCCCTGCGTTCAGACATTTTTCTTTTTCTTCTTTTAAAGCGCCAGCAGTTAAAGCAATAATCGGTGTATGTTGATTGTCCTGTTCCTGTTCACGTATTTTTATGGTAGCTTCAATTCCACTCATTTCGGGCATCTGCATATCCATCAGAATAAGGTCTGGTTGTTTAATTGACCACAACATCAGTGCTTCTTTACCATTCTTTGCTTCAATAATTTTGGCTGTAGGAATAGTTTTCGAAACTATTGCCTTGATAAGCAACATATTGAATTCATTATCTTCGGCAATTAGAATGGATGCAGCTCCTGTGAATTCTGGTTTTTCTTCCTGTTTCGTAAGAATTGCAGTTTCCAATTTTATTTCGGCAGGTGTATTCACATTACACAAATATGAATAAAGCTCATCGGACTTCACTGGTTTTGTCAGCCTGAAGCGTACTCCCAACTCATCGCATTTGCGGTGAAGTTCTGCGCTATCCGACGATGAATGTAACAAAATTATAGGTTGCCTTACAGGTGTCAGATTCAATTTTTGGCGAATCATTCGGATTGTTTCCAGACCATCTATGTTAGGCATGTGATAATCGCAAATAATTACATCGAAAGGCTTGGAAGACTCAATAATGTCAACTGCCCTTAATCCATCATCACAGCTCACGCACTCAATTCCCCAGTTTGCCATAATGTGTTCCAGAATCATTCGATTGTCAGCATTATCATCAATCACAAAACAACGTTTGATTGCTTTCAGCACGCTAGTATCTAATTTTTGACCCTCTTCTGTTTTTGTAACAATTTCGAAATAGAAAGTTGTTCCTTTGTCCGGCGTACTTTCAATTTCAATTTTACTGCCCATCTTTTTGGCAATCATTTCCGAAATAATCAACCCAAGACCTGTGCCTCCAAATCTTCGAGTTGTTGAACTGTCAGCCTGACTGAACGGTTTAAACAGCCGGGCTTGTTGTTCCATACTAATTCCAATTCCGGTATCACGAACAGAAAATCTGATTTTGCCATTATTCCTGTCAATTTTTTCATATACTGCTTTCAGCTCAACTGCACCTTTAGGAGTAAATTTTACAGCATTGGACAGGAGATTAGATAGTATTTGTTTAAGTCGGATTTTGTCAATATAGGCAAATCGGGGCATATCTAAATCAATATCCAGCAACACTTCGAGGTCTTTTTCGCTGGCAGCAAATTTTATAATATCAATGCTATTGCCCAGAAGATCAATTATATCCGTTTTGATAATGTCCAAATCGAGCATTCCTGCTTCAATTTTGGAGAAATCAAGGATATCGTTGATAATTCCTAGAAGTGTGTGTCCTGATGCGTTGGCATTTTTGACGTACTGCTCCTGAACTTTGGAGAGAGGCGTACTTCTAAGCAAATCGGTGAAACCAATAACCCCGTTAAGTGGTGTGCGAATTTCATGACTCATATTGGCAACAAACTCCGACTTGGCTTTGCTGGCAGATTCGGCAGCGGTTACTGCTTTCCGCAATTCTTCTTCAACCTTTTTCTTTTCTGTTATATCCCAACTTGTGCCTGTCATACTTAAAGCCAAACCTAATTCATCGCGCTGAACTGTTGCAAGTGCTTTCAAATTATGGATTGAACTATCGGGGTAAACAACCCTGAATTCGGTATCAAATTCTTTTTGTCCTTTGACGGCCAGTTCAATTTCAATGTTTCTCATTTCAGCATCATCGGGGTGAATACCATCCATCCAAATATCATAAGCTTTGGTACTTTCATTCTGTTCAACTCCATAAAGTTTAAACATTTGATCATCCCAAATTAAGGTATTCATTTCCAGCTCATATTCCCAAATACCAACACCACCAGCTCGGGTAGCCATTGCCAAACGTGTAGATACTTTTTTTACATCTTCTTCGGCCTTCTTGCGTTCTGTAATATCTGTTAACGAAGTCACCCTCACATTTTTTCCTTTATAATGCATCATACGTCCTCGTAAAATACAGGGGAATATAGTTCCGTCTTTTCGTAATGCCATAGCTTCGTAGGGCTCTTCAGTGCCGGAAATCATATTATTCATCACCATTTCTCTGTCTTCAGGAACAATCCATTCGGTACCGTATCTCGTTAAGGCTTCAGCAGTTGTAAAACCAAACATTTTTTCGGCTGCAGAATTTTGCTCTATACAAAGTCCTTTCTCCGAAATAAAAATAGCTTCGAAAGAAGCTTCAGATAATCCTCTGTATTTTTCCCTGCTTTCTTCAATTTCGGCTTCTGCTTGCTTGCGATTAGTTATATCGTGTGCCATACCTATAAGACCAATGATATTTCCCTGACCATCATAACGTGGTACTTTGGTTGTGAGAAATACATGCATAGTACCATCGGCACCTAAAACGTCTTCTTCAAATGTTTCGGAATGACCCAACTCAATGATACGCATATCATCAGCCATAAATTTTGCAATTTCATCTTCGTTGGTCAGAAAATCAGCTTTTGAATATCCTATAAGTTTTTCAGCTGGTTTACCATTTAGTACACAACCGGCCGGATTGATATAAACGAAACGACATTCACGGTCTTTTACGAATATCACATCGGTAGTTGTATCCATAATAGAACGTAACAGAGTCTCGCTGTGTTGCAATGCCTGTTCAGTCTTTTTTCGTTCGGTGATATCACGTTCAATAAACAAAATGCTTTCAGGTTTACCATCCACATCGCGTAGTACGGTAGAATTTACATCAACATAGAAACGGCTTTTGTCTTTCCTTACTGCCAGATATTCTGTAATTCGCAAATCGTTTTCTCCTGTGAGAGTTTTTTGGATGTTATCTAAAAGTAACTGATGATTTGAAGCATCAATAAATTCAAAAATAGATCTGCCAATATATTCATCTTTCTGTTCTACAGAATAACCGAACATTAATGCCAGCTTATCGGACATGAGCTGCAATTTACCATCGAGCGATAACATTCCAATTCCATCAGGCGATGCGGATATGATAGCTCCCCATTTTTGATTGCTTTGCTGCAAAGCTTCTTCAGCTTCTTTTTGTACCGAAATATCAACAAAACTTTCTAATAATTTTTCTTTCCCTCCTATTTGAATTTTTTTGACTGTTTTCAGGATGGCTAAATCACTCTTTCCTTGTCGAAGAAGTACTCTTTCAGTATTGTCTACTTCCTGATTTTTATCGCATACCGGACAACAATACTCCTCGGCTGCACACATAAATTTATGGCAACGACGTCCTATAATCAAATCCGGCTCTATTTCCATTAATATGGAAGCATAGGTATTTACTTTTTCAATAAGTCGCGTTTCAGGGTCAATAATTACAATACCTACCGATACATTTTCGAGTAATGAACGTTGAAATTCTTCGCTTGTACGTATAGCTTCTTCCGCTTTTTTATTTTCTTCAATCAACTGTATCAACGAATCAAACAAATAACTACTGTCGGATGTATTTATAGAATTTTCTCCTCCAATGGGTTTTTCCGATGGTTTCAATACAGATATAGCTTCCTTGATTTTTCGGATTGTTTCCTTTTGAGCAGCTGCATCTTCTTTTTGTTTTTGAAAAGCTTCACGTAGTTCCTGTGAACTTATTTCAATTGAATTCTGGATTAATTTTGTGTCTTCATCGAAATTATTGTATGTCTCGTTGATATCCATAAAAAAACCCAAAAGTTCATCTGGCAGATTATTAATCTCCCCGAAGTGCTTTTTAATCTGACGTTTAAGCAGTTTATTTAAATTCGATTCCATAGTATAAAGTTTATACTTCCTTGAAAAGAGTAATGGTCATGGTTTGATTATGAAGTTCACAGTGTTGTTCAAATGGTTTGGTAGGACAAATTTCTCCATAGGAGTAAAATCCCGTGATTGTCGCGTTATTGCCGATTACTTCCCGTACGCTGTCGAGTTCCTCTTCAACCCGTTGTTTCAATACTAACTTACGACCTACACAACTAATAAGGATTGCGAGATCCGGATCCGAATTTTTAATGCTCATTTTCGACATTTCGGCTGCGCCGGTAGCACCATCTATCAGTCGGTCATTATTAGCTTTCATTAGTCGTACATATTCGCCCTGAGGGATATCGCCAGCAAAAATCATACTTCCATCAGTTTCATTTACAGACAGAATAGTTCTAACCAATGATGTTTCAGTATCTTTAATTATCAAACTTAATGGAAATAAAAGCGCAGATGCAGGAAGATTGGCAGCATGATCGCCAAGAAATTTTTTGTAAAGTTCAAGTGCTGGTTGTCCATCAAGTTCATACAGCGTATTTCCTATAGATTTGGTAACTTCCCGATCTACTCCAAACGAATCCCAACCTCCCATGGAGCCATATCCAATCTGAAGAATTTCGCTGTAAAACCCAATAGCAAGAACCAGATTTTTTTCACCGGCTTTATTATGTACTATTACTGTTTCGCTAAAATTATCCTGATCACCCGCCAAACCTCCTGTAATTGATATCCGTTTGTTGAAACGACTGTTTAGCCCTTTTGTAAGCTCACTACCATTGATATTTAACCCTTCGGAAATTATCACAACATGAATAAGTTGTTCTTTATCAAGCTTGGCTGCCAGTCTTTCACCAACCTTAAAGCTATCTTCCATCGTATTGATATGTTCTTCGGCAATCTCTACTTTTGACTTCTCAAACCAAATTGCTGTAGATATAATATTTTGGTTGAATACCTCTTGCTGGCATATTTCTCCGGATGTGGAACAGCCCACAATATTTGCAACAGGGTATTCTGTTTTCAAATAATCAATGTGTTTCTGTTCTTTGAGTAGTTCTTTATTTCCAAAAACAAAAACTAACTGAGAATTGTTATTCAGAGAATTCACATTTTTTTTCTCCCATCCTGTGGTTGTGGAATAAATACATTGTTCAGTTTTCATAATTTTTTCAAAATAAAAGGGTAAATAAGATTAATGGAAATTGAAAATTAAAGGAATTATTTTTTGTAAAACAATTTTTGCTACAGAAAATGTAAGTTATACTATGCAAATGTAGGTAATTTTTTTTAATCAGCTTGTTTGTTAAGGAAAAATAATTAAATAGACTAATTGTTTGATTTGGTTAGTACATAATAAATAAGGATAAAAGCGAAAAATTCAACTTTAATTGCTAAAACAGTTTTTTTATAAAAACTTTCATTTATATTTGCGCTATTCATATTTCAGAAAATTGTGTTTTAAGCACAAAAAGATAAAAATCAAACGTAAATTCAAATAATTTGTAATAACTCCAATTATACAATTAATTTATTTTTTATCTTTGTGACCGAATTCAAAAAATTAATTTTTATATTCTCCAGCAGATGAGTGAGAACCAAGAAAAACCCAAAAAAAGAACACGTAGAGAGTTCATACAGGATTTAGGAATTGTAGGAATTGGCACCCTGATTGGCGGTTCAGCCATATTTGCAGGGGTTAATTATGATAAAAGAAAGAAAGCTGCCGAGCGCGTAAAAGTGCTTACTGCCGAAAATGAAGTGATGGAAGTTGAGAAAAGCGAACTGGCAAAGTCTGCCAAACCTGCTCTCGAAAATCTTACTTATTTGCAACAACAGGGGCGAGAAGGAATGGCTGGTAAACGATTTGTGATGATTATAGACCTGTCGAAATGCCGCAACGCCCGCAAATGTATGGCTGCTTGCAACGAAGCTCACCACCTTCGCCCCGAACAACACCACATCAACGTACTGAAAATGCAGGATTCTGCCAATACGCCTGCCTATTATATGCCAAAACCTTGTCAGCATTGTGACAATCCGCCCTGTACGGCTGTTTGTCCGGTGGATGCCACCTTCAAACGTCAGGATGGCATTGTACTGATTGACAACGAACGCTGTATCGGTTGCCGTTTTTGTATTGCAGCTTGTCCGTACAGTGCCCGCGTGTTCAATTGGGCAGAACCAATTCACTCGCTCGAAGACGAAGGCAAAGTTTATAATGTGGAATTAAATGTTCCGCAGAAAAAAGGTACTATCAGCAAATGTCTTTTCAGTGCCGACCGTGTACGTGAAGGTAAATTGCCATATTGTGTTTCGGCTTGTCCGAACGGTGTGTATTATTTTGGCGACGAAAACGAAGATGCCGTGACTAATGGAACTACCAAAGAAACAGTTCGTTTCCGTAAATTACTGGAAGACAACGGCGGTTACACCCTGATGCCCGAACTGGGAACACATCCGCGTGTGTACTATCTGCCTCCGAAAGGGAAAGAATATCCGTTTCAGGAAAAAGATAAGGAAGAAGCAAGAGAAAGACTACACAATTCATAATTAATAATTCACAATTAATAATTAAGATTGGAAATTCTTGACAAGTCAAGCGGCAAAGCCGAGCAGAAAATTATATTATTGGAAATTGAAATATTATGACAAAACAATCAAAAACAGATAAAATTACGTCCGATTTGCTGCGGCCAATCCGGTTGAACTGGAGTTTTAAAATTTGGTTTGGATTTCTGGGATTAGCGCTTCTGGTATGTTTGGGAGCGTATGGATTGCAGTTGAAAAACGGTTTATCGGTAACCGGACTGGGAGATTATGTGTCGTGGGGTATGTATTTATCCAACTTCGTATTTTTTGTGGCTACCTCTTTAATCGGTATGCTTATCAGTGCAGTACTTGGACTTAGCGGTCAGAAATGGGCTGCACCACTGGCACGCATTGCCGAAATTATTGCGCTCGCATTTGCAGCAGTGGCAGGTTTGGTTATTGTGATGGACATGGGGCGTCCCGAACGGTTGCTCAATGTATTTATTCACGGACGTGTACAGTCGCCCATTCTATGGGATGTGACAGTGATTACTATCTACATGGTAATCAGTGCCTTGTTTCTGTATATCCCGTTGATTCCCGATTTGAAAATTTGCTCTGAAAAATTGGATGTACCGCCTTTTCTAAAGAAAATCTACAAAATCCTTTCGTTGAATTGGGAAGGTACCATTGAACAGAAAAAAATGATTCAACAATCGACCCGTGTTATTGCCATTTTCATTATACCAGTGGCTTTAGCTATTCACACAGTTACGTCATGGCTTTTTGCAAACACAATGCGAGTAGGTTGGGATTCCACCATTTTCGGGCCTTACTTTGTAACAGGTGCTTTTGTTTCGGGAACTGCTGCGGTAATTATTGCCATGTATGTTTTCCGCAAAAATTATAAACTCGAGGAATATATTACCGAGAAACTTTTCGATATGATTGGTAAGTTGATGGTGTTGGTTTCGCTGATATATCTGTATTTCAACCTGAATGAATACATGGTTCCGGGCTTCAAAATGAAGGAGATGGAAGCAATTTTGATTCGTGATTTATTTTCCGGCAATCATGCTATATTGTTCTGGTCAGTTCAGTTACTCGGTCTTGTAGTGCCAATTATCCTGTTGTTATTCAAAAAAATGAGAAAACCGCTTCCAATGCTTGTGATTGGATTTATGGTATTGCTTGGCGCATGGTTTAAACGTTATATCATTGTAGTTCCAACTATGGAACACCCGTTTCTGCCCATTCAGAATGTGCCACAAAGTTGGAAAATTTATACTCCTACACTTATAGAAATACTGGTAACACTTGCTCCGATGATTATGGTGTTGATGATTATCACCATTCTGGCAAAGGTAATTCCGATTGTTTCGGTGAGTGAAACCCTCGAACATCTGGAAAGCGTTGAACAGGCTGAAGGAGAATTGAAAAAATAAATATTTAGGTCCTATATCAATCTGACTACTTATGTACAATAGAAATTTTAAAATAGTTGCCCTTGCTGTTGTTTCAGTATTTTTCCTGCAAACCTTTGCTCAGAATAACTGGAATGTACCTGCCGATAAAAAAGCCAAAAATAGTTATATCAAATTCGATGCTGCATCAGCAGGTCAGGGTGAAGCCATTTACAATAAAAACTGTGCTTCATGTCACGGAAATCCGGGCAAAGGCAATGTTCAGAAAACACTAAATCCTATTCCTCCTGATTTATCTTCAATTGGAACGCAATCACTTACTGATGGTGAATTATTCTACATCTTGTCATCAGGACGTGGTTTGATGCCTAATTTTAAAAGCATGCTTTCGGATGAAGAACGCTGGAAAGTGATTTCGTATATCCGCAGTTTCAATAAGGGTTATGTGCAGACACTTTCCAAATTTGACCCCAACAAAGCCAAACTAATAAAGGTTAGCACCAATTATGACCGGAAAACCGCACAGGTGAAAGTAGATGTAAAAGTGAATGAGAAATCGGGAATTGTTGCTTTGAAAAATGCGGAAATTGGATTGTTTGTAACCCGCTATTTCGGCAAACTGCAGATTCAGAAAAATCAGCTTACCAATGCCGATGGTCAGACAGTTTTTGATTTCCCGAAAGATATTCCAGGCGACAAAACCGGAACTGTCGAACTGGTAGTGAAACTGAATGACGAAAACTACGGTGAAATAGAATCTTCGACCAAACTGCAACTGGGCGTGCCAACCGATAAACCTGCACTAACCGACAAACGGGCTATCTGGGGAACTTTGGCAAAAGCTCCTTTCTGGATTATTTTACTTTATTTGGCTGGTGTGTTTGCATTTGGTGCTGTGTTATTGTATCTGATTTTTGCGCTCAATAAAATTCGCAAATCGGGTAGCAATAAACCACAATAAAACTAAAAATATGAAGAGTAACTTTCTTTCTATTGCAGCAGTTTGTTTGCTTTTAAGCTTACAAACAGCATTTTCACAGGTTGATCAGTCGGGTGAGGTAGGCGTGTACGAGCATTTGGGAACTACGTTGCCACTCGATCTGAAATTTGCCACTGATAAAGCTGATTCGGTTACACTCCGTCAACTCATTACTAAGCCAACAATTTTGTCGTTTGTATATTTCGATTGTCCGGGGCTTTGCAGTCCGCTACTCGAAGGAGTAGGGGATGTTATCCGCAAAACGCCGACAGAGGTATTAGGCAAAGATTATCAGGTAATTACGATTAGTTTCAACTACCGTGATACGCCGCAGAAAGCAAAAGACAAGAAAAATAAATTTGTAGAACGTTACTCGAAGAATCATGCCGATGGCTGGATTTTTCTAACAACTGACAGTTCAACAATTTTCAAGATAACAAATGCAACCGGTTTCAAAGTAAAAGCTGTGGGATTGGACTTCGTTCATCCGTCGGCAATTATTGCTGTAAGTCCTACCGGGAAAATTACACGTTATCTGTATGGAATCACATTCCTGACTTCTGATTTTAAACTGGCAATTATCGAAGCCGGCAAAGAACAAGCCAGACCAACGATTCAAAAGTTGTTGTTGATGTGTTATACTTATGATCCTGAGAACAAACGATTCGCATTGGATGTTACTAAAATTGCAGGAACAATGATCGTATTTTTCATTGCAGTATTTTTCATTGTTTATATTTTAAGACCAAAAAAGAAAAATCAAAACTAAATTTATATGAGTAAAGAAGTCGGAAAAACCGAGTATGTAAGTTATCTCGACCATCAGGGCCAATATAAAGGCATTTTTGCCTGGATTTTTGCCACGGATCACAAACGCATTGGCTTGCTTTATATGTATGCCATTGCTGCATTTTTTGTTATCGGAGCCTTTCTGGGTTTAGCCATGCGAATTGAATTGATTGCGCCGGGCGAAACCATTATGAAACCACAAACCTACAATGGCATTTTTACTGTTCACGGTATTATCATGATTTTCATGGTGGTAATTCCGGGCTTGTCGGCAGTTTTTGGTAATTTCTTTTTACCTATAATGATTGGTGCAAAAGACGTTGCTTTCCCTAAACTGAACCGTTTCTCATGGTGGATATTCATGATTGGTAGCGTGATGGCTGTACTTTCACAATTGTTGAAAAGCGGCCCTCCGGATACCGGTTGGACATTTTATGCACCTTACAGCACCACTACCGGAACCAATGTAATTATGGCAACTTCAGCGGCTTTTGTGCTTGGTTTCTCATCCATTCTTACAGGGCTAAACTTTATTGTAACCATTCACCAAATGCGTGCTCCGGGCATGAAATTTTTCAACATGCCACTATTCCCCTGGGCAATTTATGCTACTGCATGGATTCAGTTGTTGGCAACACCAATAGTAGGTATCACATTAGTTATGCTTATTGCAGAAAGACTATTCGGAATAGGGTTCTTCGATCCGGCATTGGGAGGTGACCCGCTGCTGTATCAGCACCTTTTCTGGATTTATTCACATCCGGCCGTTTATGTTATGATCCTGCCTGCCATGGGAGTTATTTCGGAAGTAATTCCTACTTTCTGTCAACGTAAAATCTATGGTTATAAAGCCATTGCACTTTCAAGTTTGGCAATTGCTGGTGTGGGATTCCTCGTTTGGGGACACCACATGTACACCTCGGGTATGAGCGAACAGGCTCGTTGGTTCTTCTCATTGCTGACATTTATTGTTGCAGTTCCGAGTGCTATTAAGGTATTCAATTGGTTGTCAACCATGTACAAAGGCTCTATTGATATGCAACCGCCATTTCTGTATGCAGTTTCGTTTATCTTTCTGTTTATTATTGGTGGTACTACCGGTTTGATTTTGGGCTCGGTGGCAACTGATGTTCAGGTTCACGATACTTCCTTTGTTGTAGCGCACTTCCATTACATTATTTTTGGTGGTATGGGCTTTGCATTTTTCTCGGCCATTCATTATTGGCTACCCAAAATGTATGGCAGAATGTATAATATCAAACGTGCTAAGTGGGCTTGGGGATTCCTGTTTTTTGGATTCAACTTGTTGTATTTCCCGCAGTTTATAATTGGAATTCAGGGAATGCCACGGCGTTATTACGATTATTTGCCTCAATTCCAGTGGGCTCAGGTTATTTCAACAGTTGGAGGTTTCATAGTTGTTAGTGGTATTTTGATGATGATCTCCAATCTGATTGCCGGTGTGAGTAAAGGTGAAATTGCTACTGCCAATCCATGGCATGGCTCAACCCTCGAATGGCAAATTCCATCACCTCCATCCCTGGAAAATTTTGACGAAGATATTATTGTAAAAGAAAATCCGTACGATTACGAATAAAATAAACTTGTTATGAGTGAAAAACATCATGTAGAAGAACACCGGGACGACGAAGCCAAAAAATTAGGCATGTGGTTGTTTATTTTCACCGAGCTTTTGTTGTTTGGTGGATTGTTTATAGTGTATTCCATATTCAGATTTGAGTATCCCAAATGCTTCCGCGAAGGTAGTCTGGAATTGAGTGTAACCATTGGAGCTGTTAATACCATTGCACTGCTCATTAGTAGTATGACTGTGGCCATGGCACTTACTGCCGTTCAGAAAGGAAATAAAAAACTGGCTTTACAGCTAATTGCTGTTACCTTGCTTTTGGCTCTGTTATTTTTGGTAAACAAATACTTCGAATGGGGACATAAGTTTGAAATGGGATTATATCCCGGATCGGAGACAATGAAACATCTCGACCGTGGTCATTTGTTGTATTTCAGTCTCTATTTCTTTATGACCGGATTACATGCTTTACACATAATAATCGGTATGGTGCTGCTTTTTATTTGTATTTTTAAAGTAAAGAGTGGGAATGTGCACACAAAGAATTATTCATTTATGGAAAACGGCGCACTTTACTGGCACCTTGTGGATTTAATTTGGATTTTCCTGTTCCCGTTGATGTATCTGATTTCATAACTTTAAACACTCCAATTATGGCAAATAACACATCACATACAACCGAATATAAAGTATTGGTACGTGTACTACTAATACTAATGACCATGACTTTGCTAACCATTAGTGTTACTACATTAAATTTGGGTGCATTCAGCGTAACAGTGGCATTGCTCATAGCCTGTTTTAAAGGGTACATGGTTCTATCTTATTTCATGCACTTAAAATACGAAAGTCTTTTGCTGCGAATATTGGTGGGAATGGTATTCGTGCTTTTTGCACTGCTGGTTCTTATCACCTTTATTGATTATGCATACCGGTAATCAAATTAATTTCAGAGAATTGTAAACTGTAAATTATAAATTGAAAATTAAATAAAAATGTTCAGTAACGCATCAAATTTTGTTCATGGAGTTGATAATGCCTTTGCGCTGATATTTGGAATATCATTATTCTTTTTGGTTACCCTTACAGGAACGATGATTTATTTTATCATCAAATATAACCGTAAACGTCACCCGAAAGCCGAACAGGTGAAAGATAATATGTGGCTAGAAGTAACATGGACCGGTATACCGCTGATATTGGTTTTTATCATGTTTTATGCCGGTTGGGAGGGCTTTTTGCCCATGCGTATAGTTCCAAAAAACACTATGCATGTGAAGGCTGTTGCCAAAATGTGGAAATATACATTTGAATATGAAGGGAATAAAGAATCTGACACACTTGTATTAGCTGTAAACGTACCCGTGAAAGTTGATTTGTTTTCCAAAGATGTGCTTCATGGATTTTCCATTCCTGCATTTCGAATCAAAGAAGATATAGTGCCATTTAAGAATAATTATTCATGGTTTACTCCAGGCGAAATAGGCGATTTCGAATTGTATTGCACCGTGTATTGTGGTGTAAGTCATTCGTATATGTACACAACTGTACGCGTTATCGATCAGCAATCCTTCAAAAAATGGCTTGCAAATTTACCCGAAAAGAAAGCAGATAATAATCTGGGACGTATGGCAATAGAGAAAAATGGCTGTACAGCTTGTCATTCGTTAGATGGAGCCAAAATTGTAGGTCCTACATTTAAAGGATTGTATGGTTCAACCCGCTCGGTAACTACAAACGGTCAAAAAAGAACCTTAATTGCTAATGAAGATTATATCAAAACGTCTATAACTGAACCCGATAAAGATGTTGTTACTGATTTTCCTCAGGGAGTAATGAAATCATACAAAGGAACAATCAATGACAAAGAAATTCAACTAATTACGGATTATCTGAAAACCCTGAAATGAAATTAAATATACTATCAATCCTAAAATCAATCACTTTAAAATCAGTACTTTCACTAATTAAATACCGTGTTTCTATAGCTGTTTCATTTACAGCAGTTACGGGATATGTAGTTTACACAGGTCATGTGGATTTCAGGGTGCTTTTGGTTGCATTAGGTGTTTTCTTTTTTGCATCAGGTGCAAGTGGACTCAATGAAGTTCAGGAGCATAAATATGATGAAGTGATGAATCGAACCAAAAACCGTCCGATTCCTTCGGGTCAGCTTTCTCCACAGATTGGATTTATCATCTCATTCTGGTTCATTAAAGCCGGATTCACTATCCTGTTTCTTGCTTTTGGAATTATTCCTGCCTTGCTTGGTCTGCTGAATATATTCTGGTACAATGGAGTTTACACCTATCTCAAAAGGGTTTCTTCATTCGCTGTAGTTCCGGGTTCGGTAGTGGGTGCAATTCCGGCTTTTATTGGCTGGACGGCAGCAGGCGGCAAAATGTTTGATCCAACCATAGTTTCCATTGCTTTCTTTCTGTTTATCTGGCAAATACCTCACTTTTGGTTGTTGATGATGAAATACGGTGATGAATATGAACTGGCAGGATTTCGTACTATAAATCAGGCCATACATACAGCCAATCTGAAGAAAGTAATTTTCACCTGGGTGGTAGCCACTTCGTTGATTTCCATTGCTATACCATTATATCTGACACATCTTTCATGGACTTTTTTTGCAATAGTTTTTGTCCTTAATATTCTTTTTATCGGACTTTTTACCTTATTGGCTTTCGGGAAACAAACAGAAATGAATCTAAAGAAGTCATTTATTGGCATCAATATTTACATGATGGTTTTTATGCTTATGCTGATTATTTTTCATGTGTATATTGCCTGAAATAAATACAATCATAATATATAAAAAAAAACCGCAATTGTCAGTAAATATGATAATTGAGGTTTTTCATTGTGACTTGTATTGAAAATAACTTATACAAACAATAGACCTTTAAACGCAATTTATATTGCTTTATTGGTATTAATGTATTTAATAGAACTATTTTGTCATAACAATTCAAACATACAAATTACGATTAATTTGTTTGGTATTTTCAGATTAACGTTACAACTTCCTGAAACAGTTTTCTGATTTTCAATCTTTCATCTCGAAACCTTCTTTCGGATAGCCTAATGGAGTAAGAGCAACAACAACCTCAATATCTTCGAGTTACATCATCCTTCGAAGTGCCTCATAATCGAAATTACCAACCCCAGCACGTTCCCACACCATGACTTTCGGCTGCCAGAATGAGATAATCCATTGCTATAGTCAAATCGGTTTCAATACAGTTATATCCATCGCCGCGTTTTCCATGTTTTATCTTTATTGCCAGTGATTATAAGTATATGTGGCGCATCGGCAAACCAAGCCAGGGGATAAGCTACGCATACTTCGACTAGTTTTTCGTGCGACGAAACAACTACAAACTGCCACGGCTGCAAATTTGCGGCTGAAGGCGCAAGCCTTCCTGCATGGAGAATCTTTATCAACACTTCCTGCGGAACAGTTTTGACCGGATTATAACTTCGAATGTTTTCACGGTTGGTGATTAATTGGAGGCGGGATATTAGTGATATATTTTATTTTTTCCCTATAAATAGTTCAATGAATGGCAAGTCAACTTCGCAAACTAATTTTGACTTAGCACCCAATTCTACTCTTTTAAACATTTCTACTAACTTTTCACCATCTATAAGCTCTACTTGAGGTGCACCTTTCCCTATTAGCTTCTTTAATTGCATCTGAATAAAAAGTACCTGTTGTCATAATTATACCTTTTTCAGTTCTTCCTATCACAGCATTTCTAAAATCACTTACTTGTGCTCTTTAAACTGTTCCTTTATAACGTTTACTTGAAACAATATAGAGTTGTCCTGAAATTTCATTTTTTTATCTTAACGACATTGCATGTTGTATTTCTAAGGACAATAATTTTAATCGCTACTGTACGAATTAATTTAATTATTTTCGTTTTTTAAATCAAATAATATCTCAAACAATTTTAATAAAACACTAGATTAAATAAAATATTTGAACTAAATTTATAGCGAATTTTAGCTTTTAAAAATAAGTCATTTTAAAGGCGTATTTTATAATAAACTGTTAACTCTTCGATTTCAATATTATGTTATTTGAAAACGAAGGTCTGGACTGAATAAGAAATATTTAATATGTTGATTATACGTGTTTTGTGTTCGATGGTACAGTTGTTGATATATCTTTATTAAATATGAATTAATAAAATTATTGAAACAGATATATTTGTTATAACTAAGTATTAATGCCTGATTTGCAGTTAAAAACCTGCAAATATCCGTTAAGTGTCGAACAATAATCTTTATAAGCTGTTTTCAAAATACATTTATGTAGTATTAATTACATATTTACAGTGGTAATAATTTGATATTTCGAGATGTTTCACTACTTTTGCAGAGTTTTCCATAATAGCCTCATGAAAATAGAAAATTCTAAGAGTAATCTTTTTCAAGATGATAAAACTCTCACCACGAGCCTGATTATAGAAAATTAATGAATTTGAATTAGCGGTTATGGTTTTTATGTCGATAAATAGAATTACAAAACATATAGAGAATACAACGATGAAGAAAAAAAATTCTGAAGCTGTATCTGCAAGGATTCCGGGTATTCTCGGTGTTCTTATCTTGCTATTATATTTCAGCATTAATACATTAAGTGCAACAACATATTATTCAAGAGCAACAGGTAACTGGAATACAAATACCACATGGTCATTAACATCGGGTGGTTCGGCAGTTAGTGCTGGCATATATCCAATTGCTGGTGATATTGTATACATTCAAAATAACCGAACAGTAACTGTAAATGCAACTGCAGCTTGTGCGGATGTGAATATTGCTACTGGTTCTGCTCTGACTATAAACGGATTCAATTTCACCTCCTCAGGAACAACAACTGTAAGTGGTACTTTAACCCACACAAGTACTACCGCCACTAAAACTTTTAATAATGTTGTTATTTCAGGGGGTACTTGGACAAACAATGCTTCTGAAAGCTACACCATAGCAAACTTAACACTTTCTGGCTCAACAATTAACGGTACAGGTACAGGAGTGTTCAACGTAACAGGTGCATTGAATGTAGCTTCAGGAACAAATACCATGAATGCGATGACCATCACCGTTGGTGGCACAACGACTGTTCAGGGAACGCTTGTTTTTGCCAGTACAACAGGGAATAAAACATTTGGCAACGTAGTTTTATCGGGTGGCACCTGGACCAGTAATGCCGCTGAAACCTACCCTTGCACCAATTTAACGCTTTCCGGTGGTACAATAACAGGTTCGACAACCGGCACATTTACTGTCAGTGGAAATTTGGCTGTAACTGCTGGGTCTGTCAATAATTTATACGCTTTTAACTTAACTGTTAACGGTGTAACGACAGTTGATGGTTCTGCTGTTTTCCTAAGTGCAACGGGAACAAAAACTTTTGTTGGGCTAACTACTGTTAGTTCGACCGGAACATGGGACAATGACAATGTAGTTGAACCAATAAACTTTCGGGGCGGTTTAACGAATAACGGTGTGTTTTTTGCAGGGACTTCCGTTTACACCTTCAGTACCAATACTCAAACCATTAACGGAACACTATCAATACCAAATATTACAGTAACTGGTGTGACGGTTACTAATAATGGAAACCTTACTATACCTACAGCACTCTCAGGAACTGGAGCATTGACTAATTCAGCAACCGGAACATTAAACATAGGTGGCACTTCCGGAATAACGACGCTTACAGCCACTGCGGTTGGTAATATAGTTAATTATAATGGTGCGGCTCAGACTGTAAAAGCTACCACGTACAATAATCTAACTCTTTCAGGATCCGGCACAAAAACAAACACAGGTACTACAGTAACTGGTGTTCTTTCGATTGAAGGTACAGCAGCTCCTTCAACTGCCCCCACATGGTCGGGGACAGCCTATACACTACAATACAAAACAACGGATGCTCATACTGCGGGAACAGAATGGATAAGCCCCTTTGCAGGCTCAGGCGGGGTTATTATTGCAAATACTGCCGGTTCAGTAACAATGAACTCGGTTGAAGTTATGGGAACATCTGTTCCGTTAACTATTAATTCCGGTGCTACTTTGGCAACCGGAAATTTTCAGCTTACACTAGGAGGAAATTTCATTAATAATGGTGGAACATTTACTGCCGGAAGTTCGCCAATTGTTATTACCGGTACAGCAACTCAAAGTATTGCCGGATTTAGTAGTACCGGAGCAGTTTCATCAACCAAAACAGGCGGGATTGCTACTTTTGTCGGTAATGTAAATGCAGGATCACTTACAATGAATGGTTTGGGAGGCACGATGAACTTAGGGTCTGGATTAACACATACTATAAGTGGAATATGGACGAGAACAAACGGTACATTAGATGGTGGTTCAAGTGTAATAAAATTTGGAAGTAGTGTTAGTGGTAATGGTGGTGCTTTTACAGCCAATACAAGTACAGTTGAATGGAATGCTACAGGAGCTCAAACTATTCCTGCTTTAGCATATTATAATTTAACTCTTTCGGGAAGTGGTGCTAAAACTTTATCGACCGGAACAACAATTCAGAATAATTTTGCGACTGCTGGTACTACAACGACTACGGCAGTTGAAGCTATGACTGTAGGAGGTAATTTTACTATTGGTACTGGAACTTCATTCTCGGCAAGTACATTCACCCATAATATTGCAGGTAACTGGTCAAACACGGGAACGTTTAATGCAAATACAAGTACAATTAACCTAAATGGAACAACACAATCCATAACAGGAGCTACCTCATTCAATAATTTAACTTTGAGTGGAAGTGCTACAAAATTTTTTACTAATGCAATAACTACAACTGGAAGTTTTACAATAAACAGTGGAGTAATAGCCAATCTGGGAACCGGATTAACCCATTCAGCAAATACACTTTCTATTGCAGGAAGTGGACAACCAGCCGGTTCGTGGGGTGGTGTGGGTTCAGCAGCTACATTTATCAATTCTACTTATTTTGCTCCTGCATCAGGAACTTTAAATATTACATCAGCCACATGTGTTGCCGGTTCATGGACAGGTTTGGTAAGTACCGACTGGAATACTGCAACCAACTGGTGCGATGGAGTTGTACCAACTTCTTCGACCAATGTAATAATCAATTCCGGTGGAAATCAACCGGTTATTAATGCTGCATCGTTTTGTAATAATATCACTGTAAATGCTGGTGCTTCATTGACAATAGCAGGAACAAATTCACTAACAATTAACGGGTCTTGGACAAATAGTGGAACTTTTACAGCCAATAGCGGAACTGTAATTTATAATGGAACTTCACAAACAGTTGTACCAGTAAATTACTATCACCTTACTCTTTCAGGCAGTGGTACAAAAACCTTACAATCAGCAACAACAACGATTGGTGGCGATTTAACCTTGAGCGGAACTGTATCATCGACTGCTGTGGTTGGTTTGACAATAAATGGGAATATGACCATTGGAACTGGTACAACATTTATTGCCGGAGCATTTACACATAACGTAAAAGGAAACTGGTCAAATGGTGGTATATTTACTGCTACCGGATCAACAATTAATCTTAACGGTGATGTTGCAACAACTATTAGTGCAAGCAATTTTAACAATATTTCAATAAGTGGTTTAGGTACAAAAACTGCAACCGGTACGCTGTCAATAGCGGGTAATTTTAATTTGAGTTCGGGAGGTTTAGCATTTAACAATGCTACTTCAAATGCCATATCAATTGCTGGAAATTACACACAGTCGGGTGGTGTTTTTGATTTTAATTCAAATGCTACAGGTAGTAGTTCAATGACTTTGAATGGGAATTTTAGTCAGACATCGGCTGTAGGAAGCATGACTACTACTGGTGCAGGTGCTCCTAATGGAATTATAACTTTTAATGGTTCAGGTACACAAACTATTAGCACTTCAACTCCCGGAAGTTGTATTTGGGTAAAATACATAATTCCTGTTGGAAAAACAGTTCAATTACTTTCAAATTTCACAATAAGTAGTGCCGATCTTGCAACACAACCAACATACCAAGGTGAGATAAATGTCAGCGGAACTTTTGATTTTGGTACTTATGTGGTTTCTCAAGTAGATGGAGTACCAGGTACGGCCATGTTCACATTAAATTCAGGTGCAAATTTGATTACTTCAAATGCCACAGGATTGACCGGGTCAATTTTTGCTACTAACATGACCACAAATTTAAGCAGCGCTGCAAATTATGAATTTAAAGGTGCTTCAACCGGTACATTTACAACAACTCCTACAGCAAATACCGTAAATAATCTAACATTTAGCGGTATAGGAACAACAAGTTTAGGTTCTGATTTTACAACAAATGGAGCGTTAACCGTTAATAGTGCTGTGAATTTATCAATGTCAACCTATTTATTGACCTTAAATGGCAATTTTATTAACAATGGAACTGCAAGTGGAACAACCGGTGGAGTTACAATTGGAGGAATAGGAACACAAAGTATAGCCGGATTTACAACCACCGGTGGAGTTACCTGCAGCAAATCAGCAGGGGTTGCTACATTGACAGGGAATATAAATGCTGCTTCGCTGACCAATTCAACTGCTGGTGGTACACTTAATTTAGGTAGTGGACTTACCCATACTATCTCAGGTGCATGGACACGTATTGCCGGAACACTTGACGGTGGTTCAAGCACATTGAATATCGGAGGTACGGTAACCAATACAGCAGGAACATTTACCCCTTCAACCGGTACAGTGAATTATACTGGTGCAGCTCAAACCATTGCTGATGTAAATTATTACAACCTGACCTTCTCGGGAAGTGCAGCTAAAACAATGGGAGCTAATTCAACAACCATTGGTGGTAATCTTACACTGAGTGGAACGGCATCAGTTACTCCTGCTGTTGCACTTACCATTTCAGGAAATTTGACAATTGGTTCAGGAACAACCTTTACAGCAGGCAGCTTTACACATAACATTGGAGGTAACTTTACTAACAGTGGAACATTTACTCCCACAACAAGTACAATCAACCTGAATGGTACAACACAATCGCTTAGCGGCGCAACCACCTTTAACAACCTGACATTGGCTGGAAGTGGCACTAAAACTTTTGCAAATAATACAACAACAAACGGCAATTTCTCTATAGCAAGTGGTGCGGTAGCTAATCTTGGAACAGGTCTTACACATACTGCTTCAAATCTTTATCTGGGCGGAACGCAACAAAGTTCATCCACCTGGGGTGGTACTGGCTCAGTGGCAGATAATATTAATACAACCTATTTTGCTGCGTCTACTGGTATTATTAGTAATCTAAAGAACTGGACCGGTAATACAAGCACTGACTGGAATTTGGCAACTAACTGGTCGGATGGTAGAATTCCAACATCAACAGATAATGTAATTATACCTAACGTAACTAACAAACCGATTATCGGAGCATCTGCCAGCTGTAAAAATATCACTATCAATACCGGTTCATCCCTTACAATTACTGGAACCAATACACTGACAGTTTCGGGTAACTGGACAAACAACGGTACATTTACTGCTAACAGCAGTACCGTATTGTTTACAGGTGGAACACAAACTATCGTTGGAACAAACACTTTCAATAACCTCACTGCTGGTGGCACAGGACTTAAAACATTCTCTACCAATCCAACAGTAAATGGTATTCTTTCGATGGAAGGAACCGGAACAGTTTCTGCTGCTCCTACTTATGGAACTGCTGCAACTTTACGGTATAATACAACCACTGCCCGAACAGCAGGAAGTGAATGGATTACACCTTTTGTGGCAACCGGTGGAGTGATTATTGGCAGTACGGGTGTTATTTCACTCAACAGTGCCGAAGTAATCAATGCTCCTCTTACCATTAATTCAGGATCAACATTAAATACTACCTCTGCCAATAATTACGCACTTACTTTTGGCGGAAACTTTACTAATAATGGTACGCTTACTGCAAATGCCTCTCCTATTACTATTACAGGAACGGCAACTCAAAGCATTGCAGGATTTACTACTACAGGAACTGTTTCATCTACTAAAACTGGTGGTATTGCAACTTTATCAGGAAATGTTTCAGCAGGGAGTTTGACAATTAATGGTGCCGGGGGAACATTAAATCTTGGAACAAGTTTATCCCATACAATTACAGGTGATATATTAATTACAACAGGAATACTTGACGCTGGTTCAAGTATTATTACTACTTCTGGTAATTGGACTAATAATACATGGTCTTCATTTACGCCTGGATCAAGTACCGTATATATGACTGGTACTGCTAAAGCTATTGGAGGTATCGCCCCAACTACATTTAATAATTTGACTGTTTCCAGCGGCTCAACTACATTAAATGGAAATGGAAATATCGCAGGAAATCTAACCATAAACAGTAATGCTACATTAACGAATAGTTCAACATATACACTTTCTGTTACAGGTACTACAACAATTTCGGGTACATATACAGATGGGAGTACAGGTGCTAAATCATTTACTGGTGATATTTCAATTAGTAGTGGTGGAGTTTGGAATGAAACCAATTCAGCCGCTTATAATATTGCAGGTAGTTTGACTAATAATGGAACTTCCTTTACTGCCAATACAGGTAATCATACCTTTTCGGGAAGCTCAAATTTTTTTAATGGAAGTACAATTTCTTCTATTCCATATTTAACTCTTAGTGGATCATACACTAATAATGGAACTTTAACTGTAGGGACAACTTTTGGTGGAACTGGTAATCTTATTAATAATGGTACATTAAATATTGGTGGTACAGCATGGACTGTTAATATCACAGCTTCTGCTATTGGAAATACAATAAATTATACGGGGTCAACAGCTCAAACAATTAGAGGTATTACATATTACAACCTCGGACTTTCAGGTGTTGGAACGAAAACATTTCCATCTGCAATTTCAATAAATAATAACATTTCTCTGGCTAGTGGAACTACTGCTGATTTAGGATCTAATTTAGTTCACACAGCAAATGTGCTTAATTTGAATGGTGCAGCTCAGTCATCATCTTCTTATGGTGGTACTGGTTCATTAGCTTCAACTATAAATCCAACTTATTTCGTTGCAAATACTGGGGTTTTAAGTACTGCCAATAACTGGACAGGGGCTACAAGTGCTGATTGGAATACAGCAACTAACTGGTCGAAAGGAACAGTGCCAACTGCTTCGGATGCTGCATTTGTTCCAAATGTTACAAATAAACCTATAATTAATTCCAGTGCAGTTTGTTCGAGCCTTACAGTATTTACAGGTTCTGCAGTTACAATCAATGGATCAAATACATTGACAGTATCAGGAAATATTGTCAATGCAGGAACGATAACTAGTAATTCCGGAACGATATCATTAACTGGGACATTTACAAATACTGGAACTTTCAATTCCAATACAGGAACTGTAAATTACAATGGAGCTGCACAAACAGTTGCTGGTGTAAATTATTATCACCTTGCATTATCAGGTTCCGGTGCTAAAACATTGCAGTCGGGAACAACAACAATTGGAGGAAATCTAACATTAAGTGGAACTACATCAACAACAACTGTTGCCGGCTTATCCATTAACGGAAATTTAATTATTGGCGATGGAACAACTTTTAATGCTGCAGCTTACAATTTAACTGTGACTGGAACAACAACAGTTGGTGGTGGAACTAGTGGAATACTCAATATAACTGGAATAAACACAAAAACTTTTACCGGAGATGTTATTTTAAGCAGTGGTAGTACCTGGAATGAATCTGCAGCTTCGGATGTTAGCTTTGGTGGTAATTTAAGCAATAATGCTTCTACATTTACACTTAGTACAGGTAATCATACCTTTTCGGGCAGTTCAAATTTATTTAGTGGTAGTACAATTACTTCAATTCCATATTTAACTCTTAGCGGTTCATACACTAATAACGGAACTTTAACGGTAGGAACTACATTTGGTGGAACCGGAAATATAATAAATAATGGTACTTTAAATATTGGCGGTACAGCATGGAGTATCAATCTTACTGCATCTTCAATTGGAAATACTGTAAATTATACGGGGTCATCTGCTCAAACAATTAGAGGTACTACCTATTATAATCTAGGTCTTTCCGGTGGTGGCACGAAAACATTTCCATCAGGAATTACAATAAATAATAACATTTCATTGGCAAGTGGAACGGCAGCTGATTTAGGTTCCAGTTTAGTACATACAGCAAATGTACTTAATTTAAATGGAATCGCTCAGTCATCATCTACTTACGGTGGTACAGGTTCTATAGCAACAACTATAAATGCAACTTATTTTGTTGCGAATACCGGTATTCTGAGTACTGCTAATAATTGGACAGGTGCAACAAATACAGACTGGGCTACTGCAACCAATTGGTCTGATGGAGTTGTTCCAACGTCAACCGATGATGTATTCATACCAAACGTCACCAACAAACCTGTTATCGGAGCAGCAGCCAACTGTAATAATATCACTATCAATGCAAGCTCATCGGTTACCATTACCGGAACAAATACATTGACAATTGCAGGTAACTGGACAAACAACGGTACATTTACAGCTAACAGCAGTACAGTATTGTTTACCGGAGCGACACAGACTATCAGTGGAACAAATACCTTCAATAACCTCACTGTGGGTGGAACAGGATTAAAAACCTTCTCAACTACTCCTACAGTAAATGGTATTCTTTCCATGGAAGGAACAGGAACAGTTTCTGTTGCTCCTACCTATGGTGCTGCTGCAACTTTACAATATAATACAACCGCTGCCCGTACCGCAGGTTCGGAATGGATTTCTCCATTTACAGCTACGGGTGGGGTGATTATTGGTAGTACTGGAGCTATTTCACTCAACAGTGCGGAAGTTATCAATGCTCCTCTTACCATTAATTCAGGATCAACATTAAATACTACTTCTGCTAATAATTACGCGCTGACCTTTGGTGGAAACTTTACCAACAGTGGAACCCTAACCGCTAATGCTTCTGCCATTACTATCACCGGAACAGGAACACAAAGTATTGCCGGATTTACAACTACCGGTGG
>CAIKVR010000280.1 GCA_903830915.1 uncultured Bacteroidales bacterium
GAGTGTGGAACCATGACAATTACCTTGAGGCAGCTAGAGATCTTTGAAAAGGTTGCAGGGGGCAGGCATGTCACGAAAGCCGGCGAACAGTTGTTTATCACCCAATCGGCAGTCAGCATGGCTATTGCGGAATTGGAGAAATTTGCCGACGCGCCGCTTTTTGAGCGCCGGGGCAGGCGCTTGCTGCTCAACGACCGGGGGCGTCTGATTTTGTCTCAGGCCCAGGAGGTGCTGCGGCAAGTCGGCACGATAGAGCAGTTGCTTGTGGAATCCGTCGGTCAACCGATAGGGGTATTGAAAGTGGGCGCCAGCACGACTGTTGGCAATTATCTTCTTCCTGCCATTGTTGGGGAGTTCACGCGACATCATCCTCGTGCCCAGTCACTGCTGCAAGTGCGCAATACCAGTCAGATCGAACACGCCGTGGAATCCGGGGAGCTGGACCTGGGAATTATCGAAGGGCCTTCCCATGCCGGCTCGCTTCAAGCAACACACTGGCGGAGCGACGAACTTGTGGTGATTGTCGGCAAAGGCCACCCCTGGGAGGAGCAAAAAAAAGCATCCAGGGCAATGCTTGCACAAGCACAATGGATCATGCGGGAAAAAGGATCAGGAACAAGAGAGGTATTTGAATCCGCGCTGAAGAAGAAAGGCATCAACTGCACCATCTCCATGGAGCTGGGACACACAGAGGCAATCAAGAAGGCGGTGGAAGCGGGATTGGGAGTAAGCTGTCTTTCTCGAATGGCCGTAGCCAGAGAGCTTTCTCATGAGTGGCTGACAGAAGTGCACACCACCCTTGATTTACGAAGAAACCTGATCATCCTGACTCGAAATAGCGGATACCGCACCGCACTGCTAAAGGCTTTTCTTTCAATTCTGGATGAAAGCAAATAGGTGGAATTTCGAATATGCTAAGCAAACGTAAACAACCGTCGTCGAAATTGACAAAGAAGTTAAGCCCGGAAAAGATCAGCAGCCCTGCGGCAACTACACCGAAAGATGTCGATCCTCGGATATGTGGATTATTAGACGCGGTGAAGCGCGGATGGTACCGGTTAGAAACAGGAGAACTATTTACCGGCTTTAAGGTCACCTGCGACGATATTGTTCTGGATGTGGGATGCGGTGAAGGCAATGCCATACTGTTTTGTGCAAAACAAGGCGCTCACGTCGTCTTTTCAGATATCGATGCGGCAAAAATTAATGCTCTGATAGACAAAGCCAAAAAAACGAAGGCAAGAAAAGTTGAAGGCTTTGTTAGTGATACAACGCCATTGCCACTGCCAGATGAGTACGCAACTAAAATCCTGGCGATGGAAATGTTGGAGCACACGGTAAACCCTGAAAAAATATTGGCGGAGCTCGTCAGGGTGGGTAAGGCTGGTGCAGAGTATTTAATCACCGAGAGAGAATAATAATAAAATTGTAATTTGATATATACAAACCATTTAATGCACAAATTATGAAAACAATCCAGACAATTATGCTTTTTGTAATTCTTTTTGGTTTTGGAACCTTAAAAGCAGAAAACATCAAAGAAACTAACGCTGATTCACCCCAACTTCAAAAAACGGACTCTTCAAAAACTAAACAACTGTATCTGGTTACCAAGTTGAATAAAGTTGAATATGTTTGTGAAATTTTGAGTGATGATGGACGTGAAGTGCTCATTCTAACAGATAATCTGGGAAAGATTTACATCCCAAAATCTGATATCGGCAGTATTGAAAAAATCAAGGACAAAAATTCGGTTGTTCGTGGTGAGTATTATGATGCCGGTCCATTCACAACTCGCTATTCCTTCACTACCAATGGATTTCCGTTGAAAAAAGGGTCAAACTATGCAATAATAAATCTCGATGGCCCGGAGGTACATTTTGCAGTAACCGATAACTTTAGTGTAGGAATAATGTCAACATGGATTGCAAGTCCTTTTGTGTTTGTTTTGAAACAAAGTTTTAATTCAACTAATGAAAATGTGCATTATTCAGTCGGAACTTTATTAGGAACATCGGGATATTTGGGGAATTTTGACATTTACGGAGGTTTACCTTTTGCAAATGTTACGTTTGGTAATGTAAAAAACAATCTGACAATTTCAGCAGGTTACGGATTTTTAGGCTCATTTTCTGATTCAAAATATAGTATTGCCGCACCTATTCTTTCTATTGCCGGAATAACAAAAGTTGGAGCAAAGGCAAGCTTTATTTTTGATAGTATGTTTGGATTTATAACATCAACTACTAAATCAGATGTGTATTCGCAAATATTTCCTTTTTGGAGTTCAGCATATACAACAACTAAATCATTTGGGTTTTGTTTAATGCCCGGAATGCGATTTCAGACTAAAGAGAACAGTGCATTTCAGGTTTCATTAGCCGGTGTATCGATTTATAATTTTGAAACAAGAACTCCTGTAACTTTCCCCATGCCCATGTGTACGTGGTTTTATAAATTCTAAAAATATACTAAATAAGAATGTTTCTGTTCCACGAAATAATTTTCGGACCTATCCACAGCCGTCGGTTGGGACTTTCACTGGGTGTAAACTTGTTGCCTGTTGATGCTAAAATTTGTTCTTTTAACTGCATTTACTGCGAATGTGGTTTCAATACCACCATGCAGGAATCGCCCATACCAACCCGTGAACAGGTACGAGAAACGCTCGAAGCTAAGTTGCAGCAAATGGTAGCCGAAGGTCAGATTCCCGATGTGATTACCTTTGCCGGAAACGGTGAACCCACGCTTCATGCTAAGTTTGAAGAAATAATTGATGATACAATTGCTTTGCGGAATACTTACTGTCCGACAGCCAAAGTAAGCGTGTTATCTAATTCCACACGTGTTCACAAACCCCATATTTTCAGAGCACTTAATAAAGTGGACAACAATATCCTGAAATTCGATTCGGCAATCGACCGCACCATGAAACTGATGGATCAACCCGTTGGAAAACACATCAATGTGGCCTGGTTTATTGAACAATTGAAGAAATTTGATGGTCAGTTGATTATTCAAACCATGTTTCTGCGTGGTAAAGTAAACGACGAAAAACTCGATAATACCACCGATGAAGAAGTAGAAGCCTGGATTTCAGCTTTGGAACAAATCCGCCCAAAACAAGTAATGATGTATAGTCTCGACCGAGAAGCACCTACCCAAACCCTTCAGAAAATTAGTGTTGAGGAATTGAACGTTATTGCTGAAAAGGTCTGGGCGAAAGGTTTTGACGTTTCGGTGGCTGGATGAAAATATTAATCGCACCACTTAACTGGGGATTGGGTCATGCCACACGCTGTGTACCAATAATCCGAAAACTTACTGAGGAAGGTCATGAGCCAGTGATTGCTGCTGATGGTTATCCGCTCACCTTTTTAAAACAGGAATTTCCCACGCTTCGATTTATAGAATTTCCTTCGTATTCGGTGTATTATGCTGCCGGAAAATCGCAGGTTGGAGCAATGTTGTTTAACTTACCCAATATTATTACCGGCATTATTCGGGAGCATTTCTGGCTCAGAGATTTAGTGAGAAACGAGCATTTCGATCAGGTTATTTCCGATAACCGTTTCGGGATGTGGAATCATCGGGTTCATTCGGTTTATATCACGCATCAACTGATGGTGAAAATGCCTGAAAATCTAAAGTTTCTCGAACTGTTCGTTCATCGGTTTCACAAAGCTTTTATCAAACAGTATGACGAATGTTGGATTCCCGACCGTGCTGAAAATGGGGGTCTTTCAGGTGATTTGGCACACAAATACCCGCTACCTCACAATGCAAAGTTTATCGGAACACTTTCACGCTTTCAGGGGTTGGGAAATACAAAACCCGATACAAATTATGAAGTAGTGGCAGTTATTTCAGGCGTTGAACCACAACGAACTATTTTTGAGGAGAATTTACTTTTAGAATACAGAAACAAAAATGAACGGATGTTGATTGTTCAGGGTCAACCTCAAACCGAAAAAATTTCAAAACAAATTGGAAATATTACGTTGGTTTCGCACTTGCCTGATGCAGAATTGGTAGCCGTTATACTTGGCTCAAAGAAGATAATTTGCCGCTCGGGTTATTCGAGTATCATGGATTTGGATGCACTGAATTGTTTGAGTAAAGCCGAATTAATACCAACACCCGGACAAACTGAACAGGAATACCTTTACTCAGTTCATAGTTTATAGTTGAGATGACTGGTTAACCATTTTCCTGATTAACTACTCAACTAGCCCTGTGTATATCAGCAAAGGTTCGTTTTATACCCCGTTTGAAATGAACATCAGAATAACCAAAAATCACAAACAAACCTTCGCGCGATTTGAATTTTATTCCCCATTTTTCTCGGAAAAGACGGGCTTTTTTACCATTTTGTATAAACGGATGAACAGCTCCGAGCATACACGTTCCCAGTCCGAGGCTTTCACCTGCAAGCATAGCATAAGTTGCGGCAATAATCGGGTCAGCCGGGTCGGTATAAGGTGTGCCGTAGAAATACATGGCAAGGGGAGCATCGTAATTTATCCAGTTGTCGCCTTTATCCATTTCGTCGACATAGATATCAAATACCGGTTTGATAAATTCCCGCATCATTTCGTCGTTTGCTTTGCCCCAAAAAAGTCGCATCATAGTCATGAACCAATTGGAAGTCATCCAGCGGATACTTTTAAGATAAACTGAAAACTCCTCTGCAAAAGTACGAACCTGAGTTTTATTTTCTAGCACAAGTACATGAACATCAGAGGGTGGAAGACCCATTGGTGCTGTTTGAGCTGCTTCCAGAATCTGGTTTATCTTCTCATTTTCAACAGGTTTATCTTTAAATTTTCGGATACTGCGACGACGTTGCAATAGTGCCAGTAGATTATCATAAGTTGGTGCTGATTTCTTATCAGGCAAATTGAATAATTGAACCGGAGAAAGTGTTCTGCCTTCAATTGCAATTGCACCCGTTGGGCAAACCATCATACAATGTCCGCATGCCACACAACCAAAAATCTGATTTTCACTAACAGCCGCCTTATGACCAACCAAAGTAAGCCCCAAATTTGAACACACTTTTACACATTGTCCGCAACCTTCACATTTCTCTGAATCAATTGTGATAGTTGCTGATTCTTTTGCTCTGGAGGTAGGAATAGCCATAACCCTTAATTTGAAAGATATTATTGATTACAAAAATAGGAAATATATTTCAGTAAATTAAAGCCGCTGAAAATAAATTTCAACGGCTTTTCAGGTAACTAAACAAATCAAAATCTACGTTTACACCTATCAAATTATTTTCTTTCTATGGTTTTAGCTGAATTGTCTCTGGTTACTGGTTGTGATTCTCTTACTGCCGGTTTTGGTGCTGCTGCTGGTCTTTGTTCTGTTGTACGTGGTTGAACAACCGGCGGATTACTGGTTCTGGGAGGATTTTCC
Organism: uncultured Bacteroidales bacterium; assembly: GCA_903830915.1. GTDB lineage: Bacteria > Bacteroidota > Bacteroidia > Bacteroidales > Paludibacteraceae > Paludibacter. The sequence continues at coordinate 5,425 of CAIKVR010000280.1, forward strand.
CTGTGTATTGTGTTATTTTGATTTCCATTATCGTAGCGGGTTGCTGGTTGTGTAACCCTGTTGTTATTGTTAGTTGGTGGAGTATAAGTATTATTTGTAGAAGAATTAGAATTCCTATTTCTGTCCGTATTTAACCAACTATTATTTGTTCTGGTTGTAGGTTCTGTACTGGTTCGATTCTGATATGTGTTGTTATTATCCCTTCTAATGCTATTGTTATCCTGATTTCGCTGAGTTGGACTATTGACAGTTGAACGGTTATACGTATTTTCTCCGTTTCGGCTCACTTTATTTTCATAAGTATGTGTATTACCCGCCGGACGGTTTCCTCCATAGCGCATACTTCCATTACGGTTGAACTCAAAATCACGTTTATTACGAACATCTGTGTTTCTACTTGTAAATGAATGATCCGGATGCCTGGTTGCATAGTCATTACGGCTAATGGTTGTACGGATATCGTGGACGGAAGTGTTTCTAATTGTATTGGAATAATAATACCTGTGATCGTGATTGATATGTCCATAAATATTTGACATATAATCATTTAATGCATAAGGGCTGTGATGGTGATAATAAGTAGGATAATATCCCCAATAATAGGGTGAATGCCATCTGTTGTAATTTGCACCCCAAAAGAATCCAAAAATATTAGGTGTATAATAATATGCCGGTTCAATAATATAATTTGGACCATAAATATATGGGTCACCAATTACCTGAACAGACGTGCTATTATTCTGATCTTTATCAACAACTATAGTTGCAACATCCTGATAAACTTCGGTATCTAAAACTGCCTGAATAACAACAACATGTGTGTTATTTTGCATATCTTCAACTACACGAAGGTAATCAACCTGACCATCATTATTAAGGTCGAGATTTGAAATATTACTTTCGTAATCGTTTAGTCTGTTTTCGAATTCTTCCAGATTCTTAGATTCTCCAAAAACAGTTGCTACTGCTTTTAAATCCAGATTATTGCTGATATCATTATTCTCAGCTTGTACTGTATAAGTTCTTTGTGCCACGCATTGTGTAGTTAATATTAAAATTACTACTAAAAGGCTTATTATTTTTACTGTTTTCATAATTATAAATTTTTAGCGGTTTGAACTTTTTTGAATTCTTGTTGTATTGAAAAATTTACCATTGAATATTTGTATCCAATTTCTGTGCCAAACTATTAAACGATTGAAGTTAGAATATAAAAATCAATAATAAAATTTGTTATTGTGTTGTAATTCAATTGATTATATTCCATTAATTCAATCCATGACTTTTGATATAATATGGATTATGACTGAATAATTTAGACCTTAATTCAGATTTCCACTTTTTTCTTACCTTTGCATTCAAACCACTTTATTTTCTTTATGACAAACTTAGACCTGTTTATTTTGATTCCCATCGTAATGGGTTTTATTTTTGGATTATTCAAGGGTCTTGTGAAAGAAGTTGCCTCACTTGCTGCTATTGTATTAGGTATATATGGTGCAAAGGCTTTTGCACCTTCCGTTTCCGGATTTTTTATCCGGGCTTTTTCTTTTTCTCCAAAAACAGCTCTACCTTTTTCTTGGCTTTTTCTGTTTATTCTCATTGCCATTATTCTTATAATTGTGGCAAAATCACTCGATAAATTTTTTGATTCAATTGCTCTTGGTGGTGTGAATAAACTTTTGGGAGGTTTCTTTGCCGCATTTAAATATGCCCTGATTTTAAGTGTTTTACTCAATGTTTTTGATGCTATCGACAGTCGTTTCTCGCTTATAAAACCCAAAGCAAAAGCAGAATCAATTGGTTATCAACCGGTTTTGAATCTTGCACCTAAACTTTGGGAAAAAAGTAAAGAAACCAAAGTTTTCGAATTCAAAGGAAAATCTGCAGATGAAGAAAAAGAGAGTCAAAACCACCGCTGATGATGTGGAACTATTCGTGGAACCTACAATCGGGCTTAAGTCTAATTTTTCAAAGTATGTGTTGGAATGTGGATGCGATGAAGCCGGTCGGGGATGCCTTGCTGGACCGGTTGTAGCGGCAGCAGTTATTTTACCAACAGGTTTTTCAAATTCCTTACTAAATGATTCCAAACAACTTACAGAGAAAGAGCGTGACTCACTTCGCCCGATAATTGAAAAAGAAGCACTAGCATGGGCTGTAGCAGAGGTGGATAATCGTGAAATTGACAAAATAAATATATTAAATGCTTCAATTCTGGCTATGCACCGTGCTATTGATAAGCTGGAAATCCGACCTGAGTTTATTATTGTTGATGGAAACAAGTTTAAGCCTTATGCAGACATTCATCACCAAACCATTGTAAAAGGCGACAGTAAATATCTTTCCATAGCAGCTGCATCAATTTTAGCAAAAACACATCGTGATGAAATTATGCAAACATTACACGCAGAATTTCCCATGTACGACTGGGAAAACAATAAAGCTTATCCAACTCCGAAACACCGTGCAGGAATCAGAAAATATGGCACAAAAACCTACCACCGAATGACTTACGATTTATTAGGTGAGAGGAAACAGTTGGACAAAATCCGGAAAGAGAATAAAAATAATGAATAAAACTTAGAACGGATACCCAATAGCAAAATGCAATGCGAAATCTTCATTAATACTAGGGCTCATGCGCCACTTATCATTTCTACTTAAAATAGCCGGATTGAAAAGTTTGACCCCTACATCGATACGGGCAATAAAGAATGAAAAATCAAAACGAAATCCAGCCCCATAAGCGATAGCTATTTGATTCATAAATGTGTCAAAACGGAATGTACCTCCGGATTGTGTTTCGTAATCTTTTATTGTCCAAATGTTTCCGGCATCTAAGAATAAAGCACCTTCCCATATACCTGTCAATTTAGCCCGATATTCCATGTTCATATCCAGCTTCACATCACCCACCTGATTAAAATCTCGTGGTAATCCAACAATCTTTCTATAAACTCCCGGTCCGAGAGTGCTTTCACTCCAACCGCGAACGCTATTTGCACCTCCACTATAGAATCTTTTTTCAAACGGAATGACATCGGCATTTCCATAAGGCACTCCAAGTCCTACGTCCAAATGATAAACAAAACGATTGTTTTTATCAAAAATCTGATGTCGTGTAATATTATATTCTCCTTTGATATATTGAGAAAACCGCACATTGAAAATTTTGTAGTATCCTGTTGTATCAGCCTGTCCAAATAAATGACTCAATCCATTTAAAACATTACCTGCTGTTTCGATAGTATAACGTGATACTGAATAATTCTGGAGAGGACGGTTAGCGTTAAAAGTGGTGAAAGACCCACCATAACCCATTCGCCAAATTAAATGGTCAAGGTAATTGTAAGGATTGAAAATCGGATTGAGAGGATTTAGATAATTAATCCGAAATGCATCGCTGATATAGGGAAAATGAACATAGCTCAAATCGAAAAGCTGAAAATTATGTCTGTATTTTCCTCTTATCCATGAATAGTTTACGCCTGACCCTATATTGGTAGTGGTAAATTCACCCGGACGTAATTGGTAGCTGAATGAACCTATAAACTCTGTATTGGCATGAATATTCCGCTTAAAATCATAACTGCCTACAGGGAGTAAAAAACGTGGAAATTTCAAACCGGCCTGTACTCCATATTCCTGAGCCCAAACCCCATCTTGCCATTCGGCAGCCACTCGTCCTGAAAGAGCTAAATTTTCTGCACCTTTGAACAGATTGCGGTTATTTGAACTAATATTTAATGCTCCGCCCCAATAACCTGCAGTATAGGTTCCTTCCATTTCGGCAGAAAATGAAATTGCCTTTGATGGAATTACGATGATATTACAGTCAAGTTCATTATTCCCTGTTTCTTTGAAGCTTATATTTACATATTTTATTGGTCCAAGTGCATTTAGCGATGAATAGGTTTTTTCAACTGTTTCATCACTGTAAATAGCTTTGGGATTTATGTATGTATTTTGAACCAAAGCATCGAGGGAAAGCACCCGTTTTTTTGGCGTAACGAGACAAAACTCCCGAAAATAAAGCGTATCAAACTCTGTTTTAGTAGTCTGGTCAGTTGATCCGTTTATCTCAGAGTTGGTATGAAAAATTACCTTTCGTATAGTATATTGTTTAAAAATAACTTTACTAACAGAATCAATAGAACGTTTCAAAAAATCACGCAACTCCAGCGTTACGTTTATTTTGTGAGTATTGAGCGTACTATCAGCAGTGTAGGAAAGAAATTCTTTGTTAAAATTATAATACCCTTGTTGCCTGAAGCGATTACTTATACGTTCACGTTCTGCATTTAACACATCCACATCAAAGAGCATTCCTGACTTGATAAGTGATTTAGATGTATCGTTTGCTATCTGGTTTAGCAAATCGTTGCGAAGGTCAGTTTTGAAATCATTCAATCGATAAGGCTTGTTAGACTTTACAAAATATTCAACTGTTGCTTTTTTGCCTTTTATACTAACATTACTTTGCACTTTGGAGTTAACATATCCTTTATTAGCAAGGAGTAATTGCAATTGTTGAACTGTTAATGAAGTTAGCGACTGATTATAAAGAACTGGTGGGTCACCAATTTTATGAAATATATTGTGTAGAAAATGATTAAATTTTTTAGTAGTATCTTTTGGTGCCCAATTATAAAGCCCTAATTGCATGCGCCAAACCCCGAAAACAGCAGCATTAGGTGTCTGACGAACGTAATCCTTAAGGTCATCACGCTTTACATCTTTATTATCGGATTTGATGCTTACTTTATCAAGTAAATATTCCCCATTTGGTACAAATTTAGTGCTATTGCAGGCCGAAAGCAGCAAAACAGCAACCAAATATTTTACATACCTGCGTAACTTCATAATTTATACTCCAAAATGATTTAAAAATATTCTGCAAATATAGCTTTTTATCGTTTTCTTTGTTAGCTTTGTGACAACAAATTTAAAAGCTATTAATCATCAAATGATTTCAAAATCTAAAATAAAACTCATAAATAGTCTTTCGCAAAAGAAATTTCGTGACGAAACCGGACTTTTCTTGGCTGAAGGAACCAAGCTCATTTTTGATTTAGCTACTTCTTTCAATTGTTCATTTCTTGCAGGAACTTCCGAATGGTTTCAGCATAACAAATCAATTAGTGCACTTGAAACAGTTGAAGTTGATGAAGATGAATTGAAGAAAATTTCAAATCAGAAGTCATCTCAGGGTATTCTTGCTGTTTTTGAAAAACCAATCTATGAAATTAATGAGCAAAAATTAAGCCTAAACCTAAGTTTGGCATTAGATGAAGTACAGGATCCCGGAAATTTGGGAACTATTATCCGTGTAGCAGACTGGTTTGGCATTTCAGATATTTTTTGTTCGGAGAATTCCGCAGATGCCTTTAGTCCTAAAACTGTTCAGGCAACCATGGGTGCATTGTCACGTGTAAGAGTACATACCGTTAATTTAGAAAGTTTTCTGAAAATCTATCAATCTAAAATGACAGTTTATGGAACCTTTATGGACGGAGAAAATATTTACACAAAAACATTAACACGAACCGGAATTATTGTAATGGGAAATGAAGGAAATGGAATTTCTTCGAAAATTGAAAAGTACGTTACTAGCCGATTACTAATTCCAAATTTTCCAGAAGGAGAGATTACATCAGAATCTCTAAATGTTGGAGTTGCTACAGCTTTAGTTTTAGGGGAGTTCAGACGAAGAGTTCAAACAGTATTAAAATAAAATGCTCTCATCAGCAAAGATGAAGTATAAAACGTCTTAAAAAACAAAGCTTTCTCAAAAATGAGAAAGCTTTGTTTTTTAAGATACAGGAAATTTTATTTCTTTGAAGCTTCAATAGATACTTTTCTGAATTCTTTCAATAATTTTTCCAAATCCAGTGAACTTTTACGAGCACGAGTTCCAGCTGCTTTATTTCCTTTTTCTACTTGCAAATCTGCATCTGTTGCAAAAGCCTCAAATTCGGCTTTGATTTTGTTTACTAATTCTTTCATTTTCGAATATTGGTTAAGTTGTTTTTAATTGACCGTAATGACACAGCCGATAATATTTCGTGCAAATATAGTCATTTGAACATAATTTCAAATAATATCAGGCAGAAAGTTCAATTTTCAAGTAAAATTTTCTTCTCAAATCTTAAATATTAATGTATTTTTACAAAAATCCGAGTTCAGACACCCTATTAGGCACGTGTGTTTAACAATATAAATATTGAAATTGAAATTTAATTCAAAGGAGTTTTAGTTTATTTCTGTTGTTTTCATCTTTGTAGTTTGTAATTGAGATAACACACATGACATTTTCATATCTATTTAAATTTGAATCAACAATAGATAATATCTAATAGTTTAAAAATCTAAATTGAACGAGAAAAATAATCAATACCAAATTTATATAACAGCCCAACCAAATGCTCATGCCTAAAAAACTTTCAAAAAATTCATTTATTCCACTTTTTTGAATGAATTATTCACTTTGTTTAGATTCTGACACCGTATTTTTGTAGTCTCCTATTTCTCCTAAAATCTGACCAACAAAAAATTGAGAAATATTTTAGCAGTTACGTAATTGAACTTAAACCTCAATAAAACCAATTGAATAACTATAAAAATGAAATCCCATAAGTACATCTTTCTTATATTGTTGTTCTTTAGTACAACTACTTTTTCGCAAAATAACCTTTCTAGGCAAGAGATTATCAATATAATTGAGAAAGCCAATAACTATTGGCAATCAACACATATTACACCTGGCAATCCTTCTTGGGACGTTTCTGCCTATCATACAGGTAATATGGAAGCATATTTTATAACCAAAAATGAAGAATATCTAAAATACTCGGAGGTTTGGGCAAAACAAAATCAATGGAAAGGAGCTAAATCAAACGATAAATCAAAATGGAAATATTCGTACGGTGAAACAGATAATTATGTATTATTTGGAGACTGGCAAATTTGCTTTCAGACTTATATTGACTTGTACAATCTTTCTCCTGATAGTATAAAAATAGCCAGAGCAAGTGAAGTATTGGAATATCAGATGAAAACTCCTAATAAGGATTATTGGTGGTGGGCAGACGGACTATATATGGCAATGCCTATAATGACTAATACCAAATGCAATTATATTATGACCCAAAAACTATCAGAAAAAATATAACTGTATCTGCAAATAGAATTGACCTCATTAGTTGTAGTATTCACCACCAATTTGCACATGAAGTTTTCC
>CAIKVR010000281.1 GCA_903830915.1 uncultured Bacteroidales bacterium
CAGGATTTTCATGTATTTTCTATTTATTATAGTTTTGTTTTTACATAAAGGCTATCCTGCTCTCACCTACTAAAGTAAAAGTAAAAATAAAAGTATGTAAAAAATCGGTTTACCATAAGTGTTGTCTTTTCTTAAGACGCTGCAAAAGTAGTATTATTTTCAATAAATACAACCAGTTTGTCAGGAAAAAGTTCAAATTAATAATTGTTTTGTCTTGAAATGTCTTAATAACCACAATTTTCGCAGACAATTATTCCATGACAATTTTCTTTTTCTTGCCTGTTATGAGGTAAATGATTGGCAAAATTCCAAGCGTATTCAACAACGCAATACAAATAAACCATATAATCTGTTTGTTTCTGGCCGATTTCCACATTGCAATTACTTTCCAGGTAAGATCCCAAAGCACCAACAAAAGAATCGGAATTTCATAAGGTGCCATTTTCCAGTGAAAATTTTCAAGATTATTCATGATAATTGGATTTAAAGAGTGACTAATTGTAGTTAAATTGTACTTCCAATAAATCAAAAACCATTCATTGGTGTTGACAGTTCAAAATTACATATTTTATTTAAATACGACACATTTAAAGAAATATTTCCTTAATCATTTAGGTTAAATCTTTACATTAAATCCTGCATTGAAATTTATTCCCGGCATAGGATAACCGTAATTAATCTGATATTGAGTATTTGTCAGGTTGCTTCCTACTAAAAATAGCTCCAGTTGCTTCATTGGTCGAACTGATAAGCGCGCATTCAGCAGTAAATAATCAGGGGTGTTTTCAATAACGCCCGCAAATGGATTGGTGGTATTGAGCACGTAAAGCTTTTCAATATATTGAGCCGAAATATTCAGATTCCATATTTTATAGCTATAGTTGGCACTGATGTTTACCTGCTGACGAGGTGCAGCTACAACTGCTTTGCTCAGATCAAGGTAGCTGTAGTTAGCGTGCAGAAACAGGTTTTTGCAGACAGCATACCGGGCTGAAAATTCAATTCCCTGATTATCAAATGAACCTACATTTTGTCGCATGGCTGGAAAAGGAGGTGCCACCACCTGAATCAGATTATCGCCTTTTACTTTAAAAGCAGTCAACTCAATGTTCAGACGGTTATTGAGCAAAGATTGCAACCAACTTATTTCGTAATTCACCATGCGTTCGGGTTGTAGGTTCGGATTGGGAGCATACAAATACAATTCCATAATAGTCGGACTGCGGAAACCTTTAGAAACAGAGGCTTTGAAAGTTGTTTCGTGTGACAGATTGTAGGTCAGACCGCCACTGGGAATCAATTCGCTGCCAAATTTAGAGTTGTTTTCCAGTCGTAATCCTGCACTAATAGTCAGTTTTTCGAACAAAGTTTGCTGAGCATAAGCATAAACTGCCAATTCAGTCAGATTGATTAGTGAATCATGCTTGAAACCCTGATTGGCAATGCCGCCAAATTCTTTATAGTCAATTCCGGCAGTGATATTTGTTCCGGTACTGAGTTTAAATGTTTGAAAAAGCATTGCACCGGTGTTGTGGTCGGTGGAGCGGAAACCATCTGACAAAATATGGGTGCCGAAGTTGTGATAAAATTTAAATCCGCCTTCTGATTTATCAAACTTATTATCAATCGATAACGAAGTTTTTCCACGGCTAACATCGATATTAAACGGTATTGGTGCTAAGTTTGCCGGTCCATTGTCGTTAGCATTAAATTTAGCCAGACTAAAATCGGCAATTACATTAAATTGTTTGCTCAATTCGTAGCCTACTTTTGCATACCCGTTTGTAATATTGAAATCGGTATTGGCACGTATTCCGTCGCTTTGGTCGTGATTGACCGAAGCAAATGCACTTAGTTTATCTTTTTTGTAACCAATTGTTCCAAAATACTTTTGTGTGTTATATGAACCGTATGAACCACCCAGATTGATTTTTAATCCTTCTTCCTTTTGCTTTTTGGTAATGATGTTTATCACACCTGCCATTGCATTCGAACCATACAGAATGGATGCCGGACCTCGAATAATCTCCACCTTTTCCACGTCAGAACTTACATAAGCATCGGCTAACGGATGACCGAAAATGCCCTGATATTGTGGATTTCCGTCGACTAAAACCAACACATCTGTATTGGGCGAACTGCTGATTCCGCGCATGGTGATGGCACCTGCACCCGTGCTCGAAACTCCAAAACCTAAAATATTTCTTTCGGTAACAAAAACTCCCGGAACAAAGCTGTTGAGAGCAGGAAGTATATTCATTTGTCCGGTGCTTTCAATTTCCTGTTTCGAAATTTGAGAAACTGAAAGCGGAACTATTTTGCGCGAAATCTCTGTTTTTGAACCGGTTACCACTATATCACTAAG
>CAIKVR010000282.1 GCA_903830915.1 uncultured Bacteroidales bacterium
GAACTTGCAGCACCTGTACCAATACTATTAGTGGCAGTTACTGTAAAAGTGTAAGCTGTTCCATTGGTTAAACCTGTAACAACTAGCGGACTGGAAGCTCCTGAAGAAGTGAAATCACCAGGACTGGAAGTTACAGTATATCCTGTAACGGCTGAACCTCCATTACCTGAAGGAGCAGTAAAGGTAACTGAAGCCTGAGCATTAGCTGCGGTTGCGGTTCCAATTGTTGGAGCACCCGGAACGGAAGCAGGAGTTGCAACTGTAGTACCAGTAGCCGTTCCTTCACCAATTGCATTTACGGCCATTATTTGAATATTATACGAAGTGCCATTGGTAAGTCCTGTAATTACAATAGGGCTTGTGGTTTGTGTTGGGGAGCAAGCCGTAAAGTTAGAACCATTGTCACTGGAGTATTTATAATTTGTTATGGCAGAACCACCATTAGAACCTGCTGTAAAAGCCACCGAAAGTTGACCACTTGATGGTGTTATTCCGGTTATAGTAGGTGCACTTGGAGCTATTGCAGCAATAGAAGGCGTTGCAGCTGTACTTACAGTAGCCGTTCCATCACCAATTGCATTTACGGCCATTATTTGAATATTATACGAAGTGCCATTGGTAAGTCCTGTTATTACAATTGGGCTAGTCGTTTGCACTGGTGAACAAGCTGTAAACGTGGAACCAGCGTTAGTAGAATATTTATAGTTGTTAATGGCCGAACCACCTGTAGTACCTGCTGTAAAAGCAATTGAAAGTGTACCATCGGTAGGAGTAATTGTTCCTATTGTTGGTGCACCGGGTATGGTAGCTGGCGTTACTGCACTTGAAGCCGAACTTGCGGAACCACTTCCTACTGCATTACGAGCTGTAACGGTAAAGGTATAAGCCGTACCATTGGTCAAACCTGTTACAACTAATGGGCTTGAAGCGCCAGTCTTTGTAAAGCTGCCCGGACTTGAAGTTACTGTATAATCTATAATAGCTGAACCACCAGTACTAGCAGGTGCCGTGAAAGCAACCGAGGCACTAGCATTTCCTATCGTAGCTGCTGCTGCGGTTGGAGCACCGGGAACCGTTGCAGGCGTTACTGCAGTTGAAGCAGTACTTGCAGTTCCAGTACCAATGGCATTGGTTGCAGTAACGGTAAAAGTATAAGACGTTCCGTTGGTTAGACCTGTTACGTTCAATGGACTTGAAGCACCAGTTGCAGTTAAATTGCCCGGACTTGAAGTTACTGTATAACCTGTAATAGCTGAACCACCATTACTAGCAGGTGCTGTGAAGGCAACAGAAGCACTAGCGTTTCCACGCGTAGCTACTGCTGCAGTAGGTGCACCGGGAGCTGTAGCAGGTGTGTAGAAATAGAGGTTATCCATGTAGTAAGTACCTGTACTAGTCGAATTAAATCCAACTTGTGTTACAGCCGTTGTTTTACCAGGATAGTTTGTTAAAGCTATATCTTTACTGTTCCATTGATTTAGAGTAAGAGTACCCAAAGAAATATAACTTGATGCATCGCTTTGAACTAAGCAAACTCCAATAGCAGTTGCTGTAGTAGGATAAACATCGATATGCAAATGTGTCTTTCCACTAACATCTAACGTAGCTGGAGAAGCAAAACTTGATGTACCACAAACACCACCACTAGCTACGACTAACTTCTTAGCATTTCCACCATCTGCTAAAGTAGCAGCTGTAATAGGACAATTATACCAATTATCCCATGATGCAATTGTTACCGCAGGTGTATAAGCATCGCTATAAATAGATAATACATTAGATGCAGTTGGAGTTGGGGAAGCAGCAATTGCCGCTGCAGTAGTTGTAAAACTGACCTCAGCACCATAGGCTGTACCACTAGTATTGGTAGCATAAGCTCTTACATAATACATTGTGCCAGCAGTAAGACCAGTTATGCTACTGGTAAAAGAACCAGTTCCGCTACCGTCTGAAGTTTTTGTAGCCAAAGCTACAGTTGGTCCAGTAGTAGTACCCCAACAAACACCTTTGGCTGTAACAGCACTTGTGCCAATAGCGGTAACATTTCCACCACTGGTAGCTGTAGTGCTTGTAATTACACTTGCGGCTGTAGTGGCTGCAAGGGTTGGTAATGCAGATGTAGTAGAAAAACTGACTTCAGCCCCATAAGCAGTTCCAGCTGTATTGGTGGCATAAGCTCTTACATAATAGGTAGTGCCTGCAGAAAGACTAGTAAGGCTACTTGTAAAAGAACCTGAACCAGTACCGTCAGTAGTTTTTGTAGCCAAAGCTACTGTTGGTCCACTAGTAGTACCCCAACAAACACCTTTAGCAGTAACAGCACTTGTGCCTATGTCAGTAACATTACCGCCACTAGTGGCAGTAGTAGTTGTAATTGAACTTGCGGCTGTGGTGGCTGCAAGGGTTGGTATTCCAGCAACGGCGCAAGTTCCCCATGTAATACTGGCTGGCCAAGGAAATGATATTAGACCTGGGTACAGAACATACAAGGTTGTATAAAAAGATGGTACTGTGGTAGAAGATATTGTCATTGTAATAGTTTTACCTCCATTACTAAGTACTCCGGTACCACTAAGTTCTGCTTGAGCACCATTGACATTATTCGCCCAAATGTTATTATATAAGCCAGTCATAACATCTGTGGATTCGATTAATACCACATAAGTATTAGTTGAAGGATTTGTCAGACTGACTAATACCGTTTTACCTCCTGCAGTAATAGATTGTTGACAATACTGTGTTGCCGACAATGTAGACCATAATGCCATAATACTTAATCCCAGAAGGGTTAATCGTTTAACCGAATTTCCCCAAGTTGCTATCGCAGCTTTTACGAGGGATAATTTTTTTTTGAGTTTTTTCATACTTTGAATTTTTTGTTGATTTTTAAAGGCTACTTTGTTGATTTAATTTTGTTTAACTGTGTCTTTTTTTTCCATCTGTTGAGGTTTTAATTGTTATGTAACTCGTTTTTATCAGCACGCCTTTGAGCCAATTTTTCTTTTATCTCATGCGCTTTTGCTTCGTTAATATCGTACTTCCAAATTACGATAATGGCAAGTATTCCACTGAAAATAGGTATCAGAATATCAGCAATTCGGAGATTTGTGATGGTTTCAAGCGTTTGAACCTTAACTTCCTGATTAAAACCAATATAGTGCAATACTACACCGCTTAGTAACATGGCAGCTGCTGTCCCTAGCTTTACCATCCACCAGTAAACAGCTCCAAACATACCTTCGCGTCGTTCGCCATTATTCAGTTCATCCAAATCGCATACATCGGCAGTCATCGACATCATTAGGGTAAACAAACCACCTATGCCAAACGAAAGGAAAGGAATGGGCATAAACATTAACCATGGATTTGCCGGATTAAATCCCCACCATTTCAGTGCGTAACCAATCATCGAAAGTAAAGTGGCTATGATAAATGCATTCTTTTTTCCCACTTTTACCGAAATGGCTGTAACGATTGGAATTACCAAAAATGCAGTAGCAATAGAACTTACTGTACCAAACCATGCCGGCCATGTACCTGCAGCATTTGTATCGCCTTTAAAGAGATAATACACAATGATGAAGAATGCAAATTGAGCTATGGTTTGGAAACCATTGAAAATAAGGAAAGTAGTAGCGCAAAGTTTCACAAACGGTTTGTTTTTCAAGGTGAGTTTAATTCCTCTGAAAAATTCCTTTGAATTGACTGCTAAGTCTTTCATCGACAAATCGGCCAACTTACTTTTGTCCAAATCCACCTTTTCTTTGTTGAAAAGTGCCGGCATAATTCCCAGAACCATACATAATCCGCCTACCCAAACAGACAGGTTTCGGGCACCTTCGGGAGCAGAATGATAGATAGATTGGTCATAGATTATCACCCAAAACCATGGAGCAATCATCCAGGCTATTTGTCCCATAAATTGCGAAACGGCCATCAATCGGGTGCGTTCATTGTAATCGGGAGTCATTTCATATCCTAACCCGATAAGTGGTGCTGCAAAAACGGTATAACCAATGTAAAAGAACAGCGATACAACTAAGAAATAGAAAAAATTGAACAGCTCCGAGTTTTCAGGATGTAATTGCCACATCACCATAAAGGCAAGTCCGGCAATCAAAGCACCAACTAAAATGTACGGTTTGCGTCGTCCCCATTTTGATTTTGTATTGTCGGAGATAAAACCCATAATCGGATCGAGCAATGCATCCATAAATCGCGGAATTGCACCAAGCAAACCGGCCAGAATAGGATTCATATGCAACGACATAACTAACACAACCATAAAAACTCCCAGTGCTGCCGGAAACAATTGATTGGCTAAATGTCCAGATCCAAATGCGATTTTTTGTCCAAAAGGAACTACATCTTCAGGTGCTGTTTTATAATTACTCATAAGGTTAATTGTGAATTGACAGGTGAATTGA
>CAIKVR010000283.1 GCA_903830915.1 uncultured Bacteroidales bacterium
ATCGCAGGAAGAACATTGATGGAATAACTCTGACCTGCATTATAAGAATATAATTGTGGCGCTTCATCTATCCCCCAAAGTTTAAATCCGTCAAACTGTTGATCAAAACCCGAAGTTGCATTCATATTGAAATTAATAAAGGTCTGATCCGAATATCCGTTTCCGTTGGCGGTAAGCACCAAAAGATCAGAAAGTGTTGATTTATAAAAAGCCTGGGTACTATTGACCCTTGCACTCTTTGGGATAGTAAGAACCGGAGTTGTTCCTGAAGAATAAACAAAAAATGCCTGCCCGGACGGTATTATCCCACTGATCAGATTTCCAGTGGAACCATTCCATGTGGCATAATTGCTACCGTCCCAGGTATAGATGGTTGCTCCGATCTGAGTTTTTATCCAACCCGCATCGTTCCATGATACAGCCGAAGTGTAAGGGTTGCCAACGAGTTTAAATCCCGTATCTGCCAGGATAGTCGGCGTAATATCCCCCATATTCGGGACACCGCTGTAAACAAAAGTTTTACCGTTTGTAGTACTGTCCCATAATGCAAATCCTTTACCGGTAGTGAGAGGGGTAGTGGTTAACGTACTTGGGTTATTCCACAGGCATGTATGTTCATTATAATCTTTTAACCATGCGTGAAGGAAAATATTGGACACAGCATTTGTAACAGGTGATGAAATAAAGGTCCACCTGACAGGATGCACAAACCGTTCAATATCAACAGCTCCGTTTATGGCGCTGCTAGTATTCTGGTCAATCAGTGAACCTGTGCCTGTAGCATCAGATTTAATGGTAAATTTCTGAGTAACTCCTATTCTTTTTCCTGAGTTAATAATAAATGCAGCGGCGGGGGCAATATTGAGGTTATTGCAGCTGTCGGAAACATTGAGAGTAACGGTGGTACCCGGAGCAATAACCACATTGGTGGCATCACCCGGAATTCCGTTATCCCATGTGGATGCGTCGCTCCAATTACCTGTAGTAATTGAGTTGGTAATAACAGGGTCGGTAAAGTCAGTAATTGTAATATCGTCAATATTCAATCTGTTAGCTGAACCTCCGGAAATATGAACTATTTTAAAACGGACATTCCCCGGTTGGTTTATTGAAAAAGTCTGGGGCGTGAGCGTAATAGTGCTGGTTGTAATCGTTGAACCCATGTCAATCCAGTTGGCTCCCCCGTCCGTTGATTTTTGCAGTTTCCATGTGCTGTTGCCATCTGTACCGTATTTTGCATGATAAACTGTTACAGTACCTGCACCATTTGCTTTATCGAAGTTCATATAAATTGAACCATTGCTGTTCCTCATTCTTACTGCCCATGTACCATTTTTGTGATCAGCTGCAAGGTTCCCGACCAATGCTTCATCCATGGTCCATATGCCCATTGACGTAGTATCAGTGCTTATTGCAAAACCCGCTTTTTTACCAACTTCAAAGTCCTCTATCCACGGTCTTACTGTTGTTGTGGCAGTTGCTTCAGGAACAACTCCGTCAAATTTATAGTTAATATTTGTACCTGTGTTAGTGTAAGGGAATATTTTAAAATAGTATGGAGTTGAAGAAGATAAAGACGTAAAATTATGGCTACCTGTACCGGCAACGACATTCTCAACCAATGTACCGTTTGGTTCGGTCACGCCATCAACCGGATCAGCGATACTGCTGTATCCAACAGAGCTGCCTTTGACTAGGTAACCGTCAGGAACCGTACCTCCTGTTGCATCTGTCCAGCTAAGCTGAATGTCACTATATGAAGGTGTGCCCTGAACAGCCGAAAACGAAATAGGATAATTTGTAGGTTCACCTTTTAAAGTTGTAGCATAAGCCGTCATTCCGGAGGAATAAAAAGAATAAGCATCCATGGAATATGTTTTGTAATAAACCGTCTGTCCCCCCGCTAAACCGGTATGGTTAGTAAGGGAAGAAGCTGCTCCCTTGTACCAGATCGTGCCCCCCGCAAAAGCATCACCTGCATTGCCTGCCGCCACTCCATCAACAGGAGGCGAAAAAGTACCTGTTGCATTGTACGCAACAACAATATTGTCACTATTCGCATTGGCAGTAGCAGTCAGGTTGATCTGTGCTGGCCCTCCTGTAACAGCAGTAAATGTAAGAGGGTTACCGACGGCGGTTCCTGTCCCGCTGCAGGCAACATTCTGAGAAGTTGCACCAGTGCTGGTATGGGTAATATTACCAGAATAAGCTGTGACTGCAACCGGTTTAAATTTTACATAAATAGTGCCTGAAACAGAATTACCGACCGGGGTCAAAGTGATTGAGTCAGGATAAGTAATAAAACCGGATCCTGATGTAGTTGAAATCCAGAATCCAACAGGGGGTTTAATAATGACATTATTGGTCAGATCCGTTCCTGTTATTGAATATGATTTTTCGCCTGAAGTTGTATTTACGGTCTGATTGCCAAAACCAGCAATTGTTCCTACATTTATCGTAGGGGTCCCTGATGCAATGGGAGTGCCATTTCCTGTTAAAGCCGAAGAATAATTATAGGCTTTGTCATAGGTGTAAATGCGGTAGTAATAAGTTGTACCGGTTGTAAGACTTCCATCCACAAAGCTTGTATTTGTTCCCTGATAAGCAACTGTCATCCCTGCAGCAACAGTATTATTAACTGCATATATTCCATTCACATTCGGTGCTGTACTCGGGTCGCTGGTACCTTTTACCACAAGATAACCGCCATTATCTGTACCTGTACCCGGGGCAGCCCAGCTTACTGTTAATGAAGTTGGTGATGTAACGGCAACTGTAGGAGAACCTGCCGTGGGAGCACCTGGAGCAGTAACGTCAACAGCACCAGCATACATGGCCACATCATCAATATATACCATACCAGCTGCGGTCCCATTCATTCTTGTAAAAATAGCAGCAGCAATGTTTGTATAGGTCCAACTACTACGAGTGTAAGTAACTTTTTCATATGTATTGGCAGCGGATGGAAAAGAATATGTACCAGAGCTGAGATCTCCAGTTGTAGTACCATCTCCAACGCCTGGCATTGATTGCTGATTGTTGGTTATAGTTGCAGTGCGTCGGTAAAATTGTAAGGTAACACTTGAAGTTGTACTACTTACTGACATTAACGGACTCCATATTCTTCTGCCTGTTGTAGTGGAATTTGTAGCGGACAATGAATGACCTCCGCTTCTTACGACAGAGGTTTCATCTGCAATAGTTTGAGAAGCGTTATTCTTTGTCCATTTCCCGGCTTGGGCACTAGTCTGGACAGTATTATCAATGGTAGCGGTTCCTTCAAAGCCGCCA
Source organism: uncultured Bacteroidales bacterium (assembly GCA_903830915.1). GTDB lineage: Bacteria > Bacteroidota > Bacteroidia > Bacteroidales > Paludibacteraceae > Paludibacter. The sequence goes on from CAIKVR010000283.1 coordinate 3,292, forward strand.
TTTAGTCCAAGATAGGATTGTCCATAACCCGACGCTGATGATAATACAGCACCAGCGAAAAAAAGTGATATAAATAAGGTTTTAAAAATGATAAGTTTGCTTTTCATGAGTATAAAGTATTAAATAATAAAAATATTCAAAAATAACCAGTAAAAAAAAGGCGAAGTCCGCCAATTAATAAACAAACTTACATAAAAATCCACTAATGTCCGATAAAAATAGTAAAATTATTTTTAATAAACGCAATACATTAATAATCAATACTTAAAATTCAAGATTAATTCAAATTTAGAAAGTAAGCCCCCTAAAATAATGTTAGTTGGTGCAATGATAGGTATGATTTCTGCCAATCCTTATCAGGATTTTCCAAGAAACTCATTAAATGAATGTAATTAAACAGGTGTATTTTGCAGAAGCTCACAAGATTTGAGAAAGCCCAGCTTCTTTTCAATTGTTTTTGAATCACCGTCATGAGCAAATTGGCAATCAATGCACAGAATATTTGGATTTTAATTGCATTTTCGTTGTCTCCGAGAAAATATTTCAAGGGAAAGTTTTGTTTTAATTGCTTGAATAACAGCTCGATTTGCCATCGCAGTTTATATATGGCAGCTATCAAGTCAGCTCGCATTTCAAATAAGTTTGTCAAAAATTCAAATTCTCTTTTAAGGATCCTGTCGTAAAACCTTACTTTTCTTACTTTAAGTGTACTTGTGCTACTTCCCTCTTTGACGGTAAGCATAATAATTTGATCTTCAATGACACCGGAATGAATGTGTTCTCCAATTGGATTATTACACAGCAACTCTGAAACGGCATTGTCTTTAATTCTGGTAACAAAACCAGTTTGATTGTCGCTGAATTTTTTAAATGCTTTATAATCGTTATATCCCTTATCAAATACATATATGGTGTTGTCATCAAGCTTCAGTTTGCTTAATAAAACATGATCGTTAGTTGCTGAGTGAGAGAACCAAATCATCTTGGGGATTGTTTCGTCCACGTTTATGACAGTATGAACCTTTATGCCTCCTTTTCTTTTCCCACTCTTTGGTTTTCTGCCAACGCACTTTAAAATATCCTTAAAAAGGCTTATAGTGGTGCTGTCAAATATTTCTATTTGCTTATTTATCACATCTTTAATGCGGCTGTCCGATAAATAGCGTCCATATTTCAAAAGCAGCTTGTTATAAATTAATCCGAATACATCTGATTCCCGCCGGATATTTGCATCAGCGAGTGTGCTCTTTCTTGGAATATGCTCTAACTGAAAATGTTTAGTTTTTCCAGATAACCCAAGCATTGCACCGGATACCTCGCGCAATGAACAGCACTTTGCAAATACACAAAACAGCATGCTTACCAGATGGTCTTTTGTTTTAAACTTCTTAATGTAGTAGTCAGATTTATATGTTTTTGCGGATTCTGAAATAATTTTTGAATCAATTAAAGAAATCAGCTGTCCGAAAACGGATTGTCCAAAAAAATATGTACTTTTATCCATTGTAGATTAGTTTTAGCGAACCAAAACTACAAAATATAAGAAGCCGGGCTTATGCTTCGGCTTCTTTAAATTTTTTTATCGGACAACAATGGAAAAATAGAAAAGAAAGAAGGTAAAAAATGAGTTTTTAAGCTCATTTTCTTTAGGTTATGAGCTAATGCAAGTAACCCAAATTCAATAG
>CAIKVR010000284.1 GCA_903830915.1 uncultured Bacteroidales bacterium
AAATTTAAAAACACTTTCTTCAGTAAATTTAGTCTCATCCTCTAGCACACTATCACCTTTAATTATCTCTTTTTTAATTATAAAGTTTATGCGATAATTTGAATTAATATTTTTCGGATAACTCAATATCTCGTTCAAATCTTCCCAAAGTTCATTAGCACCTGAATTTCCGAGTTGCATTGGAGTATCTATATAGGCTATATTCTCAACAGAATGAACTATTGGAACAAACTTTGAAAAATTTGATATAATTGGTACATCGTATTCAGAGACCGAATATAAACGAGGTAAAACAAAATCATCAGTAAAGTTTTCTTTAAGTTCTGCTAACAATATATTCTGGGGGCGTTTATCTATAACATTCAATGTTATTTCAAATTTCTTTTGAATATGAGAACACAATTTATCTACTAAAAATTCAAAATCATTGTTTTGTGTTGATATATCTAAAGTATTTCTCAGAGTATTTAGAATTCTATTTGCACTATTTTTATTTACTGATTGATTATTTAGTTTAAGTGTGTATTTCTTAGTCAAAGATTTAACATGATCTATTAGGTCATTCATCTTTCCGGTTAAAAATTCTGAAATCCTTAAGTTTAATTCATTATCAAAGAATGTATAAATATCAAGCCCTTGAGCTGACACCTCTCTTTCTAACAAAAAGATAAAGCGATTAACATCATATAATGAATCACTTAATTGATTCTTTACTATGATATCGTAATCATTAGCATGCTTAAAGGTATAATAAAGAAATTTAGATAAAGTACTCTTTCCACTACCGTTTACACCTGAAACAACTGTAATTCCATTTAGCTTTATGTCAGCCTCTTTAATAGCCCGAAAGTCTTTTACGGATAATTTAATTTGGTCACTCATAATATGATTATAGAGATTTTATGCAAAGATATAAATAAAACGAATATAGGTAGTTGTAGTTCTAAAAATTAATTATTGTACATCTGCACAATCCAAAACCCACGACCCCATGCTCCCAAAGCAGGTGCGCGTACCGAAACAAATCAGGGCATTGCCGAAAACCGGTAATGCCCTGATAATTTATGTAAGGATATGGTTTCGTTTACGCCAGTTTAGCCAATGCTTCTTTAATCCAGCCAAAAGCTTTTACCAGATTTTCGTCGGAAGTGGCATACGACATACGAATGCAGTTTGGAGCACCAAAAGCGTCACCACCCACACAAGCTACATGACCTTCTTCCAATAAATACATGGCTAAGTCACCCGATTTATGAATGATTCTACCGTTGTATGATTTTCCTAAGAATGAGCTGCAATCAGGGAAAATATAGAATGCACCCTGTGGATCATTAGTAATCAAACCAGGAATTTCACGAGCCAGTTTCACTACAAGATTTTTACGACGTTCGAAGGCTACACGCATGGTTTCCACACAGGTTTGGTCACCGGTATAAGCAGCTTCGGCCGCTTTTTGAGTTACCGAGCATGGTCCTGAAGTATATTGTCCTTGTAAGGTATTACAAGCTCCGGCAATCCATTTTGGAGCTGCAATCCAGCCCAAACGCCATCCTGTCATGGCATACCCTTTAGAAACACCATTTATAATAACTACACGTTCGCGAACATTTTCGAATTGAGCTATACTTTCGTGTGTGCCCAGGTAGTTGATATGTTCGTATATTTCGTCAGACAAAATAATGATATTCGGGTGCTTAGCCAATACATCGGCTAGTCCTTTTAATTCTTCTTTACTGTAAACACTTCCGGTTGGGTTGGAAGGCGAGCAAAGGATAATAGCTTTTGATTTTGGAGTAATGGCAGCTTCCAACTGAGCAGGTGTAATTTTAAAATCCTGTTCGATTCCGGCATATACCTCAACAGTTGTTCCGTCGGCCAGTTTCACCATTTCAGGATAACTTACCCAATAAGGTGCTGGAATTATTACTTCATCACCCTTGCCAATAATTGCCAAAAGCACATTACAAACTGATTGTTTAGCACCATTGGAACATACAATTTGCTCCGGTTTATATTCCAAATCGTTTTCAGATTTCAATTTAGCACAAATTGCATTACGCAGTGCAGGATAACCGGGAACCGGAGAATAAAATGAGAAATTGTTATCCACAGCCTGTTTAGCAGCAGCTTTAATATGGTCGGGTGTATTAAAATCAGGTTCACCAACGCTGAGGTTAATTACATCGAAGCCCTGAGCTTTCAACTCATTGCTTTTTTGAGACATGGCAAGCGTTTCAGAAGGAGAAAGGGCTGCCAAACGATCTGATACTGGAAACATAAATGATTGGTTTTATTGGTTATTACGGGGCACAAAAGTAATCAAAAAAGATTAATCCTACACATATTTGAATTAATTACAAAATGTACACAGACAACTAAACAACGTTAGTATTCAATTTGTTCTGGAGTAATTGTTTTGTTGAACGATAACCCAGTTCAAAAATCTCACGTCCTTTATCCACGTCAAATGTTTCATAATTTCCCATATCAACCGGTTCAATCAATAAATCGCACAATTCTTTGTCGTAGAAGATATTGGCTTTAAACATAAAATTGTATGAACGCGTAGCCACATTCAGAATACTTTGCTTGTATTTGTCGGCAACCAGCGGACTGGCATTGATACCAATAACCTTTTCGCAATCATCCCGAATGGTAGAAACCGGAAAATTTTTCAACACTCCGCCATCAACATAATGTATACCGTCAATAATTTTGGGTGTAAACAAAACTGGAATACTGCAAGAAGCTACAATAGCATCCACCAACTTGCCACTTGAAAAAACCACGCTCTGACCTTTATCCAGATTGGTAGCAACTATGCGCAGCGGAATTTTGAGTTCTTCGAAAGTTTTGGCACGAAGCGTTTTAGTCATAAATTTCTCAAAGGCATCAATTCTAAAAAATCCACCATCGGGAATCTGTAATTTTGTCATTTGGCGAAAACTTATGTCTTCAAACAACATCGCAATTTCTTCGGGTGAATAACCATCGGCATACAGTGCTCCAACCACAGCCCCTGAGCTTACTCCTGAAATAATATCAGGCTTAATGCCTTGTTCTTCAAGTGCTTTCAACACTCCGGCATGACAAAGTCCCTTTATTCCTCCACCGCTCAAGGCAATCCCGGTTTGATAGGGTTTTTGATTAAAAATATTTGTCAGGTTCATAAGATTATGTTTTGATGATTGAGATTGCAAAGATAATTTATCCTCAAAAATATAGCATTCCAAAATACTGTTAATTCAAATATTTTAATCGCAAAATAAATTTTCTTCCTCATTTTAATCTATATTTGCATACACAAAACAAATTCAACTTTTATGGATAATTTTTTGATAATTTTTGCCGGAATCCTTATTATTGGAGGATTGATAGGCTGTTTGATAGGCAAGTTTCCTGGTGCACCTGTTAGTTATGTCGGACTGGTAGTTTTACATTACACTTCATTAACTGAATTTTCTATACACTTCTTCATTCGCTACGGCTTGCTGGTCATTGCTGTTCAAGGTCTTGACTATCTGATTCCCAATTGGGGGGAACATAAATTCGGGGGAAGTCGACTCGGGGTTTGGGGAAGTATTACCGGAATGCTGGCATTAATGTATTTTGGTAATGTGGGAATAATGGCAGGTGCTCTTATAGGTGCTTTTGTAGGTGAGCTTTTTGCCGGAAAACAAAACCATGAAGCTATTAGTCACGCTGTAAACTCATTTATTTACTTTATTCTCGGCACTATTCTTCAGGTGATTGTTTGCGGAATTTTCCTCTACTATTATATTGACAATCTCCGCTATATATTTTAAACAGACTCCTGATAATCTTTCGGTTATCAGGAGTTTCTATATCAAATTATTTCCAAAAGTTCTGCTTCTGACACCAGCTTTTGCTCACCGGTCTTCATATTTTTCAACATCACTTTGCCTTCGTTCATTTCCGTTTCGCCCACAATAGCCACAAACGGAATACGCTTATTATCGGCATAACTCATTTGTTTTTTCATCTTAGCCGGTTCGGGATAAATCTCAGAGTTTATACCATTTGTCCGTAAAGCACTCAGCCATGGCAAACAATACAGCAATTCCTTTTCACCAAAGCTCACAAACAAAATCTTTGTTTGCTCCTGCGAAGTTTCGGGATAAAGACTCAGCTGGTTCAGCACGTCGTAAATACGGTCGGCACCAAAGGAGATACCCACACCCGAAACACCATCCAAACCAAACACACCAGTCAGATTATCATAGCGGCCACCACCGGTGATGCTACCAATCTCTACATCAAGTGCTTTAACTTCGAAAATAGCTCCTGTATAATAATTCAATCCGCGTGCCAGTGTCAAATCGAGTTCAATTTTAGTGGCTACTTTCATGGCCTCGCACAGTCCGAAAATGGTTTCGAGTTCCGAAACACCTTTCAGACCGACTTCCGAAGAAGCCAGAACGGTTTTTAGCTGAATAAGTTTTTCTGAATTTGTTCCGCTAAGTTTCAGAATTGGTTGCAGTTTGGCAATTGCTTCATCCGAAATACCTTTCGATGCGATTTCTTCGTTTACCTTTTCAAGACCGATCTTATCCATCTTGTCGATAGCCACAGTTATATCAGTAATTTTTTCAGCTTCGCCAATAATTTCAGCAATGCCCGAAAGAATTTTGCGGTTGTTTATTTTGAGTACCACATTGATTTTCAGCCGACGATATACTTCGTCCACAATCTGAATCAGTTCCAGTTCGTTCAGTAACGAATCGCTTCCCAC
>CAIKVR010000285.1 GCA_903830915.1 uncultured Bacteroidales bacterium
AAAGTGGAATTATCCGGTTTGTAACAGGTAACCGACTATTCCTTTTCTACTTGAGTGAAGCCAAGTTCAACCGGAGTTTTCCGACCGAAAATGGTAACCATAACTTTGAGTTTTTTCTTGTCATTGTGAACTTCTTCAATCGTTCCGCTGAAACCGGTAAAAGGTCCGAATATCACTTTCACGTTTTCGCCTACATAGAAAGGTGTTAAGATTTCTTCTGCTGTTTCCTGAAGTTCATCAACCGTACCCAAAATGCGATTCATTTCTGAAGCACGAATTGGAATAGGACTGTGATCTTTTTCACTCAGAAAACCGATTACGTTAGGTGTGTTACGAAGACGGTGAGAAATTTCACCAATAAGATTGGCTTCAATTAAAACATAACCCGGCATGCAACTCCGTTCTTTCGAAATTTTTTTGCCGTTACGTACCTGATAAACTTTCTCAGTAGGGATTAATACCTGAGCAACATATTGACCAAGATCCGAATTTTTGACTTCTGCATCAATATACTCTTTAACCTTGTTCTCTTTTCCACTAATAGCACGCATAACGTACCATTTAAATTCTGTTGACTCAGCCACTTTGACCTCCATTGATTAATTTAAAACAGTTTTCCGTAAACGAATGTCATAATTGATTCAAAACTCAAATCCATAAGCCATACAACCATTGCGAGAATGATGGAAGCTACCAAAACCACAATAGCACTATTAGTCAGTTCAGTGCGCGAAGGCCATGAAACTTTTTGGACAAGTTCTAAATACGACTCTTTGATATAGTTTATAATCTTCATATATAAATAGAATTTGCACGGGCAGAGAGGCTCGAACTCCCGACACCTGGTTTTGGAGACCAGTGCTCTACCAACTGAGCTACGCCCGTGTGTTTATTTAAAGTAAACAAGGTTTAGGAGTAAACAAGTAAACGAGGTTGGAATTTGTAACTCACTACTCGTTTACTTGTTATTTCCTTGTATACTCGTTTCCTTGTATACTTGTTTCCTAAATATTAGTCTAATAATTCAGTAATCTGACCAGAACCTACTGTACGACCACCTTCACGGATAGCGAAACGTAAACCTACGTTACATGCTACAGGGTAGATAAGAGTTACAGTTAATTCTAAGTTATCACCTGGCATAACCATTTCAGTTCCTTCTGGTAAAGTAATTTCACCGGTTACATCCAATGTACGGATATAGAACTGTGGGCGGTAACGATTGTGGAATGGAGTGTGACGTCCACCTTCTTCTTTTTTCAGGATATAAGCTGCAGCTTTGAAAGAAGTATGAGGAGTTACTTTTCCCGGGTGGGTAATAACCATACCACGTTTGATACTTTCTTTATCGATACCACGAAGCAATAAACCTACGTTATCACCAGCTTGTCCATCATCAAGAATCTTACGGAACATCTCAACACCTGTTACAACAGATTTAAGAGCGCTTGAACCTAATCCAATGATTTGAACTTCTTCACCTGTTTTAATCTTACCAGTTTCGATACGACCTGTAGCAACTGTACCACGACCTGTGATAGAGAATACATCTTCAACTGGCATCAAGAATGGTTTGTCAACAGCACGTTCTGGCAATAAAATCCAGGTATCTACTGCATCCATCAATTCCATAATTTTATCTTCCCATTCTGGAACACCGTTCAATCCACCAAGAGCAGAACCACGGATAACAGGAGTATTGTCGCCATCGAAATCGTAAAATGAAAGCAATTCACGCATTTCCATTTCTACTAATTCCAACATTTCTTCGTCATCAACTGAGTCACATTTGTTCATAAAGATAACCAAACGAGGAACGTTTACCTGACGGGCAAGAAGGATGTGTTCGCGTGTTTGAGGCATAGGACCATCAGTTGCAGCAACTACAATGATAGCACCGTCCATTTGAGCAGCACCAGTTACCATGTTCTT
>CAIKVR010000286.1 GCA_903830915.1 uncultured Bacteroidales bacterium
CAGGATTGAGCCGACCTGCTGAAGGTATCTTTGCTGATGCCATTCATTGGATAAATTCTACAGGGAGAAAAGTTGTTTCGATAGATATTCCATCGGGATTGCATGGCGAAGAAATACCCCTAGCCCCTAAAGGGGAACAAGAAAAAAACACATATATTGTAAAAGCTGATTACACATTCAGCCTTCAATTTCCCAAACTCGCTTTTCTGTTTCCTGAAAACGAAGTGCAAGTTGGAAAATTTATAACACTGGATATCGGTCTGCACAAAACCGCTATCACTTCAACTACAAGCAATTTCAATTTTCAAAAACACTGCGACATTGCACAACTGATAAAACCCCGACCCGATTTCTCACACAAGGGAACATTCGGACATGCGCTGATAATTGCCGGAAGCAAAGGCATGGCAGGAGCTTCGGTGCTGGCCGGAAAAGCTGCGCTACGGTCGGGTGCAGGACTGGTGAGTGTTCACGGTCCGGCATCTAACAGGATTATTGTTCAGTCGACTGTGCCTGAACTTATATTTTATTCAGATAAATCAGAAGACCATATTACCGAAGTGAAACTGGTTGATAGTTACGATGCCGTAGCTATCGGTCCGGGAATTGGTCAGTCTGACGAAACGGCTGCATTTTTAAAGGATACGCTCGGCAAACTTGATTCGCCCTGTGTATTAGATGCTGATGCATTAAATCTGATTGGAAAAAACAGGGAACTTCTATCTAGAATTCCCAAAAACAGCATACTCACACCTCATCCCAAAGAATTTGAAAGGCTTTTCGGAACTTCAAAGAACTCATACGATCGTCTGCTGAAAGTTCAGGAAATGGCTCAGAAATACCACCTGATTATTATTCTGAAAGGATGCTACACGCTCATAGCAACACCTGATGGAAAACTAACCTTCAACAGTTCAGGTAATTCAGGTATGGCAACTGCAGGAACGGGTGACGTACTTACAGGTTTATTAGTAAGCTTTTTGGCACAGGGTTATACATCTGAAAATGCCGCTAAGACAGCCGTTTTTATTCATGGGTTGGCTGGTGATATATCTCTGACAAGTCAGTCGAAAGAATCTTTAATTGCCGGCGATATTATTGATAATTTGGGTCGTGCATTCATGACTTTCCATTTCTTCTGAGTTAAATAATCAAAAAAAAATGCTTTATTGAACTGATTTCGGATAAAAGTCCGAACAAAATAACCTTACTTTGCATTTAATTAATAGGTCTATTAAATATGGATATTAAATATGGAAGTTAAGAACAATCCAACTATGGAAATAGTTATTTTGGAAACAGCTGAACGTTTGTTCCTCGAAAAAGGATTTGGTATGACATCAACGACCGAGATTGCAAAAGAAATTGGTTGTAATCAGGCACTTATTCATTATTACTTTCGTACCAAGGAAAATCTGTTTAATATTATTTTTGAGAAAAAATTCAGACAATTCTTCCAAAATATATTTGTTGTAGAGAATCTTGATCAAATGACCTTTCAGGACAAACTGAAACACATTATTGAGACACATTTTGATATGGTTCGTGAAAATCCGAGAATTCCGCTATTGATTGTCAATGAGTTTTCGAGAAATCCCGAAATGGTTGCAACATTGAAGGAAAAACTGCAAGGTGTCGTTGCAATGCTTTTCGAAAATCTGAAAACCGATTTACAAGTTGAAATTGAAGCAGGACGGGTTAGACCAATAACACTAATAGATTTGATTTTCAATATTATTTCAATCAATATCTCTTTATTTTTGCTTTTACCGGTTGCAGGCGAAATCATGTCGTTGGACGAAAAACAAAAGGAAATTGTCATAAATCGCCGTCGTGATGAGCATGTAAAACTTATTTTAAACGGGATTCGCTCCTGATTTTTTACTTGAAACATTATTTTTTAAACAATATGAAGAAACTAATTTTAAATTCCCTACTATTATTCCTGTCAATTGGGATTTTTGCTCAAAACCTGACCATAGAAACCTGTCAGGAAAAAGCAAAAGCCAATTATCCGCTGGTAAAACAATACGGGCTGATAGAACAAACAGCCCGTTACAACATTGATAATGCAAACC
>CAIKVR010000287.1 GCA_903830915.1 uncultured Bacteroidales bacterium
AATTCCTTCTTCTATACAACAAAAGTAAAGAAATAACCTATTAATATTCTCTAACTGCAAACTAAGAATTGCATCGTGTGGCAAACCAGTCTATTCAAACAAAAATTCTTCCTACTTCCTACGCGATACAATCGCGCGGTAGTAGTGTGTATTTGTGCTATTTAGACTTATTATTGTAACTTAAAAACAATAGGCAAGGTGTACCAAACCGGTACTAGCTTTCCATTTTGCCTTCCGGGTGTCCATTTTGGCAAACTCTTTACAAGTCGGATAACTTCCTTATCACATGCCGGATCGAGTGATCGGATAATTTCAACATCACTTATACCTCCATCTTTCTGCACCACAAAGCGGGCAACTACTTTCCCCTGAATGCCATTCTCTTGTGCAACGACCGGATATTTCATATTCCTACCCAAAAATGCAAAAAGACTATCTTCGCCACCGGCATACATAGGCATCTTTTCAACTACCGTGTAAATGTCAGTTTCAGTTTCAGTTTCAGATTTTGCTATAGTTTTGGATTTAGAAATAACTACAGGTTTTGATTTGACTTCTGGTTTTGTTTCCGGCTTTACAGTTTCCATTTGTGCATTTATTTTATTGACTTCTTCTATTGTAAGATGTTTATCTGTTTCCTTTTCAAGTTCTACCATCTCAGCATATTCCACCAAACTTTTATCTGGATTGAGTGCATAATAATTTTTAATTGCATTTTTTGCTGCATACCAATTTTCCAATTTGGCAAAACATTTAGCCATCATGGGTTGTATCCTTACATTGGTTTTTCCAAGCAAAAACTTTGCATCTATAAGAAAACTAAGGGCAAAATTATATTTTTCTTGGTTGTATGCCTCTTTGGCTTGCATGTATTTTTGTCGGGCTTGTTCATCATTAGTTTGTGCTGTTATGCCTGAACAAAAGCTGAGAACGATAAGCAGGGTTATAAATTTTGTTTTCATGAGGCGTTTATTTTAAATTGCTTGAAATATTATTATTGTGATTATCTGTTAGAAATTGATTATTTAATCCCTAATGCAACGGACAGAATAACCAGCGGCCTTGTCGGGGTTATATCTATACATGCCTGAACTAGAAGCAGATGTAGTGCACACACTCTTATTCATATCGCTATCCGGGTAGATGTAAGATGTCCACCAGCCTGTGCTATAATTTATTTCAAAAAATAGACCGTTATAAGTTCGATAACCACTCGGAAGAGCGTTGAACCCACTACTGTTAGTGATATTTTCTTTTGGTTGCCATCCGGTAGTACTTTTAATAGCATTACCTGCAACCTTATCCCCACCTAATGTTTCAATTAAAATACCAAATTCTTCTATCGAAGGTATATGCCAACCCGCAGGGCAAACACTCATGGCTGAGTCCCAATCATATAAGTAACCATAAATATTTACATTGCTTGCATCATCTTTATAAGCCCAGCATCCTGAAGATGTTTTATAACGGAAATTTTCAGCCATCCACACCTGATTGCCAATTTTTACTGTTTTATACACATTTCCATCCCGCGGGTCGGTAAAAGTGCCGAAGCGGCTATCTTTTGGTGCTTTCTTGTAATAAACCTTTACTATTTCTTTTACTATAGGAGTAGTATTCACAGTAAGTGTCACATTAATGTTATTCCATCCTTTGTTAAGTGGTAATGTTCTGTTGAACACACCTTCGCCTGTTAATGTGGTAACTTCGTTGGTCTCGTTATTGAATGAAGAAACAGTTATTACAGCATTTTTGAAATACGGGTTTATATATTTAATAAGTTTTATATCTGGGATGGTAATAGAATCGCCGCTGTATATATTATTGTAAGTAATCGGATTTCTCATTGCATTCTCTTTAGCAATGGCATTTTGCTGCGCTTCTTCCTTGAGTCTTTGTTGTCGTGCCAGTTCATCTTTACGTAGTTGTTCCTGTCGAGCCAGTTCTTCTTGTTTCTGCTTTTCCTGTCTTTTCTTATCTTCTATTAGTTGCTGTTGTTTTATAGTCATAGTATTTTCGGGCTTATCCCAAAAATCATCTTTCGGTTGCTGTTTAGCTTTTGCTTCCAGTTCTTTCTGTTTAGCTTCTTCTTTTCTTTTAGCTTCGGCATTTTTTGCTATTTCGACATTCAGTTGTTCCATTGCTTTATCTATTTCTGCAATTTTAGCTATCACGCTTTGGTTGTTGGGCGAGAGGCTCAACGCTTGTTGGAAAAATGATTTTGCTTCTGAATATTTTTTTTGACTAAGGGCATCATTGCCTTTAGTAATGTAATTGTTGAGTAAGGCGTTTTGCTCTTTTTGTTTAAACTTCTCGGTCGATTCGTCAATTTTCTTGTTGCAATATTCGTTGTTTACATTCTTGCTAAGTGCTTTTTTATATTCGGCTTTAGCTCCATCGTAATTTTGAGCTGCAAAAAAATAGTCGGCTCTTAATATGAGTTGTCTGTATTCCTCATCGTTTACTTTTTTTGACAGAATATGTTCCACTTTTTTATCATCTGATGCAATTTCTATATTTCTGAAATTCTGTAAGGTCAGGCTTGGAAAGCGGCTGTCGGCAAAATCTTTATCGTTTATCCCAAGCATTTCGGTAAAGTGAGAAATATCACTAAAGCAACCAGCCTCTATAAAATTGGTAAGATATTTAAAGTTCAACAGCCCTAATATATGAGAGCCTTCGTATAAGTCAGCACTTAATGTGGTAAAACCTATTCGAATACTATCAAAAGTTAACTTCCCATTTACCTCGGCAGCAGAATATTTGTTACCTTTATATACATACTGGCTTGAGGTAATTTCACCCCACCCAATAGCCATAGATTTTTGTCCATAACAGTTGGCAAATCCATAGCTTATCTTAACATCAATGACATAACCATTTCTATTGGCTGTACTTGGATCCCAATGTACATAAGCTGTTTTTGCATCTTTAGAGTATCCAGTTAAAGGTAAAAGCATAAGTAATGCTATTAAAAAGCTTCGATTCATAATTTTTTCGGTTTAATTTTTTTTCCTACTCTTTTAAAGGATTTTCGGGATGTTCCGTATGTTTCTTTAAACAGTTTCATGCACACCAACCCATCCTGTTTCGTCGGCAGCAATATAGGGCGGACGTAGCAGTGAAAGGTTATTGACTTCGATAAGTGAATCAGAATCTTTTTCGTCAGTTACCAATACCCACAGGTAATCTATGCGGTCGGGGCGGTCGTTGAAGCTCATTTCCTCATCAAATCGATAATGAAAAAGTCGTCCGTATTTATCTTTTACGAGCTTGCGTTCGGAGTGGGAGGTTTCCCAATAGGTTTTTAGCACTTGTGCTTGAAGCAAGGTCAAATGAAAATAAGTATTGTCTAAAAATTTGAATTTTGTGTCTGTCATAATAGTTTTCATTTCTTATAACTCTTTTCAGATTTCTGGGTTGTACCTTTTTAGTTTATAGTGAGTTTTGCCCCCCTTGCTGCCGCCCGAATTCTATGTTTAAATCCAAATTATTTATATTAATATTTGTTATCAAGCGCAATCCAAAAATGGATTTAAATAATTTTCTCTGTAAGGGATTCTGTTGTTTACAACCGCAAAAATGCGGTGTATAAGTTTGTTCCTTACATTGTTTATTACAATTCGGCCATTTTTGCCTTGAGCAATTTTCCGGATATAATAAGCAGCGAGCTCTTTGTCATATTGTACAGCGCATCTGGCACATTGGGTCAGTAAGGCTTTAATCTCTTTGTTTGCCAATTGACTTATGTGATTTCCTTTGTTTATGCTCGTTCCTGAGCTTTTTTCAAATGGAACCACACCACAATAGCATGCAAGCTGCCGAGCCGTTTTAAATGCCTCGAAATTGTTTGTGTGGATTATTAAAGCAATCGCCGTAATCATTGCTACGCCTTTGATTGTGACTACCAACAGGTAATTTTCCTTTAATTGTCCCGATACAATAATATCATGCATTTTAGTTTCTATTACTTCAATTTCTTTCTTAATACGGTCAATATCACGTTGACTATTTTCAAAAATAAATCGTGATGTAGTGTCCCTTGTTATCACACGTCGGGTTTCCTTAGCAGAAACTTCAAGAGATACTTTATTTTTGACCAATCGTCCCCTGTATGCAAATAACAGACGAAGTGATTCAATATCCTTATTTGCAGGTTTACAAGCAACGGCTTTATCTTCAAATCGCAAAGCATAACGGGCAATTTCAAGCGAATCTATCTTATCTGTTTTAGCTCGTTTTATGCCCCAGGAACATTTTATCTGCAAGGGATTCTCCAACCAAATAAACAGGTTCTTTTTGATAAGAAAGTCAGTTAATTCTCGACTATAAAGACCTGTATGTTCTCCACAAAACAACCAGTCTTGCTTGGGAACAT
>CAIKVR010000288.1 GCA_903830915.1 uncultured Bacteroidales bacterium
GGCTGTCATTTAAAATGGCAGTCGCTCTTTGTTGTGTGCCGAGCATGGCGAGTATATTTGACGGTGCAAGTCCGTTATGGGGGCTATCAGTTGCCAACCATTAGCTCAAGGCAAGGGTGTCCATCGTGAGGTGGAATCTGAAGGAAGCCAGCGGCAAATTTCCGGTCGGAGGAATACGAACATTATCAGGTACATACTGTGGACAAGTCTGCTAAACAAGATAAAGTCCCATTAACTGAACGGAAACAGTATGTATAAATGATGCCGATATATGGAAAGGAGGTTACTCGTCTTACCTCGGGAGGTCTCACTGACGTATTGAGAAATACGGCTAACAATTGTTGTGAGAAGTCAGCAGAAGCCATAGTAGATGCAAGCAAACGAGCCGATATACGAAAGTTATAATAATCGGAAGGACTCACTTGATTGAAGGGCTGAATCTTGCAGTAGGATAGTAAATGAATGTTACCTATTGAGATTAAAAGAATCAGATGCTCAGAAATGAGGCTCCTAACAAGAAGAATAGGACGGAATCCGAAGGATAAGTTAGAGTGATATTACTCATGTGGATAACTGAAAACAACATCCGCCCATCGTGAGATGTAAAGCAAGAAACCGCCGTATACCGAACGGTACGTACGGTGGTGTGAGAGGACGAAACGGGAACTAATCCCGTTTCTCCTACTCGATTATCTGTTGAATCAATCTATTTTCAATGCCTTCTTAATCAGCACCGGAATCACAATTGGGAGTCGTGCTACCGGAACACCAATAGCTTAGAAAGCAGCAATTTTACAAGTAAAATAATCGTAACTTTATTTAATCTAATAAAGATTTACAATTTGAAACTTGATATATGAAGAATATCAACTATTTTTATTGCTAAATAAACTAAATAAGTAATACGAAAAAAATATTCTTTGCAAGCAAAACGGCAGAGCTGAGCGGTCGCTTTTTTAATCACATAGTTCACATAGTTTCATAGTTACACATAGTGCATTTATTGTGAATATGCAGAAATCAGTTATTTTTTCAAAATAGCCTATTTATGTCAACTCAAAATCATGTTTCTCTTATCATGAAGCTCAAATTTTTAGAACTATGTGGTTCTATATTTCTATGTGAACTATGTGGTTGAATATTTTTTTTAATAAATACGACAATTAATTAAGTATAATATGAGCCCAAAAGACCAGATAATAGATCGAATTGTGAGTGTGGTAAATAAAACCGCCCCACAGTCGCAAGTGTTTTTGTACGGTTCGAGAGCCAGAGGAAATGCCGTAAAAAGTTCGGACTGGGATGTGCTGATTTTGATGAATAAAAATAAAGTAACTTTTAGCGACGAAACCGGTTTTATGGATGCATTTTATGAGTTGGAATTAGAAACCGGCGAAGTTCTTTCACCGCTAATATACGCCAGAAATGAATGGAAAAAGAAATATTTGCACACTGCTTTATTCGAGAATATTAAACGCGATGGAATACGAATATTGTAAATTCGGTGAAGAATGAAAGGTTCAAAAACAGATTTAGTAAACTATAGGCTTATTAGAGCCAAAGAAACCAACAAATACTCCCTAGGGAAGCAATGTATCAGGAAAGAAAAAAGAACGGACTATTTAGTAAACATTAATTCATCACAGTCTTAATTTCCACCGACGGGGTGGCTCCAAGCCACCCCATCGATAATATAAACATGTCAGCCGACAATGGATTTATAAATTCCCTACAAGTTCATTCTTACAGGGAATTTCTTTTAATAATATGATAAATGCAGATTTAATTGTATTTTTGCATCGTAATTAATTTAAAAGCAACTATGTATTTAGACAGATATAAAAACGAAATAAGTAAACTTTGCCTTAGTAATAAGGTAAAGACTTTGTATGTGTTTGGTTCTGTACTGACTAATGAATTTAC
>CAIKVR010000289.1 GCA_903830915.1 uncultured Bacteroidales bacterium
CAGCCACATGTTTATCGCCAAAAAGCACTTCTTTGATAGCCGTATAATCGCACACATCCGAACATTTGCCACACCAGGTACATTTATCAGTATCCACACGGGCAGTAATCGGATCGACCATTACTGTTCCACTTTTGAGCAATGCCGTAATTTTTGAAGCCCCCGCCAGCGACGATTGAACGGATTCACTCACATTTTTTGGTCCCTGACATGTCCCGCCAATGTAGACACCTTTAATTACGGTTTCAACCGGTTTCAGTTTTGGGTGAATTTCGTTGAAGAATTTATCGCGACCAATCGGGATTTTGAACAGTTCCGAAATGGTTGTTGCATCTTCACGAGCCACCATGCCTGTTACCAAAACTACCAAATCAGCTTCAATTTCCATTTCTTTTTTGGCGGTCAGGTAATCTTTCACCTTCACAATCGTTGATTTTCCATCAACCGAAACCACAGGCATTTCCTTTTCTTCGTATTTGAAATACAAATCGCCTTGTTTTGACGATTCGGCATACATCAATTCCTGCTTGCCATAGGTGCGAATGTCGCGGTACAAATGGTAAGTCTGGATATCTTTGTATTTTTCTTTCAGTTGCAATGACGTGTGAATGGTTGACGTACAGCACTGACGTGAGCAATATTTATTATCGCCTTTGGTCTGTCGACTTCCCACACAATAAATAAATGCCAAACTCTTGATTTGTTTGCCATTGTAAACCAACTTTTCAGGATTCATTTCCATCAAGCGGTTCAACTCCGGCAAAGTCACTACATTGCTGATAGTTTTGTAGCCATACTCGCCTTCTTTGGGTTGATAATGGTCGTAACCGGTAGTTACCAACACCGAACCGGCAATCAACGAAAGCGTTTGTGCTTCTTCGTTCAAATTAAGCGTGGAAGCAAACTTGCCTGTAAAGTCAGTTGCATCTTTCAATGCATCAGCCACCACAACCGGTACATCTGGCAATGCTTCGGGATAATTTTTATAAATGGCTTTGCGTTCCGCCAATCCCAAATTAAAATCGTCATGAACGTTCACCGGACATTCTTCCATGGCGCGTTTCACGGCTTTTTTATCCGCATTCGGGTTGATATAACGTGGTTTAACTTTGATATCTACACTAAAATTCCCCAAACTTCCCGATACTTTTTCAACTGTTGCTCCGGTGAAAATAGTGATATTTGGAAATTTCTTCATTTCATTATAAAGAGCTGCCACTACTTCTTTTCCGTTCTGGTTGGTTGGAAAAAGTGTTTCTTTCTGCGCAATTCTTCCACCTACGAAAAAGTCCTTTTCAATCAGAAAAACTTCATTCCCTGAACGGGCTAAATCTATTGCCGCTTTCATTCCTGAAACACCTGCACCGATTACCAACGCCGATTTTTTCACCGTCAATTCTATGTTTTCCAAAGATTCGGAATACGCCACGCGGTTGATTCCGGCGCGGATAAGTCCGGCAGCTTTCACGGTTGCTTCGCGTGGACGGTCGCTGTGTGGCCACGAACATTGCTCACGGATATTTACCTGCACATAGTTGGAAGGATTCAATCCCGCACGTGCAGCCACATTTTTAAACGTATGAAGATGCAATTTGGGTGAGCATGAGCAAACCACGATAGCATCCAGCTTATTTGCTTGTATGTCAGCGACCATGTCCTTTTGGTTGGAGTCGGCACACGCAAACATCACATCTTTGGAAACAACCACGTTTTCCTCCTGATGGAACATTTTGCCCAACTCTTCCACATCCACGTAATCGGAAATATTTCCTCCGCAATGACAAATATATACACCTATTCTTTGTTTCATTTTTATTAGATTTTTAGAATAAAGAGCAAAGATTAAAGACTAAATAGAAAGTCCTATTCTTTGCACTTTATCTTTAATTCTTAGTTTACCAAATTAAACTCCTTGGTCTTTATGTCTTTTATCTTTGTTCCTTGTTCTTTGTTCTTCGAAAGATATCCTGCAACTTCAGACGCAGCAGCTCCAGCTGATAAAATTGAATCAGGAATATCTTTTGGTCCTGAAGCGGCACCGGCCACATAAACACCTTCGATACTTGTCAGTGAAGGGCTTATCAGTTCGTCGGTTTGTTTTACGAAGTTGAATGCATCCAGTTCCAGCTTATCGCTTTTGAACATGTCAGGCACATCTTTATTAGGCACAACACCCACCGAAAGTACCACCACATCATGTTTGGCTTCTTTCACAATGCCTTTGGTAGTATCTTCGTAACGAAGAATCAGGTCGCCGCTGCCGTTTTCGTTTTCACGGATTTTGGCTACTTTCCCTTTTACAAAGTTCACGCCCATCGATTTTGCTTCCATAAAGAATTCTTCGTAACCTTTCCCAAATGCACGGATATCCATATAATAAATGGTGATATCAGCCATTGGTAATGCACCCATCAAAAGTTGCGCTTGTTTGATAGAATACATACAGCAAATTTGCGAGCAAATAGGGTTATTTTCGCAATCGGCACCGCAACCAGAGTTCTCAATTGCCGAATCGCGCGAACCGGTACAAAGCACATAAGCAATATTATCCGGCACTTTTCCATCGCCCGGACGAAGCACATTATTGAACGGACGTGTCGGAGCAATTAGTCGATCCATCTGCATGGAATCAATTACATTGGCATATTTAGTATAACCGTAATTTGGTTTTCCGCTTGGCGGGAACAATTTATAACCGGTTGTTACAATTACCGATTTTACAGTCGTATTTAGCACCTGCGTTTTCTGACTAAAATCAATGGCATTCGACGGACAAGCAGCCACACATTGATGACATTCGCGGCAATTGCCACAATCCAGACAACGTTCGGTGCTGGCTTTCAATTCAGCTTCGGTGAATGTTTGTTCCACTTCTTCCCAACTGGTAGCCCGTTGTGCCAATGGCATCATCGCATTTTGAATTTGCGGAGCCAAAGTATATTGTTTGCTTAGAATTTTTGCTTTATCAATGACAGGTAATTTATCACCATCCTGAAAATCAAGCATAATCAAGCTACGGAGGTATTTATCCATGTAGAAAGCCGCTTTTTTACCTTGTCCGGCAGCTTCAATCAAAG
>CAIKVR010000290.1 GCA_903830915.1 uncultured Bacteroidales bacterium
ATTGGTTTCCTAAGGGAACCGTGAGGGAAGTGTGAGGGGACTGTTAGGGAAGTCCGACGGAAAAATGGTGGAGAATTGCACTGTATTTTCATATTTTTGTTTTTGTGTGCGGCACAAAAAAATGCAGCACGGGTTAATTGTGCTGCAAAGAAATATGAATTTTTTTGAGTGATTTGTATGTTAGGACTTGTATAATCTTGTATACAAGAACATACAAGTCTGTGCAAGTTTAAACAAGTTTATACAAGTCTGTACAAGTGAAAATATGGGTAAAAGAGAAGACCTAACAGGTTTTAAAAAACTTGTTAGGTCTATTTTAAGCAAGCGGTTAGAAACCGCTTGACCCTTGAGGATTATAATTTTTCGAGAATGTGGTTTATTCTGACTTTGAATTTTTGTAGATTTTGTTTTTCGACCGGATCTGAATCAGGATTAAATTTGCATTGAAAGATGCTGTTGTATGAGCCAATATCACGGTTGAAATATTCTTTAATGGAATTATAAAGAGCTTTCTTTTCACCTTCAACGATAGTGATTATGGGTGGTTGTGAGTGAGCCAGTGCTTCCAGCAGGTAACGGATAGACTTACCTTTTTCAGTTGAGAATTCAGATTTAAGAGCTAAAGCAAGTTTTGTATTTTGCTTATGGAGTAATAAATACTGATAGAATTGTTTTTTCGGTGTTTGAATTTTGTCTTCAATCCCTTTAATTTCAGTTTTAGGGATCTCATTTTTCCCTTTTATTGAAAAAATGGTTTTTACATACAAAAATGGTTTTTGAATATAATTTAAAAAACAGAATTTGATTACTAATTTCGCAATCCCCATCGACGATTGCTTTACTGGTTTAAATTCAATATCTAATCCTTCGAAATTAATATTGCCATCTGAGATATGAAAGTACTTAAAAAACTCACGCCATAAAAGTAAAATAGTTGTTTTTGAAATATCTACCTTACAGATGGATTTATCATTAATCAGTTTTAGTATTGTTGCTAATACTATACGCTTTTGGGTTAGATTTAGCGGGAGTGTCTGAAAATGAGAAACACATTTATGTGGATAATCAATATTCTCAACAACAAAATGATACTGCTTCCAAAGAATATTAAAGAAATCTAACCGTTCAAAATGTAGGCTTAAATCTCTCCCTAAATCAAAAGTAGTATAAAAATCAGTAACAAATTTTTGATCTGGGAAATTTTTGGGATTAAAATAGAAATCCATATCATTGTCAGCAGCAATGGTTTTAAGAATTTCGGCAGCAATGAGTTTATCCATTGTTTTTATTTTTTAATTCAGTATTTCTTACGCTCCATACAAATAACCCTGAAACCCAATAAATGTATTTCGGATTTCAGCTATATTGCCCAGTTCTTTTTTAGCATCGGCAATGGCGTGGTATTTCAGAATCAATAAGTCACTGATTTTAGTGTCGTCCAGTTCTTCAACCCCTTCTTTCACATATTGCTGTAAAACAAAGTTCAGAAATTCCTGTTGCTTGGGGTCGTAACCGGCAAAATGCACTTTTGCCCTGTCGGCACGAATAGATCTGTCGAGGATGTTGGAATGGAAAGCCACGTAGGCTAGCACATCGTACAAATCACTATTCTCAGCGCTCAGTACTTTTTGGAATTCCTGTAGTTGCGCTTTGGCAAATCCTCTTTCAGTTAGTTCTTCCAACAATTTACGGCGAGTATCGGGTTTACTCCATATATCGCGTAATTCCTGTTCATTGCCAAAAAGTTCCGGTAATACTCCAAACATACTTTGCAGAAACTGTTCGGCAGAAATTGGCTTCCCATCAGGACTGTAGAAATAAGTACTAACCATGCTTTGCAGTTGACGTACTTTACCATCTGCCAGTTTGATACGAACAATACGTGGTGTTGGATTTTCGCAACGGCAGGGGGCATAACCACATACCAAACAAGGATCTACAATTGGTTTTGGACATATACAAGGCGACTGTCCACACACATAACAGGGTTGAGGTTCACCCAATGGTGGAAGCAGTGGCGGAGCAACCGGTTCGGCAGGTTCACCATCCCATTCGGGGTCGCTGAAGTGGTGATGCGCATCTACAAAATCATAAATAGTAAAATAATCTTTTCCCTCAAACAAACGTGTACCACGACCCACAATTTGCTTAAACTCTATCATGCTTCGTACGGGACGAAGCAGCACAATGTTACGAACCTCAGGCGCATCTACTCCGGTACTTAGTTTTTCGGATGTGGTTAGAATGGTTGGTATTACTTTTTCATTATCCTGAAACCACCTCAGTGCTTGTTCACCATCTTTACCATCATCGGCTGTAACACGCTGACAATAAAACGGGTTCGTGCTTTTGGCATATTGATTAATCAGGTCGCGTATTGCAAGCGCATGAATTTGAGTAGCACAGAATACAAGGGTTTTCTCATTTTGGTCAATCATATCCATGAAAAGCCTCACTCGAAAAGCTTCGCGTTCCTTGATTTCGATAACACGGTTCATATCCGATTCGGTGTACACACGTCCTTCTTCTATTTCACCTTCAATTATCAAATCGTCGGGTGTGTAAATATATTCATCAATGGTTGTGTCGATTTGTTTTACTTTGAACGGTGTAAGGAAACCATCATTTATGCCCTCTTTCAACGAATAGACATACACAGGATCACCAAAATATTCGTATGTGTCAGCATTGATTGTTCGGCGGGGTGTGGCAGTTAGTCCAAGTTGTACCGCATCGCTGAAGTGTTCCATTATAGCCCGCCAGGTGCTTTCATCGTTAGCACCACCCCGGTGACATTCGTCGATAATGATAAAATCGAAAAAATCTTTTTCGTATTCCCCAAAGTTTGGTGTTTCATTGGGACCGGACATAAAGGACTGGAAGATGGTAAAGAACACGCTGCCGTTTTTAGGCACTTTCCCTTTCTTTCGTATCTCGTCGGGTTTAATGCGTACCAACGCATCTTCTTCAAATGCACTAAAGGCATTGAAAGCCTGATCGGCTAATATATTGCGGTCGGCAAGGAACAGGATGCGCGGACTGCGTTTTCCATCACCGTTGATATTCCATTTCGCTAGAAACAGTTTCCATGCTATCTGAAAAGCAATAGCCGTTTTTCCTGTACCTGTAGCCAGCGTTAGCAGAATGCGTTTTTTGTTTTCAGCAATGGCTTCGAGTACTTTGGTAATGGCATTATCCTGATAATAGCGGGGTTGAAAAGTTCCGCCTCGGTCTTCGTAAGGAATAGAAAGTAATTGAGCTTTGAGTCCAGCAACTTTTTCAGCCACTTCATCAACAGCTGGCGGAAAAGTGAGATTCCAGAGTTCTTCAGGAGATGGATAAGCATCCACATCTTTTTCCTCGCCGGTGAGCATATCTATGCAGTAAATCCTCAACCCATTGGTGCTGTAACAGAATCGTACTTGCAGTTTATCGGCATAACGCTTAGCCTGCCCTACTCCTTCGGTGTAATAGGCATCACGCTTTTTTGCTTCGATTACCGCTAAATTGCGGTTACGGAATTGCAACACATAATCTGCTGAATCCGGATTACTCCGTCTGCCATTACCGATTAACCGACCTTTGTTGATTGGGTATTCTTCCCGCATCCGACTATCGGGTATATTGCCCCATCCCACTGCTTTTATGGCTGGGTCGATGTAGGCAGTTCTGGTTTCGCGTTCGTTCATAGACATTTTGAATACAATGGGCTTCGCTACGCTTCACCCAACGTTAGTATAATCCGCCCACTTCGGGGCTCACATTGATTTATCCTATCGAGCCCCAACGGGGCGATTTATCTTCGCATAGGGCATAGCCCTATGTTTTAGATTTAAAGTTTTTAATCCCACAAAAACCGCTCATCATACTCCACCTGATATTGTTTCAGGAAACGCAAGAACTCCGACTTATAATCATCCTTTTTGCTGTGGTGCTCATGTTGGTTTTCAATATAAGCCACCACCTTATCCACTGCACGCGGACTAACCGAAAAAGCACCATAGCCATCCTGCCAATAGAAATTCTTCAACGATTCATCTTTGGTTTTATACCATTTGGACGAATGCGATTTAATTTCTTCCACCAGTTTCATCAACAACACCTTTTGCGACAACAGGCAAAGTACATGCACATGGTTGGTATAACCTCCTATCTTAATAGGCTGACAACCTAAATCCTTACACACCTTGCCCAGATAAGCATGAAGCTCTTTTTCATAGGGTGGATAGATAAACTCCTCCCTGTATTTGGTACTGAACACTATATGAACATAGTTTTTGACTAATGATTGGGGCATATGTATTACTCAATAAGAATGTTTACTTTGATTTTTTCCAATAAAATACATTGGTTCATTATTTGGTTCTTTTAAAAGCCCGATATGAGATTTAAAATCATTTATCTGATTCTGAACATCATTATGTTGTGGCATTCTAATGGAACTATTAAAGTCAACAATTCTCTTTCTGAATTTGTCATCATCGTTCATAATTCTATCTATATTGACAATCGTATCAAAATAATTCTCATATTTTTCAAAATAAAAAGTTCTAATTGTTTCCACGTTTTCATCAGTAAGAATCTGATTCAAAATTAGTTTATCAGATAAGCCACATGAATGCCCTAAAATTGAAACATCTATATGTATATGATCTTTCAAATATTTTGTCAATAACGCTTCATTTTCCGATCGTTTATAGAGGTGTTTCTTAATATTCTTCATGAATTCGTTGTTGTTCTTCTCTATCAACTTTCTGGATTCATCGTGAGAAGCTGCATAACCAAATACAATTGGATTTGTTGTTGAATCTAATTTGCCATGAAAATAGATTTTCTTGCTTCTCTTTAATGAGTTATCGTATAGTCTTTCAACTGTTTTTGTATAGTTGAAATTTAAAATAAGAGTATCTTCTGAATCGAGAGCTTTGAACATTGTGTCATATGATTCAATTTTTAAAGATTTATTTTCCTGCTCTGAAAGATACTGCTTTAAAACTCCTTTTATTTGCTCAAATTGTTGATTTAATGGTTCAGGTTTTTGATATGGAGCATTAGTATTACCTATGCTATTTAGCTGTTTGAAGTACATTTCTTCAACATCACTCCAATTCTTCAGAAAGAAATTCTGAATCAGATTTTTCAAAAGATAGTTTTTTACAGTATCAGATAAATGAACTGATAATCGTTCTGTCTGTTTTAACTCTTCATAATTTCGATAAAGACCGCTATTAAAAAGATCTAAATGCTTTACCTCTTTGTTGTTCGATTCAACAATAGACCTGATAAATTGTGGATAACTTGTCTCAAGATTATGAGCTAAGTCAAATCCATTACCAATAATAATCAAATTAGGCATATATTCTATTTTTTATTTCTTTTTCTCCGCAACGGGTTTCGCCCATTGCTCCTATATATCCCGCCCACTTCGGGGCTCGCATTTATTTAATATCAGAGCCCCAAGGGGGCGATTTATCCTCGCATAGGGCATAGCCCTATGTTTTCGATTAATTATATCTCCCCCTTAAACGCCTTCTCCAGCACACTCTTCTTCAACGCCTCCAATGCTGCCAGTTTAGCCTGATACTTGCTTTCCAGCTTTTTGGTTTCTAACGATAGCGCATCAAGACGTTTAACGATTTGTTGTTGTTCTAATATTTCGTTTGGAAATGCTATATCAATTTTTTTTAAAAGTTTTGATTTTATTCCTTGAACTGTAGCGCCTGTACCTTTTTCTAATATTTTATTTCTTATTGGAATAGATAATAACATATATTTTAAAAAAGTTTGGTCTAACTTATTTTTGTCTGGCTGCATTACAATGATACGTTGTGCAAATGCCAATTTTTCAGTCATATTTATTTGTGCAACATTTGCTAACGGAGCTTCAGTTGTGAAAATAACATCTCCGTAATTTGGAATTCCTCTTCTCATCCATTCACAATAATTATCTTTATGAATAAATTCTTGCGGTTCAATTTGTAAATATCCAAGCTTTACATTTTTTGCAGTTATTAATCTAACACCTGAACTTGTTTTTACGGGAGTCCGACCTCTATAATCAATAAAGTTCACATAATCTTCTAAATTGCAATTGACCCATCCTTCACCTTTCTGACTAAATATACTATTCAACTCACTCTGAAAAAGCTCTTTTGCATTTTGCAGGTTTCGTTCCACATTAGCTTTTGCTTGCTCTATGGCTGCAAAAGTTTCATCTAACACGGTAACTATGCGTTGTTGCTCGGAAAGAGTTTGTGGATATGATATTTTGATTTTTTTTAGCAAACTTGATTTAATTCCTTGGACAGTTGCACCTGTACCTTTAGATAAAATTCGTTTCCTAACAATTGGAGAAAGCAACATATATTTAAGAAAAGTCTGGTCTATTTCATTTTTTTCAGGTTGCATTACAATAATTCTTTGAGCAAACGCCAGTTTCTCATCTGAATCAATTTGAGCTACGTTTCCAAGCGGAGCTTCTGTTGTAAAAATGACATCTCCAAAATTTGGTATCCCTCTCGTCATCCATGACTCATAATCATTTGAATTAATGAACTCTTGAGGTTCTAATTGCAGATAACCAAGTTTTACATTTTTTGCAGTAATTAATCTTACTCCACTATTTGTTTTAATTGGTGTTCTGCCTCTATAATCAATTAGATTAATGTAGTCATCTAAATTACACTCTTTCCATCCCTTTTTCATAACAGTTCTTTAATAGATAAAAGGATTTCGTTGGTTTCGGCATCCAGCATTTGCATTTCTTCCAGAATTGCTTGTGGGCTGCGCAGGGCAGCTTCTTCGGGCATGTTGGGGTTTTTTACCGATAGGTCGTAGCCGTTGGCTTCGCTCAGGTCACCTACCGCCAGATTCCAGCTTTTTTCGGTTTCGGGTTTTGTAACTTGTGCCGCAATAAATTCCGCCATATCGTCATCGTTCAGCGGGTTTGTTTTACCCATATTGCGCCCGGGGTCAAGTTGATAGTACCACACATTGCGGGTGGGTTCGCCTTTTTGGAAAAACAGCACCACGGTTTTTACACCAGCCCCAAGGAACGTACCGCCCGGCATATCGAGCACTGTGTGCAGGTTGCAGGTTTCGAGCAGGTATTTCCGCAGCGCCACCGAAGCATTGTCGGAGTTACTCAGAAAGGTATTTTTGATAACAATGGCTGCACGTCCGCCGGCTTTGAGGCTACGGATAAAATGTTGCAGAAACAGAAAAGCCGTTTCACCGGTTTTAATATCGAAGTTTTGCTGCACTTCGGGGCGTTCCTTGCCACCAAAAGGCGGATTAGCCAATATCACATGGTAGCGGTCTTTTTCCTGTATGTCACGCACATTCTCGCTCAGCGTGTTGGTGTGTATAATGTTGGGCGCTTCAATGCCGTGCAAAATCATGTTCATAATGCCTATAATATACGCCAGGTTCTTTTTCTCCTTACCGTAGAAAGTTGAAGTTTGCAGTTTCTCCATGTCCGAGGTCGTCAAATTCTCGCGGTCGCGGGTCAGGTATTCGTATGCTTCGCAAAGGAAACCGGCACTACCCACCGCACCATCGTAAATCTTTTCGCCTATCTGCGGTTTGGTTACCTGAATCATAGCTCGGATAAGCGGACGGGGCGTGTAATACTGTCCGCCATTGCGTCCGGCATTGCCCATGTTTTTAATTTTGCTTTCGTAGAGGTGGCTCAACTCATGTTTATCCACATTGCTGCGGAAAGGCAGTTCATCGGCCATTTCCAATATCTCGCGCAGGTTATATCCGCTCTGTATCTTGTTTTTCAGTTCGCTGAATATCTCCCCTATTTTATACACAATTGTATTTGGTCCATCGGCTTTCTGTTTGAAACCTGCCAGATAGGGGAACAACTTTAAGTCCACAAACTGCACCAAATCCGGTCCTGTCAGCATGCGGTGAATATCCAGCTTGCCTTCGTCATTGAGTGGCATTGCCCATTCGCCCCAGCGGTATGGTTCGTCCAGTATATATTCGTATTCTTTTCCTTCCAGTCCTGCTTTATCGGCTTTGTCCTGCTCCAGTTCATCAAGGTATCGCAGGAACATTACCCACGATGTCTGCCCGATATAATCTAATTCGCTATCTGCCCCCGAGTCCTTGTACAGGAGATCATCAATGTTTTTAAAAGTCTGTTCAAACATGGTTATAAGTTTATTTTTTTAAAGACACAAAGCTACGAAGAAATTTTCACATAATAAACAAAAGTGATTATCTAATGAAGCTGACAATGCTTATATGGCTTTGGCTTATCAGGCATCATTAAATACAGTTAATGTAGATTAGGTTTTATTTAAGAAATATAGTTTTATGGTTAAATAAATTACGATTTTAAACTTTAATTTGACTTTGATGAACAATAAAGAAATTATTGTGTTGGAATAAATAGTTATTTATAATGATTACAAATAACATACTAAAACTACTGCTACAAAGAGATTAAATAAAGTAAAAAAAGACAAGAATACAGTTTTATCACCAACGAAATATAATAAACAACTAAATAATAAACAAACAATTATGTGATTATGAGAAAATCTAACTTCAAGACAAGTCCTCGATTGAGGCGAACGTTGGTAACGCTACTTTGTATTCTGGCATTTATTCATCCAGCCGGAGCACAATCATTGGTTACGTTTGACAACACATCTGATTTAACAACGTATTTCACTGAAGGGTTGCCGGCAACTTTGCCGATGACTAACCGTAGTGATTTAGG
>CAIKVR010000291.1 GCA_903830915.1 uncultured Bacteroidales bacterium
ATCTATTGCTTTTTCACTTGTAGTAAAAAAGTCTTTTATCTCTGAAAGTATTACTGTATCTTTGTGTCGCAACATATTTCTTGGGTTTTGTTTAGCGACACAAAGTTACTGATTTTCAGAGACTTTACCAAACAAATATGTTGCTTTTTTGTTGTATATCAATCAATTATATTACTTGCGAAAGCTTAGTAATTTATTTATTGTTTCATAATTTCTTGTTGGTGTCGTACTGATTCCTCATGAATAGCAATTAACACTTCTTTCATAAATTCACCATCCATTCCCATTTTTTCAGCTTGCGAAATACGATTTTTCAGAATTTCATCATAACGCTGTTCCTGCAGGATAGGCATATTATGTTCTTTTTTATACGTTCCAATTTCTTCGGAAACACGCATTCGACGTGCCAATAATTCCAATAAACTGTTGTCAAGTTCATCAATCTGACGACGCAAAGCAGTCAAATTTTCTGTAGACTGAGTCATGTCACGTATAACGAGTGTACTGAGAATTAAGTCAAGCACTTCCGGTGTTACCTGCTGAGCAGCATCACTCCATGCTTTTTCCGGATTGCAGTGCGATTCAATAATCAAGCCATCAAAATTCAGGTCCATGGCTTGTTGACAAAGCGGTGCTATCAGTTCTCGTTTCCCGCCAATATGACTTGGATCACAGATGATTGGTAGATTTGGAATTTGGCGTTTCAGCTCAATTGGTATATGCCATTGAGGAAGATTGCGATAAATTTTTTTGTCATAGGTACTGAATCCACGGTGAATGGCTCCAATTTTGCGAACCCCAGCATTATAAAGACGTTCAATAGCCCCAATCCACAAATCCAAATCAGGATTTACGGGATTTTTCACTAATACAGGAATATCAATTCCTTCTAATGCATCAGCGAGTTCCTGCACTGCAAAAGGATTGGCTGTTGTTCGGGCGCCAACCCATAAAATATCCACACCATGTGCCAAACATTCACGTACGTGAGCCGGAGTAGCTACTTCAACAGCTGTATACATGCCCAATTCTTTCTGAACACGTCTTAGCCATGGTAATCCGGCAGCTCCGATTCCTTCAAAGCCACCCGGTTTGGTTCGTGGTTTCCATATTCCGGCACGGAAAATTTTGATTCCACGTGCATGCAATCTGCGTGCAGACTCCATAACTTGTTCTTCTGTTTCCGCACTACAAGGTCCGGCTATAACAAGAGGACGCTTAGCATCAACTCCCGGTAGTAAAATTGATTCGAGTTCCATATTTTAATTTACAATTTTATCATTTAAAATTCTTCCAATTAACCGGTGAACGAATCAACCAATTATTTTTATTACTCTTTCCAAAGCTTCTCCCAGCATCTTATCGTTGGCACAAAGCGAAATGCGGATGTAGCGGTTTCCTTTATCTCCAAAAATAAATCCGGGAGTAATAAATACTTTCGCGTCATAAAGCACTTTGTCTGCGAGTTCGCCGCTGTCGGCGTATGTTTCCGGAATTTTCCCCCAGAGGAACATTCCAACCTGAGTTTCGTCAAACGTACAGCCGAGTGTTTTCATGATTTCTTCGGCGAGATGACGACGGTTGCGATACAATTCAATGTTCATTTCGAGGTGCCATGCTTCTGAATTGTTGAGTGCAGCAATGGCCGCAACCTGCATGGGTTTAAACTGTCCGCTGTCGATATTACTTTTTACTTTGAGCACCCATTCCACAAACTGAGCATTTGAAGCAAGCATTCCCATACGCCAACCCGGCATATTATGCGACTTGCTCATGGAATTCAACTCTATGCAAATATCTTTAGCACCTTCTACCTGAAGAATGCTGAGTCGGTTGTCGTTCAGAATAAAACTATAGGGATTATCATTACAAATTACGATGCTGTGTTTTTTACCGAAAGCTACCAGTTTTTCAAATAATTTTGGTGTGGCACTGGCACCTGTTGGCATATTCGGATAGTTTACCCACATCAATTTAACGCATGACAAGTCCATTTGTTCAAGTTCTGCGAAATCTGGTTGCCAGTTATTGCTTTCATCGAGATCGTAGCTTATCACACGTGCCTGAACCAGATTACTTACCGACGAATAAGTCGGATATCCGGGGTTTGGAACGAGTACGCCATCACCCGGATTCAGAAATGCCAGCGAAATATGCAGAATACCTTCTTTTGAACCAATCAATGGCTGAATTTCGTTTAGCGGATTCAATTCCACGCTGAACCATTTTTTATACCAGTCGGCAAAAGCTTTGCGCAATTCAGGAATGCCCACGTACGGCATATAGCCATGTGCATTTGGTTCAGCTGCCGATTTGGATAAGGCTTCAACTGTTTCTTTCGAAGGTGGAAGGTCGGGACTTCCCACACCCAGGCTTATCACATTCATACCTTTGGCATTCATCTCCGCCACTTCTTTCAGTTTCTTTGAGAAATAGTATTCTGAAACTGAATTTAATCTCTCTGCAGGTTTGATATTCATATTGTATCTATTTTTGCTTACAGTTTACCGCTTACTACTTATTTATTCTCCAGGTGTTATTCCTTCAGGATATTCACCCAGTGTTTTTAATTCGTTGATTAAGGGCTTGATAGCAACTAATGATTGCTTGTATCGTTCCAGATCGTCGAATTTAAAATCAACATAGAACTGATATTCCCATTCGCGACCAATAATTGGAAGTGACTGAATTTTAGTCAGGTTGATGCCATAGAATGAGAAAACCGACAATACTTTAGAAAGACTTCCTTCGGAGTGAGGCAGGGTAAATACAACGGATGCCTTATTGATGGCATCATCTTTTTGAATTTCTTCCACCACCCAGGGATTTCCAAAAATCAAAAAACGGGTAAAATTGCGTTTATTGGTTTCTATTCCTCTTGCCAATACGTTTAATCCATAAATTTCGGCTGCACGTTCACTGCAAATTGCTGCATTTCCAATCAAATTGTGTTGTTGAATATCACGGGCAGCAAGAGCAGTATCTTCGTGCTCAACTACTTTTACTCCCGGCAAAGTACCCAAAAAGTCACCGCATTGCATCAATGCAATTGGGTGTGACTGAACTTCCTTTATGTTATGAATGGTTTGTCCGGGCAAAGCAGCAAGACAATGTGATATCCTCAGTTTGAATTCACCGGCTATAGGCAGCTTGTGTTCTTTAAGCAATTCGTAGTTAGGAAGCAGACTACCAGCTATGGTATTTTCAATAGCCATGATTCCCACCACATTCGAATCTTTCTTAATAGCTGAAAAAATATCACGGAACGTAATACACGGAATAATTTGCACTTCTTCATCTTTAAAAAAAATCTCAGCTGCAATGCCGTGATATGCCCCTAAACCTCCCTGAATAGCTACTCGTTTCATACTAGTTTATAGTTGGTAGTAAATAGTTTATAGTTATAAAAAAATCCTGC
>CAIKVR010000292.1 GCA_903830915.1 uncultured Bacteroidales bacterium
CTGAACTGTAGAACTACCAAATTGATTGATTTTGATATAACCAATGTCCTTGCCAATCATATAAGTGGCATCCACACTGTAAATCGGAATTTTATCTCGAATAATTTTAAATTCCAACAATTCTGATTTAGAACCACGACGTACTTTTATAGTTACTTCAGTTCCTTTAGGACCACGCAACTTTTTGTAAACATCGAATGTTTTAATTTTTACACCTGCAACCAGTTCATTATCAATATAAATAATTCTGTCACCCGGTAAAACACCCACTTTCTCAGCCGGACAACCTGCAATGGTTTGGATAACCATAATGGTATCTTCCATTTGCTGAAACTGAATTCCGATGCCAAAAAAACTTCCGACTAAAGGCTCATTTACTCTTTCAATTTCTTCACGTGGAATATAGGACGAGTGCGGATCGAGTGCTTTAAGTACAGATTCAATGGTGGTTTCAATAAGTTTTTTATCGTTTATCGTGTCGACGTACAAGTTGGAAATAGCTGTAAGTGCATTGGTTAGTTTTCTTTGCTGTAACTGTGAAATACCTTGTGCCGAAAGCAGTGAAGCAAGAATTGTGAATATAAAAAGCAGTCTGTATTTTCTCATGAAATATTATAAATTAATTTTGGAAGGCAAAGATACAATTTAAACAATTAATAAATAATAATTAATAATTAATAATTGCCAACAGAGGGCAAAATTACTAAAAAACAACATTTTAGTTTATCTTTCAACTATAATTTGCCGGAATAAATTCTCCCCGGCAGTTAATTGTTCTGGTGAGCAATTTTTGATATTGGCAATGTTGCTGTATATTTTTTCTATCGAAATATTACTTTCATCTGTTTCAACAAAAAGTCTTTCTATAGGTGTGAGGCGTACAGAAGCTTCGTTGAAATGTTCGCCAAACGACAAAGCACAACCTGATTTCAATGCCTGACTTGCCAGTTCGGGCTTTCCCCGAAAACCATGTATTATCCAGAGTTGCTTTGGATTTAATTCGTACCTCAAGTCAAAAAGTTCGTTGAAACAACCGACACAATGTATAATCAAGGGTTTGTGATATTTCTCAGAGAGTTCGATTTGTTTCCTGAACAACTCATTCTGAATTGGCAGTGATACTTTACAGTTTTTGTCGAGACCACATTCGCCTACACATACGATTTTATCTTTAGACAGTAAGTTTTCCAAACACAAAATTTCTTTTTCCGAATTCTCATTAACATACCATGGGTGCAAGCCATAGTAATACATCCCTTTGACTTCAGAATCAAAAATCCTTTGGACATCTTCAATATTTAAATTGATAATCATCGGAAAGGCTGAAGAAGTTTGATTATGCGTATGGATATCAACAAACATTTGAATTGAAAGAATTTAATTTCACGAACAAAGATATGCATTTTCAGTTAGAATTTATTCATTATTAATTAGTTTATCGTATCTTTGCACTCCGATTTTGAAATAATAAAAAACAATAAAAACAGGATTTAAAATGGAATTATTCAGCAATTTAGCTTATAAAGTGGCCGATATGTCGTTGGCCGAATTTGGCCGAAAAGAAATAGAGTTAGCCGAAAAAGAAATGCCGGGTTTGATGGCACTGCGTGCAAAACACGGACAGCAAAAACCACTGAAAGGTGCTCGTATCATGGGTTCGCTTCACATGACAATTCAAACTGCCGTTCTGATTGAAACATTAGTTGAGCTGGGTGCAGAAGTGCGCTGGTGCAGCTGCAATATTTATTCGACGCAGGATCATGCTGCTGCTGCCATTGCTGCTGCAGGAGTTCCGGTTTACGCTTGGAAAGGCGAAACGCTGGAAGAATACTGGTGGTGTACGCTTCAGGCACTTACTTTCGAAGGTCATAACGGCCCAACCGTGATTGTTGATGATGGTGGTGACGCTACCATGATGATTCATGTGGGTGGTGCTGCTGAAAAAGATGCTTTAGTGCTTGATAAATTAGCCGGAACTGACGATGAACGTTTGTTGTACGCCATTCTGAAAGATGTTTTGGTTGAAGATAAGGGCATTTGGGGTCGCATGATTCCGGGAATTCGTGGCGTTTCCGAAGAAACTACTACCGGTGTTCACCGTTTGTATCAAATGCTGGAAGAAGGATCGCTGTTGTTCCCCGCTTTCAACGTGAACGACTCAGTAACTAAATCGAAATTTGATAACCTCTATGGCTGTCGCGAATCGTTGGCCGATGGTATCAAACGTGCTACTGACGTAATGCTTGCAGGTAAAGTGGTGGTAGTTTGCGGTTATGGCGACGTAGGTAAAGGTTGTGCCAAATCAATGTTGGCTTATGGAGCGCGTGTTATTGTTACCGAGATTGACCCGATTTGTGCTTTACAGGCTTCGATGGAAGGTTTCAAAGTAACAACTGTGGAAGATGCGCTAGCTGAAGGTAATTTGTATGTTACCACTACCGGAAACAAAGATATTATCCGCATTGAGCATATTGCAAAAATGAAAGATGGTGCTATTATTTGCAACATCGGACATTTCGATAATGAAATTCAGGTTGAAAAACTAAAAAAATATCCGGGCATCAAACTGGTAAATATCAAACCACAGGTTGACAAATATATTTTCCCTGACGGACACAGCGTGCTGTTGCTTGCCGACGGACGTTTGGTGAATTTGGGTTGTGCTACCGGTCACCCATCGTTTGTAATGAGTAATTCGTTTACCAATCAGACGCTGGCTCAGATTGAATTGTACACCAAGGATTATCCGGTTGACGTTTATCGTTTGCCAAAATATCTGGACGAAGAAGTGGCACGCTTACACCTTGAACAATTAGGTGTGAAACTGACTGTTCTTACTCCAGACCAGGCTGCTTACATTGGTGTGGATGCCGCAGGACCTTACAAACCTGAACACTACAGATATTAAAATAGTTGATAGTTAACAGTTTATAGTTGATAACTAAAACTGAAATATATTAAAATGAATTGAGGGTTTCACCAAAAAAGTGAAGCCCTCAATCTTTATAAGGCTATGGTGAATCTATATCACTACCTTCCTACTCATCACCTCATTATTTAGCACAGCTTTTACTACATATATTCCCCGTGGCAGCGACTGAACCGGCAGGGTTTCACCGGCACGTACAGTACGGCTCAAGCATAAATGACCATTCAAATCGTATACCGAAACCAACACCGGACTATCCAACCCGTTTAACTGCAACGAACCCGCAGCCGGATTATAAATTAGCTTTAACTTAGTATCGTTAGGGGTATTTACTGCCGAGGCATCAAATTCTACTATATTGACAAAATCATTCCAAAAATCAGCTGCTTTATACGCACTAAGTGAACCTTTGGGTACATACAAGATACAAGTGATTTTATTTACATTATAAAATACACCTGAATTACCCCATAAACTAACAGGTACAGTAGCATAGGTATAAATAGTCGTTATACCTGTACAATCGGAAAAAGCATTACTGCCTATTGAAGTAACTGAGGAAGGAAAAGTAATACTCGTTAAACCCCTGCAAACGATAAATGCATACGCAGGGATAATATTTACAATATCGCCAATAATCACGTTGGTAAGGTTAGTACAACCGGAAAAAACAGGATAAGACAGCGAGCCCATCCTTGTACAATAAATTGCATTGAAATTGACGGTAGTTAATCCTGTGCAACCTTGAAAAGCCAAATCTCCAATGGAAGTAACAGAGGAAGGAATAGTGATATTCGATAAACCCGTACAATTTGAAAAAGCACCACTACCAATAGATAAAACAGAGGAAGGAATAGTAATTGTAGTTAAATGCGAACAGCTAAAAAAAGCATTACTACCTATCGAAGTAACGAAGGAAGGAATAGTAAGATTGCCCGTTTTAGCTAGGGGGCATTGAATCAATGTGGTCATTGTTTTGTTATAAAGTAACCCATCTAGAGATGCATAATTGGGATTATTGGCATCAATATTTATTAAACCCGTGCAACCTTGAAAACTAACATTTCCAATGGTATTAACGGATTGCGGAATATTAATGCTTGTTAAACCCGTACAACCATAAAAAGCATAATCTCCAATGGAAGTAATAGAAGATGGAATACTAAACTCACCTGTTTTAACTAGGGGGCATTTAATCAAGGTGGTCATAGCTTTGTTATAGAGTAAACCATCCTGAGATGTATAATTTGGGTTATTGGCATCGACATATATTAAACCCGCACATAACATAAAAGCACCACTTCCTATGGAAGTAACTGAGGAAGGAATAGTAATACTCGTTAAACTCGAACAACCATAAAAAGCATAATCGCCAATTGAAGTAATAGAAGAAGGAATAGTAATGTTCGTTAAACCCGTGCAACCCCAAAAAGCATTCTGAGGGATAGTCTTTACATTATCGTCAATAATCACGCTGGCAAGTTTGGTGCAACCGATAAAAACAGGATTGGGATA
>CAIKVR010000293.1 GCA_903830915.1 uncultured Bacteroidales bacterium
AAGGATTACATGGAAGCTTGTATTATCGGGATGAGAGAAGAAATCAGAAAAGCAAAGGAAAAATCGAATGGGATTATCGGCGTGAACATTATGATGGCGTTGACAAATTTCAGCGACATGGTAAAAACAGCCATTGCCGAAAAAGTAGATGTAATTTTTGCAGGTGCAGGACTTCCATTGGATTTGCCAAAATATCGTACAGAAGGTTGTACAACTAAGCTTGTACCTATCGTTTCGTCCGCAAGAGCAGCAAAAATTATTTGCGAAAAATGGAAAACGCTTTATGACTATCTTCCTGACTTAGTTGTTGTTGAAGGTCCTAAAGCAGGTGGTCATCTCGGATTTAAACCCACACAAATTGAGGATGAAAATTTCTCAATAGAAAAATT
Source organism: uncultured Bacteroidales bacterium (assembly GCA_903830915.1). Taxonomy (GTDB): domain Bacteria; phylum Bacteroidota; class Bacteroidia; order Bacteroidales; family Paludibacteraceae; genus Paludibacter. The sequence continues at coordinate 390 of CAIKVR010000293.1, forward strand.
GATTCCTGAAGTAGTTTCTGAAGTTGCCATATTTGAAGAAAAATACAATCAGGAAATTCCAGTTATTGCTGCCGGAGGTATTTATACCGGCGAAGACATGTACAACATAATGCAATTGGGTGCTAAAGGTGTTCAAATTGCCAGCCGTTTTGTAACTACTCACGAATGTGATGCGGATATTAAATTCAAAGAATCGTATATCAATGCAACCGAAGATCAGGTTGAAATTATTCAAAGTCCGGTAGGAATGCCAGGTAGAGCCCTTAAAGGAGAGTTTCTTGAAAAAGTAAAACAAGGACTTACCCGACCAAAATCATGTCCTTACAACTGCCTGCATACCTGCGACTATAAAGTTGTTCCTTACTGTATTATCGTGGCACTTTACAATGCCTATCAGGGTAAGCTTGATAAAGGCTATGCCTTTGCAGGAAAAAATGCATATTTAACGGACAAAATTGTTTCGGTAAAAGAAGTAATTGATGATTTAGTTCTGCATTTTGAAAAAGCCAGAAACGTAGTTATTGCATAACAATCAAACTAAGTCTTAAATATAAAGTTGGAGATTTAAACTTGAGGGTTTTATCTCCAATTTTTATTTTTTAACGTAATTATATTACAAAAACAACTGTTGCTCTCAGAATTATTTGGTAATATTGCACTAAATTTCAATAGTTATATTTATGAAAAGCCTTAAAGTACCATACATTTCAACTTTAAATGATATTGATATTGAAAAAGCCGCTGATTTACTGGATGATGCAGGTAAAAAGGATTTGATTGAAGTGCTTAATTGGCCCGAATTATATAACTATAAACCAATCACTTACTTTTGGATAGCCCGTTCATCTGACAGTATCTTTATCAAATATTCTGTAAAAGGTACTATGCTGAAAGCCAGTTACACCAAAGATCAGCAACCGGTAAACGAGGACAGTTGTGTAGAGTTTTTCTGCAAAGTTCCGGGAAATGAAAAATATATGAATTTCGAATTCAACTGTATTGGAACCTGTAAAGCTTCACGACGCAAAGCTCGTAATGAGGATGTAATACCTTACAGCAAAGAAGAACTTGGAATGATTAAACGACACTCTTCACTTGGCAGACGTGCTTTCAACGAAATGGAAGGCATGTTTGAATGGGATTTAACCGTTAAAATTCCATTACGAATAATGGGTATCGACCCAACAAATCTTCCTGAAAAAATTCTGGGAAATTTTTACAAATGTGCTGACGGAACAGATTCGATGCACTACGTTACGTGGACACCTATTAAAACCGAAAGACCAGATTTTCACCGCACTGAATTCTTTGGTGAACTAATACTCGAAAAATAATTTTCATGAATATAGAAAAGATATTGTGGCAGGGAGTTGAGGCTGTTCTGCTTGAAACTGATGTGTACGAAGCAATCGTTGTACCTTCAGTTGGTGCTAATCTGGTAAAACTTTACAATAAAAAGAAAAAGGTTGATATATTGCGCACCCCATCAGCTCAAGAAATGGAAACGTTTCTGAGTCGCCCGCAAATTTTTGGTGTGCCGTTACTCTTTCCTCCAAACCGGATTGAAGATGGAAAATACAGTTATAACGGTAAAGATTATAAATTCCCTATTACAATTCCAGCTCAAAACAACTATCACCACGGAATAATTAAGTCTCAGCTTTTCACTGTTACACGTACACGATTTTCATCTGATGCTGTTGAACTTGAACTTAGCTATTTTTCAAACAGAGTCAACAATGAGATTTTCACTAATTTTCCTCATGAATTTGTTTGTAAAATTCGTATTATTCTTACCAATAACGAGTTAACTCATATTGTTTCTATTACAAATACAGGCAAAGAGCCAATGCCTCTCGGTGTTGGATTTCATACTCCAATCCGACTTCCATTCTCAAAAAACACGGATAAATCGGACTACAAATTACGTCTATCTGCAGGAAAACGCTGGGAATTAACTGACAGAAGCCTACCTACGGAAAAACTATTAGACCTCACGGCTGAGGAGTCATTATTGCGAACAGAAGGAATGTCTGTAACCGGAAAGACCATCGAAATTGCTCTAACTGATGAAGCAATTATTGTTAGCGGCAAACCTTATCACGGTGCTATTCTTACTGACACAAAAAACAAACTAAGCGTGTGCTACGAAGTAGATAAAGAATTTAAACACTGGACGCTTTGGAACAACGGTGGTGAAGTAGATTGGATTTGTCCTGAACCACAAACCTGGGCAATTAACGCACCAAATCTACGTTTAGCTACTGAAATTAGTGGTTTACAGGGAATTAGCATCGGAAAGACTTGGAGTGGTACAACCCGATTTTATATTAAGTAATCTCCGGCTTCAACAGAAATAATCAAATCAGAATTTTCAATTTTTGCGTTTATATTCTACAAACGAATAAGAAAATTCATTCTTATCATTAGGTTCATAATCTTCTCGTGAAATTTCTTCCCATTCTTCAAAATTAATTTCCGGGAAAAAAGTATCGGCATAAAAATGATTGTGAACCCATGTTATATACATGTGATTAATTTTATCAATACATTGACGGTACACAGTTGCACCACCTATAATAAAAACCTTTTCCTCATGTTCGCATAAATCAAGAGCATCCTCGAGCGAATCTGCTTCAAAATATCCAACATTAACACCTTCAGAAAGAATCGATGTGAGTACTATATTTTTTCGATTTGGGAGCGGACCATTTGGTAAACTCTCGAAAGTTCGTTTTCCCATCACAACGGCATGACCGGTTGTTAGTTCTTTAAAATGCTTTAAATCGGCAGGTAAATGCCAGGGAAGCGTATTGAGTTTTCCTATAGCAAAATTGTCAGCAATAGCAGCAATAATCGATACTTTTGTCATGATATTGAAATTTTTAAAGTCTACATGTTTATATCCGATTTTCACAACGGGCAACAAATCTACTAAAAAAAGAACGGACTATCGTTACCAATAATCCGTTTTAACTCTATTTGTTAGTTTTATTTAAGCTAATCTAAACTGCTACATCGGCTTTAATATGAGTATGAGGGTCATAATTAATTCGAGTTTATGAATAATCAGATAGCCAGCTCAAGTTTACTTTTTATTTTCGTTATCTTATCTGTATCAGCTATTATAAAATCGTCAACCGTAAATTCGCTAAATGGCTTATTTCCAATCAACTTAATTGTAGGTTGAATTTCTAACGATTCTTTAGCAAGCAATTCGTTAGCCGCCTCGAAATGTCTGTCGTATATGTGGAGGTTCTGAACAAAATGACCAAAAACACCTGGTTTGTACCCTAAATGCGAACATACCATTAACATTAATGCAACATATTGTGTTTTATTAATGTAGTTTGCCACCAAATAATCCGAACTTCGCTGAATAAGCGTAACATCCAGGTATATTTCATTGTCAGCTTTTCTGGCACTCCAAAGGGTTTCATAAGCACATGGATATAAGCCTTTGGTTTCGCATAAATCGGCGTATTGATATAAATTTAAAATGTGCCTCCTTCCGAACGGGTTGTCAGACAATCCTTTCAGCAAGTCATTCATTAAATTATATTTATTAACAGTATATCCATACCTGTTACCAATAGTAGCATTACCAATATCCCATTCATCCCACCAGTTTATGCCTAACTGATGGGCAATATCCAATGAATTTGATTGTTGCTGATATATCCACAGGATTTCTTTTATTCCGGTTTTAATGGCAGTATTCCTAAGTGTTGTTATAGGAAATTCATTTTTTGAGATATCGTATTTCTCAAAAACCTGAGTAATAAATTTTGACTTAGCTTCAACTTCATCCCCATATTTTGGTCTTGAGTTTTCGTCCCAATAACCATTTTGGAGAATTTCGTTTAAATTTTCTATAAAGAACCTATCTGCTTTAATCATACTTCAAACTATAAGCTTATTACTAATTTAACTCCGCCCAACGATTTGTCAACTGCTTTCTAATATAATTTATACGTTGTTTTCAGAACTCTGAATTCTGTACGACGATTTATCTGATTTGCAATTTCCTGTTGTTCAGGTGTTAGTTTCAGTATATAAGTTTCATCCAACACATCATTTACTTTCAGGAAGCTGTATTTTTTAGCCAAATTTGCATCAACTGTAACCGGCTTTTCCTCACCATATCCGACTGAACTCAATCTGTCTGAAGCAATCTTTTTGGAAATCAAATAATCAACAACAGATTTCGCACGTTTTTCCGACAATGCTTTATTATCAGGATTACTTCCAACATAATCGGTGTTGGCACTAATCTCTATCGTAATATTAGGGTTATCATTAAGCATTTTCACTAATACTTGTAAACCTGCCTCAGACGCCATCGTTAAATCCCATTTACCAAATTCATAAAAAATATTCTCAATCTGTATTGGTTTAGATACGGATGACAATTTAAAATTAACGGTGAAAATTTTACTGCTGTCTAATCCGGAAGAAGATACTGAGTTCTTTTGATTCAGATAACCGCGCGCTGAAGCCTGCATAATACAGTCCATATCTTTATCGATTTTAATTCGATAAGTACCGTCTTTTTTAGTTATAATTCTCGTATTAAGACCACTATTGCTCACCATTCGAATAGTCGCTTCGGGTATTTCAGTTCCCTTTTCGTCAGTTACTTTTCCTTCAATACTATAAGCTAGTTCTGGTAATTCAAAGCTCCATATTGCATCCAATCCTTTGGTTTCATTACGGTTAGACGAAAAATAACCCTTAGGCGATTTTCCATCAAAAGTTATTCCGAAATCATCAGAAGAAGAATTTATGGGCAATCCCATATTTTCAACAATCCAAGCTTCGTCTTTTTTTGGTGTTGCTTTATAAATATCCAAACCACCAAAACCTACATGTCCGTTTGATGAAAAATACAAAGTACCATCGGGAGCTACCGTTGGAAACATTTCATCGCCGGGTGTATTGATAGCAGGCCCCAGATTTTCGATATATTTACATTCAGCATTGGCTAAAGTTCCTTTCCAGATATCTTTTCCACCTAGTCCCTTTTTATTATCTGAAACGAAATATAAAGTCAGGCCATCGGGCGAAATAGCCGGATGAGCAACAGAAATCGTACTATCAGCAAAAATTTTAATTTTCTGTGGTTTACTCCAGGTTCCACCCGCACGGTTTGACATAAAAATTTCAGTTCCATGACCATCGGCAGTACTTGATGAACGGGTATAAAACATAATTTTACCATCGGAACTGAATGTGCAAACGCCTTCATCATTTACTGTATTTATCTCACCTTCAATTGATTCAGGAGTTTCCCATTTGCCAACAGCATTTTTCCGACTTATAAAAATATCATTAACAGGTAATCCTGTTATTGCACTGTTTTTTTGAACAGTTTTTTTATCCAACGGACGGGTTGAAGTGAATGCAATCATATCAGCTGAAGTACCTACAAATGCTGGACTATAATTCGACGTTCGTCGCTGATTAAAATCAGAAGGACGTTTCACATCGTAATGTGTTTGATTTTTAAGTATTTCAGCAATAGTGTTGCATGCTTTCAATCCGTTTAATGCAACTACGTTGTTACTATCGGTTTTTAAATAAAGTTTATAGTTTGCAGCAGCTTCGGGATATTTACCATTTTTATGTAGCATCAAAGCATAATGAAGCAAAAGTGCTGAATCAGCATAATTATACCTCAGTGCATTTTGATAGGACTGCTCTGCCTTTACCTGATTTGTCAAGCGATAACATTCAGCCTGTCGAAACGCAATTTTTCCTTTGAATGCCTTTTCCTTGTATGTCAGATTTGAATAGATTCGTTTATACAAATCGGCTGCAGCTGAGTACTCGCCAATATCATAGCGTTTATCAGCCTTACGGATACGAGCTTTAATGCTACAACCACTCAACAGAATGACAGCTGCAAGAAAGAATAAGACTGATGTTTTTATTCGCATTATTTAATTCTAAAATGGATAGTTGAAACTAGTTAGATACAAAATTAGATAAGTTCATGAATAACCAGTCCCGAACGCAATTTTGGTTCAAACCAGGTTGTTTTTGGGGGCATAATGTTTCCTGTATCTGCTATGTCAATCAGTTGTTTCATCGAAACCGGATAAAGTGCCAGTGCCACACGCATTTCGCCACTGTCAACACGTTTCTGCAATTCGCCCAAACCACGGATTCCACCTACGAAATCAATGCGTTTGTCGCTGCGAAGGTCTTTGATACCAAGTACTTCGTCCAGAATCAGGTTCGAAGAAATGGTTACATCCAACACGCCAATCGGGTCATTATCGTTGTAAGTTCCAGCCTTAGCTGTCAGCGAATACCATTTACCTGACAAATACAACGCAAAATTGTGCAATTTATTGGGTTTGTAAATATCCGAACCTTTCAATTCAACGCCAAAACTTACCGACAATTTAGCCAGAAACTCTTCGTCAGTCAGCTTATTCAGGTCTTTTACCACCCGGTTATAGTCAATAATGTTCAGCTGATTATCAGGAAAACAAACTGCCATAAAGTAATTGTATTCTTCCATTCCGGTATGATTTGGATTTTGCTGACGTTTTTCATTACCCACTAAAGCTGCTGCTGCACTGCGGTGATGACCATCAGCAATATACAACGAAGGAATTCCTGCAAAGATTTCAGTAATACGGGCAATTTTGACTGCATCATCAATAATCCAGAAATGATGACCAAAACCATCACCGGGAGCAACGAAATCATATTCCGGTTTGCCTTTAATTACTTCAGCCACAATCAAATCAAGTTCGTCGTTGTGCGGATAGGCAAAAAATACGGGTTCTATATTGGCATTGTTTACCCGTACATGTTTCATGCGGTCTTCTTCCTTATCACGGCGGGTCAACTCATGTTTTTTGATGTTTTCATTCAGGTAATCATCCACGTTGGCACAAACCACCAGTCCGTACTGCGTTTTGCCATTCATGGTTTGAGCATACACGTAGTATTTTTCAACTGTATCCTGCGCCAACCATCCTTCATGACGGAATTTGGCAAAATTCTCAGCTGCTTTGGCATACACTTTTTCCTCATGCTCATCCGTTCCCGGTTCAAAATCAATTTCAGGTTTGATAATATGGTATAAAGACATCGGATTTCCTGCCGCTTCGGTACGGGCTTCTTCGGAATTCAATACATCATACGGGCGGGAAGCCACTTTTTCAACAAGATTTTGAGGTGGGCGGATGCCCTTAAAAGGTTTGATAACAGCCATAATGGATAGTTTATAAAGTTTGAAAGTTCATAAAGTTTTGAGGACACAAATGTAAGGAAAAAGTTTGAAAAGCTCAGGCTCTGTAAAAATGATTTTACCCAAAAAGGTATTTCAAAACCAGATTGAATATCAATCAAACTCCACCACGGTTATCCCTGCACCACCAAACTGTATATGTTCATCGTGATAGGTTTTTACTCCGTGAACAGTTCCGAGATACTGACGAATCAATTGACGCAGCGCACCGGTTCCTGTGCCATGCAGAATGCGCACCGAGGCTACACCTACCATAACCGAGTCGTCGATAAAATACATAACAGCCTGCAACGCCTCATCTCCACGCATACCTCGTACATCAATTTCCGATTTAAATATGAGTTTGCGCTGACGAACTTCATCGGTTGTTCCATTACCTAACGATTCGTACTTTTTGGCTTCCTTCTTCAACTGATTATTGCTGATCACTTCTAATTTACTCAGTTTCACAGTCGATTTCAGATTTCCAAATGCCACGATTGCTTGTTTATCCTGTATTTCAATTATCTTTCCGGTGGCAGTTTGACCTTTCAGATGAACATTAGTACCAATACTGAAAGTTTCGAGTTCAGAGTTTCGGGTTTCAGGTTTAGTCGGATTATTTGAAGGTTTTTTATTGAGTTGAAATTTCGAATTTGCACTCTTCAAGTCCCCTTTAGGGGATTTAGGGGCAGTTTCTTCTATTTTCCTTTTGAAATCTTCCAACTCTTTCCTTACCGCTTTCGTCATTTCTTTTTCCGCATCAGCCTCTTTTATCTGACGAATGGTGTTTTCAATTCGGGCATTGGCTTCACTCAACAGATTCTTTGCTTCATCCTTTGCTTTGCTGGTTATTTCCTTGCGCTGACGGTCTATTCCGGCCATTTCAGCTTCGTATTTGGCCAGTGTTTCTTCCAGTTTCTTTTCCTTCTGGCGAATTTGCATCCGTTTGTTTTCCCAATAGCGTTTATCACGAACAATGTCCTGAAGATGTTTGTCGTAATCCAAATGCTCTGCTCCTACTTTATCGGCAGCTTCGGCAATCAAATCTTCAGGCAAACCAATTTTACGTGCAATTTCTACAGCAAACGAACTTCCGGGATTGCCAATGCTGAGCTGAAACAACGGCTGCAAATGCTGACGGTCGTACAACATCGCTCCGTTTACAATTCCCACAGCATCTTCGGCATAGTGTTTCAGGTTGGTGTAATGCGTGGTAATCACACCAAAAGCCAAATTGCGATTGAAACGTTCCAGCGTGGCTTCAGCAATAGCACCACCAATCATCGGTTCAGTTCCTGTTCCAAATTCGTCAATCAGCAACAACGTTTTTTCATTGCTGTTTCTGATAAAATATTTCATGTTCAGCAAATGCGAACTGTAAGTAGACAAATCGTTTTCAATGGATTGTTCATCACCAATATCGATAAACAAACGTTCGAAAATTCCGGCCCGGCTGCTATCGTGAAGCGGAACAAGTAATCCGCACTGGAGCATGTATTGAAGCAGGACCACTGTTTTCAGACAAACGGATTTACCTCCGGCATTGGGGCCCGATATCAGCAAAATCCGTTGTTTTTCGTTCAACGTAATATCCAGTGGAACTATTGCTTTTCCCTGCTTTTTGAGCGAAAGAAACAAAATAGGATGAATGGCTTTTGTCCATTCCAGCTGGCAACAATCGTCAACGCGAGGTTTAATAGCATTGATATCCTGACCAAAAAGTGCTTTAGCACGCAGGAAGTCAATTTGTCCGAGGAAATGCTGCGAAGCAAAAATTTCTTCGGTATGCGGACGTACAAAATTGGTAAACTCCACCAAAATTCGAATAATCTCCCTCCGCTCCTCGCCTTCCAGTTCCCGTAAGCGGTTATTAGCTTCCACAACTTGTTGCGGTTCGATAAAAACGGTTTTCCCTGTTGCCGATTCGTCGTGTACAATACCGTTTACTTTGCGTTTAAATGCCGGAGAAACCGGAATCACCAATCGCCCTTCTCGCATGGTTGGTGCTACATCTTTCTCCACATAACCATCGGCTTGTGCCTGACGAAGAATCGAATTCAGCGTACGCGAAATACTGCTTTGGACCTGAAATAAGTCTTTACGGATGCGTGCCAATTCGTTGGACGCATTATCTTTAACCTTCCCAAACTTATTCAAAATGCTATCAATGCGGTTGATAATAAGTGGAAATGTTTCAACGCCATTAACCAATTCATGCAAATGTGGATAAACCCCGGCATCGTGTCTGGTGAGAAAAGCTACCAACCGACGTACAGCTTCTAATGCTCTATGCAGGTTGAACACTTCCAACTCGTCCAAAAAAAGTCCTTCAATTCGTATCCGCGACAAAGCCGGACGCACGTCATAGAAATCACCAATCGGCAATTCATCGGCATCGGTGGTGAGCACACGCAGCATCTCGTCGGTCTGACTAAGCAAGCGCATCACATCGACATAGACAGACGAAAACTGAATTTCATCTACTCTCTCTTCTCCCAACGAGCTCACACACTTGTCTTTCAACAATTGGCGAATGTTGGTAAAAGCTATTTTTTGTTCGAAATGAGAAGGATAAAGCATTTTTTAGTTGACAGTTGAAAATTGATAGTTCAATTGAAAATTATAATAATTAAGTCTTTGCCACGTAGTGGTTGAATTTGAATAACCGTGGGTAAAACCCACGTACGAGTAAAAACCCTCAAAATCAGCCCCGAAGTGGGCTGAACATTAGAAAATGTAATTCAACCACTTCGTGGTTGTTTGTTTATGTCATCAATTCAGTGGGTTTTACCCACGGTTATTCACATTAAACCCATTCTGGGTTTACATTTCTAGAATCACATCACTTCAAACTTAATTTTCAGAATCACTAATTTATTCATAATACCTGATTATAGAGGTTGTAGCTAACTTTTTATTCGTTTTTTGAGAGTATCATGAATTTGAGACTCTTATTTATTTGATTTTTGCTAACATTATAAATTTTTTAGGTGTATTTTTTCGTCATTTGCTAACATTCTAAAAGTTTTAGGCTCAAAAATCCGTCGTTTGTTGACATTCCAAAAGTTTTAGGCTCAAAAATTTGTTGTTTGTTAACATTCCAAAAGTTTTAGGCTTATTTATTTGTTTTTTGCAAACATTCCAAAAGTTTTGGTCTTAAAAATTCGTTGATTGCTAACATTCCAAAAGTTTTAGCCCTGTTTTTTTGTTTTTTGAGAGTTTTCCAAATTTAAAACAGCCATTCAATCTTCAAAATCCCCCTTTAGGGGTTAGGGGCACATTCTTTTCATTCCGCTTTGCTTCTTCCCAAATCACATCCATTTCGGCCAGTGTCATTTCTTTAAGGTCTTTGCCTATGGAAATGGTTTTTGATTCCAAGTAATTAAAACGGCTTGTAAACTTGCGGTTGGTACGTTCAAGCGCATTTTCAGGATTAATATCGTAGAGACGGGCTGCATTTACAAGGCTAAACATCAAATCACCAAACTCGGCTTCCATTTTATCTTTGTCCATGGCGGCAATTTCGGCTTTAAACTCGTTGATTTCCTCCTGCACCTTGTCCCAAACCTGCTCACGATGCTCCCAATCAAAACCCACACTGCGGGCTTTATCCTGAATGCGGTGCGCTTTTATCAACGCAGGTAATGAGTTTGGCACGCCCGAAAGCACCGACTTATTGCCACCTTTTTCTTTCAGTTTAAGAGTTTCCCAGTTTTGCATCACAGTTTCGGAATTATCAGCAGTTACATCGGCAAAAATATGCGGGTGACGGTAAATCAGCTTTTCGCACAAGCCTTTACATACGTCGTAAATGTCAAAATCCTGAGTTTCACTACCCATTTCGGAGTAAAAAACGATGTGTAGCAATATGTCGCCCAGTTCTTTTCGAATTTCCTTTTTATCATCACGAATAATGGCATCGGCCAGCTCGTAGGTTTCTTCTATAGTAAGTGTTCGCAAACTTTCAAAAGTTTGTTCTTTATCCCACGGGCATTTAGATCGCAGTTCAGTCATTATTTCGAGAAGTCGGTCAAATTGCTCCAGTTTATCTTGTTTTGAATGCATTCTATTTACTTTAAATCCAGGTAAAAAACTTTATTTTCTGCAAAGGTAATCATTTTTCAATTTTGTAATGAATGGTTGAATTTCAATCATAAACAATCTTTATTATATTCAACAATTGATTTAACGTAAAATAGTTTGAAAAGTTAACCACAACCAATATATTTGCATAAATATAACAATAGTTCGTTATAAAAAGCTCTAAATTAAGCGGCAATTGTGCCCCAATTCCTTAGTTCAGAGATAATAGTTCTATTTTTCTTTAAGTACG
>CAIKVR010000294.1 GCA_903830915.1 uncultured Bacteroidales bacterium
CCCCCCTTTTCAAGCAGAAGACGGCATACGCGATTTCGCGGAGTGACTGGAGTTCAGACGTGTGCTCTTCCGATCTGGATTGATGTTGAGTTCTTGTAACAATGTCTTAGATGTTGGTTCCGACGGTCGCTTATCGTATGATGTTGTCTTTTCTGATAATATTCTTACTTCAGGATATCTGAACAACTGTTACGCGTTAATGCCATTAAATGGTATGAGTTATAATTCAAACAACTTTTTTGGGGTTTTCACCGACGAAGCACAAGATGCTGAAGATGTGATAGCTGGCTCAGTAAGTTTAAACTATTACAGAGGAGCAATGACTTCTTCTATTAATTTAATGGAAGGAGGATCAAATAACACTACCTACAACAATATGTACAGGGCTATACGTAGTTGTAATATATTTATCGATCACATTGATAAAGCCACTATTACTGTAGAAACGAATCGTAATAGATGGAAAGGGGAAGCTTACACGTTGCGGGCCTTTTATTATTGGCATATGATAAAAAGATTTGGACCACTTCCACTTTTAAAACACGACCTGGCATCCAATCTGGATTCTGCAACGCTTGTTCGTCCTACTTTCTACAATTGTGTAAAAAAGATATTACAAGATTGTGATAGTGCACTGGCACAGCCCAATTTACCTTGGCGTTCAAGCTTGGATGGCGATCGTGGTTCTATGACAAAATCGGTAGCAGTAGCCATTAAATCAGAGGCTATATTATTTGCCGCAAGTCCACAATGGAATGCCACGAATGATAATGTAGTTTGGAAAGAAGCTGCAGCAATTACAAAAGCTACACTAGACAGTTTGGCAAAAAGGAACTATTCACTTTACAATCCAAAAGATGCAAATCCCTCCATTAAAGCATACAGCGATTATCAACGCTTATTTTTACTGAAACCGGAAATGGTCGATAATCCGACCTATGATAAAGAAACAATCTATGCACAAAGAACTCAGCTTGCAAATGTATGGCAACAAAATGGACCTCCGATGTCAACCGATGTTCAGAAAGCCGGCACATGCCCATCGCAAGAATTGGTAGATGCTTACGAAACATTGAATGGTATGCCTGTTCTAGACCCTGTCAACCCATACTCGGACGCAGACCATTTGGTGCCGAATTATAATGCTCTCAACACGCAATATGATAAAACAAAACCGTATTTGAATCGCGACCCGCGTTTGTTGTCCACTATTTTTTGCAATGGATCAAATTTCAATTTATCCAACAATACGCAACCGGTAAATATTTATGTTGGTGGATCGCAGGGAATATCCACTACAGATCGCCGTTATACACGTACAGGTTACTATTTAAGAAAGTTTGCCAATTATACCTCTACAAAAACTGCCAATTCAGATGGATATTGGCGTTATTTCCGTTTGGCTGAAATGTACCTGAACTATGCAGAAGCTGACTATTTTGCAAACGGTGTGACTGTTGCTGCTGTTGATGCATTGAATAAAACGCGAGTACGTGCCGGTTTACCAGCATTGTCCTACAGCATTTCTACAACCGAATTTAAACAACGCTTACAAAACGAGCGCCGGGTTGAACTGGCTTTCGAAGAGCACCGCTATTTTGATGTTCGGCGATGGAAAATCCAATCGAAAGTTGAAGGTTTGGTTACAGGTATGAGTATTACAGGAACAGGTACTTATACTTACAATCGGGTGGTTATCAGCCGTCGTTCCGTAACAGCTTCCAAGTACATGTTATGGCCAATTCCAGCAGCTGATCAAATCAAGTTGTCACAACTATTAAAGTTAAACTTTCAGAATTCGGGTTGGTAAATAAGACATTGAAATCAGGACAAATCTATAAACATGTTTGTATTTGCAAGTATGAAGTAAAATTGTAAAACAGTTGAAAGATAGACAATTGTCAAACATTATTTCAATAGACATTCAGGATAAAACTAATAGCAGCATTAATAAATATTATTATGAAGAAATTCGTTTTTATTGCATTTACAGTATTCACAACCCTCGGCTTTGTTCATTCAGCAACAAAAAGTAAAACCACCTTTACCCAGATAGAGTCGGGGTTCAGAACCATTCCGGATTCCATTCAGACCAGCGTTTATTGGTATTGGATATCAGACAATATTTCAAAAGAAGGGGTAGTTAAGGACCTTCAGGCCATGAAGCGAGTAGGGATAAACCGTGCATTTATTGGTAATATTGCCTGTCAAGAGACACCTTATGGCAAAGTGAAGATGTTTTCAGACCAATGGTGGGATATCCTTCACACCACCTTAAAAACAGCTGGAGAACTGAATATTGAAATAGGAATTTTCAACAGTCCGGGCTGGAGTCAATCCGGTGGTCCGTGGGTGAAAAAGGAACAATCGATGCGATTTTTAAATTCATCCGAACTGAAAGTAACCGGGCCACAAAAATTCAGCAGCAAACTGCTTGCTCCTAACGCACACTTTCAACGGGTTAGTGTCATAGCATATAAAGCTCCAGGAAGTTTTGAAAAAAGCTATCGTTCATTAAAACCCAAAGTGAGTTCGGTACCTATGATAGATGGACTCGAAAAGTTGGTAGATGGTGATACGGCTTCCATTGTTAAACTGGCAAACAACAAACCTATAACAATTACTTTTGAAACAGAAACAAAGGCAACTGTTCGAAGTATTATCATTCAAGCGGCTAATAAAAAGTTTAGACCAAAAGGGGAAGCACCTATCAGGGATGTAATTAAAGCAATGGGCGAACTGTTTGTGAAAGAAGGAGAGAGTTTTCGCTCCATCAAGAAATTTGAAATTAACCGTAGCAATTTTGCATTAAATGTAGGCTTTGAGCCCAATGCTCCCATCGTAATTTCAGTGCCTGAAACACAATCTACTACCTATCAACTGCTTATCACCGATATATCTATGGTTGGGGCATTAGCAGAAATTGATTTGTCAGAAGCTCCTAAGCTTGAACGCTATCCAGAAAAAACATTGGCTAAAATGTTTCAGACTCCACTTCCATATTTTAAAGATTATATGTGGGCAGCTCAACCTGAAGTTTCAAAAGACCTGGTTATTGACCCTAAAAGTGTAGTGGATATTACCAAAAATCTTTCGGCAGATTGTACGTTGAACTGGTCGGTACCTAAAGGAAATTGGATTATCATGCAAACAGGTATGACCACAACCGGTGTTACCAACGCACCTGCATCGCCCGAAGCTACAGGATTGGAAACGGATAAAATGAGTAAGAAACATATTGCAGGGCATTTCGATGCCTTTCTGGGTGAAATACTTCGTCGAATACCGGCGGCCGACCGCAAAACATGGAAAGTGGTGGTAGAGGATAGTTACGAAACCGGTGGACAAAACTGGACAGATGGTCTGGTGGAAGAGTTTACAGCGAAATATGGTTATAGTCCAGTTCCATTTTTCCCTGTGATGAAAGGAAATGTGGTAGGAAGTCGGGACCGTTCAGACCGTTTTCTTTGGGATTTGCGTCGCCTGATTGCCGATAAGGTTTCGTATGATTATGTGGCAGGATTGCGTGAAGTGAGCCACAAAAATGGGTTGACCACCTGGTTGGAATGTTATGGCCACTGGGGCTTCCCCGGAGAGTTTTTGCAATATGGAGGTCAATCAGATGAAGTTGCAGGTGAATTTTGGAGTGAAGGCGATTTGGGAAATATCGAAAACCGCGCCGCATCCTCTTGTGCACACATTTACGGTAAAACGAAGGTTTCGGCAGAATCATTCACTTGTGGCGGCAAAGCCTATTCGCGCCATCCTGCCAGTATGAAACAACGTGGTGATAGATTCTTTACCGAAGGGATTAATAATACATTGTTGCACTTGTATATTCAACAGCCCGATGAACGTGAGCCGGGAGTTAATGCCTGGTTTAGCAACGAATTCAACCGTCACAATACCTGGTTCAATTACATGGACCTGTTTACCCAATACCTCAAACGTAC
>CAIKVR010000295.1 GCA_903830915.1 uncultured Bacteroidales bacterium
GGTAGCACCTGTAACGGTGTCGCCTCCTGCAAAAATAGATTCTACCGAAGTTTGCAGTGTTTTTTTATCAGCTACAATGGTTCCGTTTTTATTCAAATCAATTTGTCCTGCAAAAGGCGAAGTAGATGGTTTCAAACCAATGGCTTCAATTACATAATCTACATTTTCGATGTACTCGGAACCTTTTACAGCTTCCGGACTACGGCGACCGCTGGCATCTTTTTCGCCCAACTGCATTTTTACAAGCTGCACTTGTTTGATATGTCCATTTTCGCCAATATATTTTACCGGATTGCGTAGAATCATTATTTCAACGCCTTCTTCTTCCGCTTCGTGAATTTCAGGAGCAAAACAAGGCATCTCTTCGCGACTACGACGGTAAATAACTGTAACTTTCGAAGCACCCAAACGCAATGAAGTACGTGCAGCATCAATGGCCGTGTTACCACCACCAATTACCATCACGCGTTTGCCTTTCAGGTCTTCTTTTTTACCGATATTCGATTCGCGAAGGAAATGAAGACAGTCAACAATTCCGTTCAGGTTTGAACCTTCCGTGCCCGATTTTACAGCATCGTGTGTTCCAACCGAAACAAATACAGCATCAAAACCTTGTTCTTTCAAAGATTTCAAATCAGTAATTTTCTGATTGCATTCAATCTTCACTCCAAGCACAGTAATATTTTTCAAATCACGATCCACCACACTTTTGGGAGCACGGTATTCGGGTAAAGCTAGTCGCAACATACCGCCGGCTGCAGGAGCTGCTTCGAAAATAGTCACACTATGCCCTTTTAACGCCAAATGATAAGCGGCTGTAATTCCGGCAGGACCGGAACCGATAACCGCAATTTTTTTGTCGGTTTTATTCTTAATTTCCACTTCGGGAGCTTCGGGGTATTTTTCGTAATACCAGTCGGCAAAAAAACGTTTCGTTTTGCGAATATCCACCGCACCTTCCAAACTTGCACGTGTACAGGCATTTTGGCAAGGAGCGTAACAGGCACGACCCAAACTTCCGGGGAAAGGAATATCTTCGAGGTGAAGCTTCATGGCTTCTTCGTACTGACCGTTGCGAGCCAACGTAATATATCCGTATGGTTTTACACCGCCGGGACATTCGTTAATACAAGGAGCAGAATGATCCATGCGGTCGATAGTGGCAATACGCGGATTGGCAAGATTGAACGGAATGTAAGCCACTTTTCGTCCGGCCAAATTAGCATTGTAATCATCGCTGCGCACTTCAGGGCAAACCGCCTCACATTCAGCACATCCGGTACAATCTTCCGCAATAATATAACGTGCTTTTTTTGAAATTTGCACATTGAAATCTTCACCATCTTTGTTGATACTATCAATTTCGCTGTTAAGTGCAAGGGTGATGTTGGGATGACGAGCCGTTTCCGACATTTTAGGTGTAGTGATACAAGCCGCACAGTCGAGCGTAGGAAAAACCTTACTCAACTGAATCATTTTACCGCCAATTGATAAGGCTTTATCCACCAAAAGCACTTCATGACCCATATCTGCAAGGCTCAAAGCCGCTTCCTGACCGGCGATTCCGCCACCGATAACGAGTGCGTCGTAGTTTTTACCAGAGCCCCCCCTCAATCCCCCCGAAGGGGGGAAGCTTGAGTTAGTATCGTTTGTTATTTTCTTTTCATTATTCATAAAATTCTGATTCTCTTTTTTGATAATCAATACTATTATTAAAGTCCCCCTTCGGGGGATTAGGGGGCTTCTTCTAAACTGGCTAAAATTTTCCCGTAGTTTTCCATATGGCTGGCAAACGGTTCGGCACAAACCGAGCAAAGAGCTGCCATGCGCACACGACGGGGATTAATATTTCTTTCTTTCATCAATGCTTGTGAGGTTTCCACAATGGTATTGGTATGCTCGGCACAACGTGAGCTGTAGGAACATTCGTGTCCATCGGCTGCAATGAAAACGCCGTCGAAACCATGTTCCAATGCGTGCAAAATCCACTTGGGTTTAATACCGGAGGAGCAGGGTAGGCTGATTACATAAACGGAAGGAGCGTAATGTATTTTACGCAAACCGGCCTGATCAATCCCCGGATCGGAGATTTTATCGGTGGAGAAAACCAGTATTTTAGGTGATGTTGACATAGTGGTAGAAGCCCCCTAAATCCCCCAAAGGGGGACTTTTAGGTTAGCTCAATTAAAATTAATTGCTGTAAATTAGTGTCTCAATTCCGGTGAATAAGTCTTTTATTCCCCCTTCGGGGGATTTAGGGGGCTTTTATTCTTTGATTAAAAACAAGCGGCTGAAGCTATCTTCGTCGTAGAAACCAAGATATTCGTGACCTACTTTTTCGCACCAGCGTGGAATATCGTTTTTAGTTCCTTCGTCAGCCGAAAGGATTTCCATTATTTCGCCTGATTCGATTTCGCCAATAGCTTTTTTGGCTGCCAAAAGCGGTCCGGGACAAGCTGTTCCACGGGCATCAACTACTAAATTCGATTTTACGTTTTTTAATTCTTCGGTTGTCATAATTTTGAAATTAAGCCCCCTTCTTATTCCCACGAAGGGGGAAAGATTAGAGCAGTGTTATTAATAGATTTTGTAAAAAATATAGAATTAGTCTTTAATCCTCCCCTTCGGGGAGGTTTGGAGGGGCTTTTAAATAAACAGTTGCATTGCACTTTCCCCTGCATCAGCCACGAAAGTAGCCGCACCGGCGTAGCGCAAATGTGGGTAATCAATCATTTCTTCGGCTTTGAAGCCCATAAGTCCCATCGACATTTCGCAAATGGTAATTTCAACGCCCAGTTCACCGGCTTGTTTGAACATTTCGCCCAATGACATTACATTTTGCTTTTTCATAAGCATTTTTATCATCATCGGTCCCATACCTCCCATGTTCATGTTCGACAATGACAATTTATCTTTTCCTGTTGGAAGCATCATTCCAAACATTTTAGAGATAAAATCTTTCCCTTTTGGATATTTTTTCGGATCGCGAAGGGCAGAAAGAGACCAAAAAGAGAAGAAGAGTTTAACTTGCGTATCCATAGCGGCAGCAGCCAATGAGATAACCATTGCGGCTAATACTTTGTCCAAATCACCCGAAACAACTGCTATTGATAATTGATCTTTGCGGTTTTTTTCAAGTTTTCCAACTTTCTTGCTTAATGCATCTACTTGTTTTTGAAGCATTTCGAGAGTAATCTCATTTGAAGTTTCCATATAAGTTAAATTAAAGTGAGTTTGATTGTGGAAATTTTTCAGCAAATGTATTGCAGAAAAATTTATTTATTCATAATAATCACGTGCATGTAAATACATTATTTTGTGATATGTATCACATTTGTAAAAATGTAAAAAGTCGGAATGCAACTTTAAGAGGCTGTGTAAAAACTCAGTGATATAATTTCAGAACATCAGAATCTACGTCAATCAACTTCTAAATATTAAATTATTTTTGATTTATTCGTAAATAGTCTGTTTATTACAAATAGAACAGACTATTAAGGCGTGCTATTCATTTGATAATGAACTTACTATAAAACGTTAAATCGAAGGCTTGGCAGAAACTTTAAATACCTATAATTTAGCGAAGGGTTGATATTAACCTTGGATTTTGAAGAAAACATTATTGTTAACAACCTTTCTGTCCGAATAATTCCTGTTTGGAAATGGTTGCTTGAGTAATTGAGTTATAGGAAGATGGATTATCACGATTTTCATATCTAACTTGCACAGTTAATATTAGTTCCAATTCCTATTGGTTTTGTTCCATTTCTAACAGGAAATTGTAATTTTCCAGTTAGATTCGGTATAATTGGTCTTTTGTTATTTCTCAATCCTGAACCAATCAAAATCAGCATAACCGCTTTCGTAGGTTTTACCTTTTCGTACGGCAAAAATACCAACTTTTGCACCAATCCATTTTCCTTTTTTGGCAGCAAATGAATCTCCGATTTGCTTGAAATTGGTTCCATCGGTACTATAACTAAAAGTGCATTTGGCATTGCCCCATCTGCTGTTCTCAGCAGTATTGTAGGTATTGAACTCTGGCGAATTTGGATTTATATTTTCAACTTTTACTTTGAAATAAACGGTATTGGTAAATATATATTCTTCAGCACTATTTACTTCAGGCTTGCCTCCTTCAGCATCAATGCAAGTGGATTTATATACCACCATGCCTTTGTCAGTTTTTTTTAATGAAATTCTACTATAATCGATTCCCATTACAATAAGACCGGCTTCTTCATCTATCGTTTTGGCTGTAAACGTGAATTTTGTTACGGCACTGAAATCGGGTGCAGGGAATTTTTGTGTCAGTAAATTAGGCACATTCCACCTGTTCTGTATACCATCACGCATAGGTACATTAAACAAGCGGAGAAATCCGTAAGCCGCACCTGCCGGAAAACACCAGTTGCTTTTTGGATTGGCAGGCCATTGCCATTGAAGTCCGATTTTTGTATCGTTGAATTCATCCGATTCCTGTGGTGTTTCCACGAGATAGGTTTTACCCACATTTGGTTTTTTATAAGTTAATACCGGTTCACCAATTCCGTTTCCGTCGGTATCAACCCCTATCAAAGGCCAGTCGTTCACCCATTTTACAGGTTCTAAATGAAGAATGCGACCATAAGCATCTTTGTCCTGAAAATGCATAAACCAGCTTTCGCCTGTTTGAGTATCTACCCAGCCACCCTGATGTGGTCCGTTGGTAATGGAAGTTCCTTTTTCCAGCACTACTTTCTCTTCGTACGGACCATAGATATTTTTGCTGCGCAAAACCAATTGCCATCCCGTACCAACTCCACCTGCCGGTGCCAGAATGTAATAATAGCCGTTTCGTTTATACATTTTCGGGCCTTCCACGGTGGGATGATTTTCATGACCATCAAACACAATCACACCATTATCGAGCAGGCGTGTACCATCTTCGCTCATACGGTTCATAATCAAAACACTTTTTATTCCCGAACGACTTCCTGCCATACCATTTATAAGATATGCATTCCCATCTTCGTCCCAAAACGGGCAAGGATCAATCCATCCAAGCGATTTCTTTACCAATAAGGGTTCACTCCAGTGTCCGGCAGGATTAATGGCCTTCACCATCCATATTCCATAATCAGGATCGGGGTAATAAATATAAAATTCGCCTTTGTGATAACGCATGGAAGGTGCCCAAACTCCTCCACCATGTATTACCGAATCATAACATGCAAAGGGCTGTTGGTTTTGAAACACATTTCCAACAATTTGCCAATTAACTAAATCTTTGGAATGAAGAATAGGCAAAGCCGGAACTTCGTTAAAACTGGAAGCTGTCATATAAAAATCATCTCCTACACGAATTACATCGGGGTCAGAGTAATCGGCATGAAGTACCGGGTTTTTGTATGTTCCATCACCGTTATCGGATAACCAAACTTTGGAAATGTAGTTTGTTGGTTGATTGTTGGCTGTACCAAGCGGTATGGCAGATTGAGTTGAAAGGTTGACTGTTTGAGCATTGGTGACATGCACAAATACAAAAAATACTGCTAAAAATAAACTGATTTTTCTCATGGCGTATAACTGATTTTAATGAACCTCTAAAAATACAAAAAAAAACGATTACAACAATCAATATCACTATTAATATGCTGTAATCGTCCTCATCAATCAAAAATTCACACTTCTTCTCTCAAACAAATTATATAAGTCAGGTTTAGTTATTGGTTAATCTGGAAATTTGATAAAATGACTATTTACTGCTTCACTCTCCTTGTATCCTCGTTTACCTGTATCCTCGTTTACTTTTCTACAAATTATCAGTACTGCTCTTCACCAGTATCACGAATTCGCGGACTACCTTTGCTGTACCGTTTGTTCCTACATTCAATCCCACGAAGGTAGCTTTATAGATTCCTCTTTTTGTGTATGAAATCTGATAGAATTTCAGAGAACTCTGGTCGACTTTTTTCACCACTACCGGGGCATCGGAGAATAAGGTTGGACTCAGGACTGAATTACTGGGATCGACAGGTTTACAAATCAACCAGGATTCGGCAGGACTTGTTCCGGCATCGACAACTTTTGAAGCATCTGCGGGTATGGTAATAGAAATAGGATATGCAGTTGCCAAAGTAAGACCATTTTTATTTTTAGCTACTGTACCACCGGTAATTGAAGGAGCATAACTCACTCCAATTTCACCTGTGTTCCATGAGTAACCCGTTGCGTTCAATACATTAGCAGTACTATTAGGTGCTATAGTAGAATCGGGAGTATACTGTGCCCAACCTGCATCAGCATAAGCTGCTATAACAGGATAACTGATTGTGTCTTTACTAACAACCGTCAGATTGTTTTTTGAATAGCCATAATTGCGAATTTCAGTATTAGTTACCGTGAACCCAGTTACAGAAAGCAGGTTTTTCGTAGCATCGGCACTTTTTGATACAATTCCCCAATTTATATTCCCCACGAACAGGTTAACAGGTGATGTGTTCTGATTTATCGTAAGTGTATCGGCAAGTACTGTTGCCAAAGTGGTATTTTTAGTACGTAACGATTTGGCTAGTATCTTCGTTGCAGCCTGAAAATCAGATGTAGTAGAATTGCCCATACCCGAAATTTCGTACAACGAATAACTTCTTACCACAGAAGGATCAAAACCGTTAGTATTTATTACTGTATTGATAATTACTTTTGATTCGAATACTGTTCCATCTTCAATTCGATAAAGTCCCAGTCTGTTGGCAAACCTATATTCTTTTTTGGATTCGCCCGAATAGAACAAAATTTCATCAGGACATCCATCCGGAAAATTAAAGGTTACTTTGTCATTTACATTTACCACAAAAGTATCAGTCAACATCTTCTGATAATCCGAAACTTTCACTTGAAAATTGTCAGGAGCAACCGCCAAAGCCCGGTCGTCGGTACAACTGCTCATTGCATAAGCCAAAACTGAAAGCAGCATTATACTATTATTTAAAATCTTTCTCATACTATATTTTATTGCTTTAAGTCCTAAATGGGACTAAGTGTCTTTTAATTGTAAACTATTTACTATAAACTAAAATTTATTTACCATCCCGGATTTTGATAGAATGTGTTTGAAGCACGTCCCAGTTCATTATTTGGAATAGGGAGTAGGGAGTATTTTGCATAATATCCCATCAAGGCTCGCATTGAATAAATAGGTCGATAATCGTTATTTCCAGCTGAATTCTTACCTGCATCGTTTTTATAGTTGCCTGCGCCATCTGAACCATACAGTTTGGTATCATTAACTGCCTGATCGTAAGCTGATTTGTATTTATTATAACCCCAGCGGATCAAATCCATACGTCGAACGCCTTCGAAACAAAGTTCACGTGAACGTTCATCCTGGATATAGGTTAAATCGTACGAACTGATAGAACCAAGTCCTGCACGACCTCGAATCTGATTTAGATAAGTCAATCCGTTAGCAGTTGTAGCTCCTTGAGCTCCTTTCTTGAAAAGAGCTGCTTCGGCAGTCATTAATAACACATCGGCATAACGCAAAATGGGGAAATTACAGGAGGTATTATATTTTTCTCTGGCTGTAGCCATGAAGGATGGGATAACTTCAAATTCCCTGCGCCATTTGCCTATACCCCGGCTGTAAACATTCATGTAGCCCGAAGCCGATGTTCCGGTCATTTTTACAGATGTGATTGCTCCACCAGAAACTGTCATGGTAAACAAAGTACCGCTACCTGTTGAAGTACTTACTGTTCCGGAAACCCAGGCATTGCTATAACCCTCTACTTTTACACCAGTAAAAGTTCCATCGGTATATCCAACTCCTCCATTATCTATTACTGTTTCATCCACCAATTTGTCACCTTTTACCACAAAACGTAATTTGGCCGGTGTAGAAGGAACACCCATAGAACTTGGCAAAGTGTATGAAGTATAGTAATAGCGTATGTTATTTGAGTTTTTATAAGCATAAGGAGCAATATTCCAATCGAGACGAAGATCGCCTTTCTCGTATTTTGTCCAAAGTGTGGCATGTGGACGTAATTGAGACTCACAATAACCAATAGTACTTGTTGAATAATTTGGGTCAAGACAGTCAACACCTATAACTGAACCCAGAGAATTCAAATATCCTCCGTTCCATGCCTGATAAGGACCTGTCAGATTTGATTTCATAAAGAACGAACAATCCCAGATTGCTTCTTTATTTTGGTCGGTACCCACCATATTCATCATATTGCTTAAGAAAACTATAGCATAACCGGGTATCTCAATTCCTTTATAAGTAAAGCCCGAAGTATTGAGCGAATGTATGTTTCTGTCAATCAGTTGTTTCCCCCAAACAGCCACTGAATCATACATAGTTGAATCTTTTATTGCTTCATGTGAGGCCATAAATAATCCCACACGGAGTGATAGTCCTTCGGCCACTGATTTAGTGATATAGGTAGTTTTCTGTCTTTCGGTAATTTCTTTCAGGAGCGGAACTGCTTCACGAAGTTCTTTCACTGCAAAACCGCATACTTCTTTCATCGAATTACGTGGCAAATCCAGGTTTGTCATCTGATCCACTGGTATGTTGCGTATAGGCACCGGACCGTAATGTACGGCAAGCATGTAATGAGCAAAAGCACGCAGGGTTTTGGCTTGTCCTACCAAATCGGCTTTTTTGGCTTCGTCCATTTGTACAGATTTCGACATTTCAATCACGATATTGCAGGATTCTATGATTTCGTACATGGCGCGCCATAATTCCTGAATAAAGGGAGTGGTAGTACTGCTGCAATTGTGCAGACCTATATTTGTTTGATCAGTATTATTGGTTGTTTTATAAAACGATTCATCTGTATCACAGCCGTTTATTCCACCCCACATCCCATATCCAAACGTGCTACGGTCAGTGGTGAGGGTACTGTATGCAGTAGTCAACATTCCTGTCATGAGTGCTTCGGAAGGATGCTGAAGATTTGGTTTGGTACTTGTAAGCGACAAATCGGAATCACATGCGGAAATACTAAAAAGTATAACCGGAATTAGTATAAGATTAAAATATTTAATTCGCATAATATTTAGTTTTTTAGAAGGTTATATTAATACCACCACTTAAAATTAGCGAGCGTGGATAAGCTGCTTTGTCCAAACCTGCGGTCATCGAGGAATAGGAGGTAGTATTGGTAATTTCGGTATAACCTGTACCTCTCTTCTGATTAACTCCTTCATAGTTAGATACTTCTGGATCCTGTCCGCTATACTTCGTCCATAAAGCAAGATTCTGTGCCGACACATTCACCGAAATATTGGATAGTTTTAATTTCGATACAACTTTAGAAGGAATTACATAACTGAGCGAAAGCGTTTTGAAACGAATAAATGAACCATCTTCAACATATTTATCTGTAAAACGCGGCGTAGAAGTGCTCACATCACCAAAACCAGTCGATTCCAGAATACGTGGAATATCGGTATTGGTATTGGTAGGTGTCCAGCGGTTTGCAAACGATTCATTCATATTGCCACGAACCCAGTATCTGCCCGATTCACCTAATAAAAGTGCATAGGCATTCAATACTTTATTTCCGTAACTGTACTGGAAAAATGCTGAGAGCGAAAATCCTTTCCAGCTAATTGTGGACGAAATACCACCGGTAAGTAATGGAAGGGGTGAACCCAGTGTTGTACGGTCATTATCATCAATAATTCCATCGCCATTCAAATCTTTGTATTTCCGATCGCCCGGTTGAGGACCATAATTGGCATTTTTCAGCGTGTTGAAACGTACTACACCCGGTTTCAGTGTATAGATTCCGTTTGGATTAGCCGTAAAATCATCGTACTGATATAAACCATCAGTCATAAAACCGTAGAACTGGGAAATGTTTCCTCCTTTTTTGGCAATCCATAAGGCTGTAATATCAGGGTTGGTTACTCCCTGAACCAACACATCATTTCCCTGAGCAATTTCAAGTACTTTATTGGTGTTGTAGCTACTATTCAGATTAACCGACCAATTCAAATCCTTGGTTTGTATTAAAGTTGCTCCAATCGTAAGTTCCAATCCCTGATTCAGCACACTTCCCACATTTTCATAGCGGGTATTAGAGCCATTGAAATAGCCTGCAAAGTACGGAATATTTTTGGCCATTAAGAAATCAGAAGTGACTCTGCTGTAATAATCGGCAGTTAAAGTAATTCGGTCATTGAATAAACTCCAATCAGTACCGATATTGTATTCGGTGGTTTTTTCCCAGGTCAGGTTTGGATTTGGATAGAAATACTGGGTTAATCCATGATTGAGAGTTGTTCCATCGTAAGTATAAGATCTGAAACTCTGCAACTGTCCCAGTTCTAATAAATACGAAAAATCACTAACACCACGGTTATTACCTACCGAACCGGTACTTAACCGAACTTTTGCATCACTAACTACATCTTTTAGTGAATTCATAAATGGTTCATTAATTAGCTTCCAAGCAAATGCACAGGATGGAAAATATCCCCACTGATTAGGTTTATAGAATTTGGAAGAACCGTCTGCACGGAAATTCACAGTAAACAAATAGCGGTCGAACAAGCTGTAATTGATACGTCCCAGATAGGATAACAACTGATTAGCCGAACCGTTATAGCCTGTTTGAGTACCCGATCCCGATGTTGTAACAGTTCCTGACGACAAATTGTATAAACCCAGGTATTCAAACTCAGGCGTCATGTTAATCACACGTGTTGTTTGTGTTTTAAAGCCACTATATTGATAAGTAAGACCCACCATCACATCCAGCGAATTATCTTTATTGAATTTTTTTCTGTAGGTTAATAGATTTTCATTAAGGAAGTTGCTTACATCCTGATTATCAACTGTACCATTAACTCCGTTGACATTAATCACAGATGTTGATGTCGAACTTGGATCGCTACTAGATTTTCGTTGATATAGAAGTCCCTGTATCGTTTTTGAATTATAAAACTGCTCACGATTGGTATTGATAAAAGTACCTCCCACCGCAGTAGTAAATACAAAATCTTTTAGAAAACGGAGTTCAAGTTTGCCGTTTACGGTTGTTGTTCCCTGTGTACGCACATCGTATTCATTTTCTGCCTGTTGTAGTGGATTGACCAAAACAGAAGGATCAATACCGTAGTCGAGGTTTCCTCCTGCTAACATGGAGCTATCGACTTCGGCCAATAACAAATCCTGTCCACCAAGACCCGATGTAGGTCGGTACTGACGCATATATTTCATCACCGAATTGGTTCGGGTAATAATGGTATTGTGTGTTGCTTTTAACTGAAGCTTAACTGATTTATTAAAACGCTGATCCAGACTGAATTGGGCGTTATAACGATTCATTCCGGTGTTTAGAATAACCCCTTTTTGGTCAACGTATCCGAGATTAAAATTATATTTAGTTTCGGCATTTCCTCCATTAATTGATAAGGAGTGAGTCTGAGTTGGTGAAGCTGCCATCAGCAAATCAGGCCAGTTATACCCGGCTTCATTTCTGTAATTATCCAGTGTAGTTGAGTCTTTTCCATTATTCAAATACATCTTGTAAAATGTATTATATTGAGATGAACCCTCTTTGGATGCAATTTCCTGTTGCATTTTTACATACTCATAAGGTCCCATCATTTTAGGCATAGCAGGCTTGGCTGTCATCGAAAAATTATAACTGTAATCCACTTTGGTTTTTCCAACGGTTCCCTGCTTTGTATTGATAATAATAACCCCATTTGCACCGCGTGAACCATAAATGGCTATGGAAGATGCATCTTTCAGAACATCAATACTTTCGATGTTTTTGGAATCGAGTGTTGCCAAATCAAAGTTCTCCATCGGAAAACCATCAATAACATATAAAGGTGAAGCATCCTGCGAGAGCGAACCACCGCGTATAGTTACCTGAGCCTGTGCTCCGGGTGCTGCATCAGCAGCAATTATGTTTACCCCTGCTATTCTACCCGCCAAGGCCTGATCGATTGTAGAAGTTGGAATTGAGTTTATTTCAACCATATTCACCTTGCCCACAGAACCTGTAAGATCCTTACGGCGCACTGAACCGTATCCGATAGCAACTGCTTCGTTGAGCTGAAGTGCTTTGTCCTCGAGGCTTACATTAACTACAATACGATTTTCAATGGGAACTTCAAGTGTTTCCATCCCTAAAAAACTAAAAATAAGGGTTGCATTGGAACTGGACTTTATAGAATATGTTCCTTTAAAGTCGGTGATGGTGGCATCTTTAGTCCCTTTGACCTTAACCGTAACACCTGCCAAAGGTTCATTGGTTTTATCGGTTACAGTTCCGACAATTTGTTTTTTCTGTGCATGGAGCTCAAGTCCGAAACAAAGAAGCATCAAAAGCATAATCCACTTTTGTCTTTGAAATAAGTTGTACATTTTATAGTGTTAATTTAAGGTTTGTAAAAAATTATAATATTGTGATACAAAATCCTGACACAAAAATAGAGATTCAACGGGTTAAATGTCGTAAAAATAGTATCAAAAGCTGGGAATTTTGTTTCATCGCGTTTTTTTGTTAGTTTTAAACCTATATTATTCAGTTTTTTATGTTTAATGTATGTGTTTTTATTTCTTTTGAACAATAAAAAAAGTTAGCTTTACTATTTCTGCCATTCTAATTCTTGGTTCGGTCAATCGTCCCCATTGCCAAGCAGCAACAGTTACTTGTATCGGGAGCTTTGATTTTGGTGGAATCTTTGTAAAGATAAGTTTTTTGTTTTCAATAATTGCAGGACCAGCCACCACATAAAACTCTACCGGTAAACCTGAATCAGAAGTGGCATTCAGAGTAATTGATTTAGTGCCAACTATCACATCAGATATTTTCTCAAAGGTGATTTTTTGAGTTTTACCTGAGGTGTTTTTAGGCAGGGTTAATCCACAAGGTTGGAATACGGCTCTTAAACTATCACTTCCTGCTATTCTTACTCCCAAATAATTGGCTGTAGCCGGCCAACTTCTGTCCAATGCTATTCTGAAATGGTTATTTCCTATGGGCTTGAATTGTCCGCAAACCCACTCAAGCGAGGGTTTTCCAATGGTTTTTGCAAGTTGATCTCCAGCTCCCACTGTGAAATTTGCCGGAATTTTCTCTAATAATATAGGTTTCACGCTGAATGTAATACCATCTTCACCCATATCGGTTGGAATGAGTTTGGATATGCCATTGAAGATAAACGGTGCAATTTTTCCACTGTCGTTCAGAAAGGCGGGAATTTGTGTAGCTGCCTTCCAATTTATAGCCGCAAAGGATTGTGCATTTTGTGCGCTTGGTTTATCGAAAAACCAGGGTAAAGCCTCTGAATCAGTTTTTGTACCAGAACAGACTACAACAGGATGATTCTCATGACCGGGCAAAGGCATATCGGCTAAAAATCCCTTTTCCAGCTTAACAGGTTTAAGCTTCGGACTTCCATCTTCAGAAAGTCGCGATTTTGCTACTAAATCAATGTAGTTTGCAAAATAGTTGGCTAATTTCTCCGAGCAATCAAAATGGCCGCTCGACCCGTCAATAATATAGCTCAATGGCCAGTTCGGATTTTGTTTGCGTTGAGTAAGAATCGCCTCATAAGCAGTATTTACATCATTCCAACGTGTACGGATATCCACTTTATCCTGTCCCCATTCCTGAGCTGTTCCAAAAGCCACTAAAGTTGGTACTTCCCTGTTTCTTGGTGGCAAATGATTATTTTTTATAAAAATCCCGGCAATACAGCGTTCAGGACAATATTCCATTAACGCATCCACCATTAACAAATGACCAGATTCACCCATCGGCAACCAAGGAACAGTAGCCACTTCAGCATAACCCGAAGTTTCAGCCAGTTTGGTGAGTATTTGTTGAAGGAAATCAACGGTAGTTTTATATTCCAGCGCCATATTCAGTGTTTTTCCCTCTTTGGTGGATTTGCGAAAATTCATAAAGGTTGGTGTGCTCCAGATGATTCCCAAATCATTCGCTTCGCAGACTTTTCGAATAGCTGTATGACCTACCAGCATGTGCTCAGGCACATTGGTACACATAATGAGCAACCCACGAAGTTTTTTACAATTTTCAGGAATCCAGAGATAAAGCGTTGCATTGGTTTTGGAACTGTCAGCCCAGACTGTACAGGTTCCGGTTTGCATAAACTGAAATACCTGATTAACAGGAGAACGTTTGGATTCGGGGGTTTCCTGAGCTTTTACCTGAAAACAAAGGCAAAGAATAAAGAGGCTGAGGAATTTTAAAATATTTCTCATGATTTCAAAATTATAAGATTTGTATGGTATTAACGCTTTAAACTACTTGCTTTCCAAAATCATTTTTCCATTACGACTGGTCAGCACTTTAGTCCGGTTATTTTTCACGTCAAAATTTAACTCGTCCGTTTGGTCAGTCCATTTGATAATGGCTTTACCGTTGGCAAATTTAATTTCCGGCAATTTTTCGCCATTATAAAACGGAATCAGCAACACTTTATCGTTCAACTGAATACCTTTCTTTTCAATAGTCAGGCGGTTGTAGTCTTTACCGTCTTCATCTTTGAGCGTGTTGACGGCCACTTCGGCTCCATTTGCAACGTCGAGGGAGCAAACAAGCAAGAGCGGATCACCACTTGCAGGTTCAATGGTTTGATAAGTTTCGCCTTTTTTGAGTGTAACTTGTCTGTCATCGTATCCCAACACGGAACATCCGGCAGGGGTATTCGGGTAGTTAGCCCTGAAAACGCCTTTGGCAAGCATACCTGTCCATTGATAAAGATGTTGTTTGTCGTCTTTTTTCAAATCATCTACAATCAATCCGTACGAATGTTTTCCAAGAATCATACCGGTTGAACGAAAAGCATATTCTACCGGATTCCACAACGCCCGCAGCGTGGGGATAAAGTTGGAATAATTGTATGTTGGCCACCAGGGACGCATTTTGTAATGGGTTGTTCCCTTGAAAATGCTAAATGTAGCAGAATCGGTTTCGAGTTCCCAACCGTTTTTGGCTACCGTGCTATCGATTTTACTGAAACCGGTTCCCCATTTTTGCACCTGGGTGCACCATTGATAGCTGTAACTATACGTTTGATCGACCGAGCCCAAAGCACCGTTTTCGTTCATCGACGCTCCGATATAAATGCCTTTGGCGGCAGGTGTTTCGGGTTCTGCTTTGCCGTCGATAATCACTTCGCTGTGGTAACGTCCGGAGTATGTTTTAGGCATGGATTCAGTAATCCAGTTCACGCCATTCCCCGAGAAATAAAACATCCCCACATCGGCGTGGTGATGACCGGAGCCGATGTAATGATTGGGGCGAACATGCAAACAGAGCCAGGAAGCCTTATCCGAATTGTCGCTCGAAGCGGACATGATTCCATGTACTTCGGTATTCCAGTTGAGGGCTAAATTCAAATCGGCTTTGGTGGTTGGTTTCCAGTCGGCAACGTAAGGAAATCCAATACCAAAACCGGGATAGGTTGGTCCGGGAAGTCGTACACCTGATATTTTTTTCTCCAAAAAAGCACGATAAGCCGGCAAATCGAATTTGGCAGGATCTTTTCCCAATTGTTTGTGATAGGGATAATAAGATTCAAAAACATTGGAAATAAGGAAATCGGCGTTTCGGTCATTCGGGAAAAATGCTTTGAGTTCGGTCACCAACTGCAATGATAAAGGTGTACCACCCCAGGTACCGCTGCTCAGTGTTTCTTTTCCGTTGGGAGAGGTCGTATAGGTTTGCGCGGTCAGCATTTTGCGCAAATGCGGATGTCCGAACAGGTTATCTCCGCGACGCGCCTGCACCAGCATGGCCAGAAACTCAAATTGCCAACCACCACCGCTTTTGCCGTTGCTTTCAAACATCTGTCCGTTTTTGTCGATGCCCCATTCTAAGAAGTCTCTTGTCAGTTCGCAACCCGATGCATACGCTTCCGGGTCAAAACCATCCAATCCTTCGATGGTAGCCATGGCAATGTGTTGGGTCAGATGCCAGGTCATGTGGTTGATATCGCGCCAGGCACGACGTGGTCCGTCACCGGCATTCGTTCGGCGGCCATAGGTGGCTTTGGCAATAAAGTTCTGCATAAATTTCTTTTGTTCCGCCGTCATGTATTTCCCTGCAAAATCGAGCGAAAATGCCAAATCCATGTGCGGCAGTACCCCAACCATGCCACGCCATTGTGTCGAAGCATTGTTTGCGCCATCGGTGCTGATACCAAATTCTGAATCAGTAGTTTGGATGTAGTTGTCTATTTTCGGCTCTATCACTTTGTAAAAGGTAACCAATGCATTAGCAACGCGTTTACCGAGTTGTTCGTTATCAGTCAGCAAAGCATACAATGCCATGGTTGTCAGGCAGTTGGTCACATAGGTGATATGCGAATTATGGATGCCCGGTTTGTGGTCTTTGGTGAGTTTAGCGACGTGATAGGCTGCCGGTCCTTCGTTTTTGAAATCCTGCAGACTGCGTATTTCATCTACCCGACCTTCTTCAAGGAGTTTGAAAATCTGACCATCGCTGGTTGTGGGTTCCCACCATGTTTTTTTGAACAAGACTTCGATTTCAATCATCGATTTCTGTGCCGATCTGTTTTCCTGAATGTGTTGTTTCAGCATCGGAATATCTTCGGGACTAAACAACAAACGTGGATAAATACCCGGTGCAGGCACTTTTGAACCCAGTAATTTGAAATTAAATCCACTAAAATCATACGCACTGCGGGCTGTCTCAGGCCATACGGTTTCGGGACCTTCCTCCAGTTCTTTGAGTTTTTCGGGTGATACACGGGCATGTTCCGTCCATTTTCCCTGCTCTTTTAAGGTTGGGATGTATTTCATGGTCATATCCGGTTCCATCAGTTTCTCGGGCGTATCAAATGCAGCAACAATACAATCAGAAAGCACCTGATCGTTGTCGTTGTAAACAATTGGATTATTGCTGATTAACAACAGTCCCCGTTTGGTTTGCAGCAGCTGTTTTCCTAAACTTTTAGCAAATACGGCAGCATCAATATATTTCGTGCCGTTGATTAAAATCGATGGAACAGTTGCCGGAACATCCGTTTTTGTTCGGCTGAAATCATACACCCAACGCGGTTCAAGAATTTCAAGACCAGCAGGAATTGGTTTGGGATTGAACTTGTTGGCAACAAGCATACAGGCAAAACTTTCAGGAACATAGATTGCTCCGTTTTGCAGTACGGCATCACCCCGCAAGATATCTTTGTCATCCAGACGGACTTTAAATCCGTTGACATACCCATATTTACTTCCGGCAAAAATGGCGGTGTAATTTTTCAAAGCTTCCATGGCATGTGCCCGGGCTGAACGGGTATAGGGCAAGCCTTTGTCCTGTTGTGGTATGGACAAATTTTGTGATTGAGTACTTTGAGTGATGAGAAACAGGCAAATGTTGATGGCGATTCTTTGGAAAGGGATAACTGATTTTTTCATACTACATAGATTTGAGCAACAAAAATAGCTTTATATCCGGCACAACAATCTGTGGAATGTATCTAAAAACAGAAGATTTGTTACATTCCGGTTAATTTGCTAACTGAAATTATTGTATTTGCTATCTGTTTAAACAAGTCAGTTACCGTTATTCAATTTTCAACAGCCTGTAGCCCATTGGTTTAACTGATGTGGATATAGAAAATTTCTCGTTTGTAAGCACATCGGTCACTGCTTTATTCAATCGGATGGTTTGAGTTTTATTCGAGAAATTGAGTGCATACAAATACTTTCCGGAGGCACCGGCTACTTCGGTAAGTTCCATTAATTCATTGTCTGAAACTGCCATAGGTTCAATTCCTGCAGATTTCAGAACATCCCGAAGCAAAATGGAAACCACTTTATCTTCAACCACCGATCCTACGTACCACACAGTGCCTTTTCCAAAACTATTTTTAGAAATAACACAGCGACCTTTCATGAAACGGCTATCATAACGGGCTACCGGAATGGCTGATTTCAGGGAAAACACATCGTGCCATAAACTGCAGCTGTAGTTTGTGCTGTCTTTTTCAAATTTTAACGCGGTGCTTTCCAGTCCAATCAGGGCGTGTTGCTCTTCCATTTCAATTCCGGCCAGTTCTTCTACAGAACGGTTCAGGATTCGTCCGAAGGATTTTACATCTTCGTTTCGTAAACCGGTCATGCAGCTGATTACAAGCGTACAACCATTTCGGGTAGCTGTTTTGAGTCGTTCGCAGAAATCCTCGTTCAGCAGTACCAGCGACGGAACCACAATCAGTTTGTATTTTTCAAAATTTTCATCCGGAGAAATAATATCGGTAGTTACCGAAGCATTTCGCAGCGCCCGGTAATAGCCGAAAATGTGCCGCATATACCTGAAGTCCTGAGCAAAACGTCCATCTTCAAAAGCCCAGTCGCACTTAAAATTGCGAATTACTGCTGCTTTAGCTACAGGCATGGTTTCGCCGGTGAGTTTTTTAATCTGTTGTGCCTCGGTAGCCACCTGTTGTGCCTCCAGAAAACGTCGTCGCGGAACGTTATCTTCATCCAGCACACCCACCATTACATGTTCGTGTCCGGCCGGAAAGGTTTTGAACGGAAAGAAATTGATTCCCATGGCTCCCTGCGCCATTTCCTGTATCGACCACAACCGTACCATTCCCGGTTCCACGATTTTGCGTTGGTTGCCAGCAGTGCGTCCGATTTGTGCTTCAGTCACCCAGAATGGTGTTTGCTTAGCTCCGCGAAGTTGCGAAAGTGCCAGCGAAACCATGTGAGGCGAAAAAGTAAACGGTCCTTTGTTGCCGTACTCATTTTCGAGTGTCCAGCCGTAAGGATAATTGTCGACTGACATAAAATCGCAGCTTTTTGCCATTTTGTACAAATCCAAAAGGTACAAAAAACCGCTCGAACAGATATTGTGAGATACCTTTACTGCGGGGTCAACAGTTTTAATGGCATTTCGTTGTAAGTTATAAAAATCGATGGCGCAATCGGAATTAAATTCCATGAAATTCTGAAAACATGAAGGATTATCACCTTTCCGGGGCAGGTATACTTCATCAAATGAACGCACATTCTGACTCCAGAAAGCAAGATTCCATGCTTTGTTCAGGTTCTCAACGGTTTTGTATTTACCGGCCAGCCATTGCGAGAACTTTTTCTGACAAAAAGAACAGTAGCAATACGGTTCTTCGGCCATCAACTCGTTATCTATCTGATAGGCAACAACATTGCTGTTTCCTTTAAACTCATTGGCCATGGCGGTAGCTATTTTGAGGCAGTAATCACGGTAAACGGGATTATTCAGACAGGCATGACGGCGTTTGCCGTAAGGTTTTCGCTCGCCAGAAGCAGTAAGCTGCATAATATCAGGATGTTTGTCGTACATCCATTTGGGGATGGCAGCCGTAGGTGTGGCCAGAAAACTTTGAACACCGGCTTTGCTTAATATATCCACAGCCGAATGCAGCCACGAAAAATCATACCTTCCCTCCTGCGGTTCCATTAAATCCCAAACCAGATCACCCATCCGCGCCACATTAAATCCGGCCTGCTTCATCAGTCGGGCATCCTGTTCAATTTCTGTTTTTGCAGACAAATTCGGATAATAATCGGACCCGATAAACATGGGCTGTGAGGATAGTTTCTGATTTACATCCTTTTCACCTGCAGCAAAAACAGTGCTTGAAATGCACAGCATTAGAACCGGAAGAACCGATATTTTTTTAAGATTTTTCATTGAATCAGTGTGATAAATTTCATTCAATTTATTTTTTCGCATTAAAAACCGACAAATCCCAGGCATTGAGCCACGAAATGCTGAAACGGTCTTTTTCAAACCTGATGGGCAACCAAACATAGCCGCTGGCAATGAGATTCTCCGGTCGCCAGGTATCAAAAAGGGCAATAAAAGCCCCGGGCTGTCCTTGAACCGGAAGTATGAAAGTGCTCTGAGCGCCAAAAGTAAGTTCCGGTCCGAGATGATTGCGTGGTGTTGCGCCAGTGCAGGGATTTCCCAAATCTTTCCACGGTCCCCAGATAGACTCAGCCACTGCTGAACGTGAGGCGTTGGGGTTCCAACCCGTGCAATTGGATGTAAGCATCCAGTAACGACCTTTGTACTTACATACAGCAGGTGCTTCGTGCCACAAGTATTCAAAAACGCGGGTCCACTTTCCGGTGTGCGACAAATAATCGTCGCTCAGTTCAGAGATGTGCAAAGTGGCATTTTCCTCGGATGAAAAAATATGATAAGCTTTCCCGTCGTCATCCACAAACAGGGTCATATCTTTTGCCATTTGTCCACCGGCAAAATCACGCACCATAAAAGGAAGTTTTGCCCTGTCGGGATGCGGACTCCCGATAAACGAAGTGCCAATCAGCTTTTGCGCTTCCGGCAG
Source organism: uncultured Bacteroidales bacterium (assembly GCA_903830915.1). Classification (GTDB taxonomy): domain Bacteria; phylum Bacteroidota; class Bacteroidia; order Bacteroidales; family Paludibacteraceae; genus Paludibacter. The sequence goes on from CAIKVR010000295.1 coordinate 20,359, forward strand.
ACTTGCTTTTTGTTCGTCGGTTACGTTAAGCGGCCAATGCCCGGCATCCGGATGTTCGGAATGAAGGTATGTGAAAGGCCCTGTCGGTTGGTCGGAAACTGCAACTCCGCTTCGACCGGATTTTCGGAGCTGATTTTTCAACTCCAGATGAAACCACATCACAAACTTTTGAGTCTTTTGGTTGTAAATCACTTTGGGTCGCTCAATGATACAGCCGGCAGAAATTTCAGAGGCTGAATCGTCGGAAGTCGATAAGGCAGCACCTTCATCTTTCCAGTTATACAAATCGGTGGATGAATAGCAGTGAACGGCAATTTTGCCTACCGTTTCTCCGGCAAGTTTGTGTTCGCCATACAAATAATACGTTCCGTTGTGATACAAAACTCCGGCACCATGGGCATTCAGATGCACCCCGTTGTTATCGAGCCAGGGCTGATCGGGTAAGAATTTTGATAGGGTTTTACCTTCGGTTGCCGACTTCTGCTCCTTCGTTGTATTATTCGCTGAAGTGTTTGTTCTGATTGTTTTTTCAGCAGCAATTGTTTGATAAACAAACAGTTGAAAGATACAAACGATAGCTATGAATGTTTTGGAATGCATATTTTTCATCAATTAAAAATAAATCCACCAGAAACGCTCAGATTGCGTACATCTTTCAGGCTGAAAAATCCGATTTTGAAATCCGGTTTTTTGCATACGATGGTTTTGCATTTGTTATCAACCCTTGCTTTCAGTTCTTTCCATTCACGTTTCGTATTCGGACTTGTCAGGTCGTTTGAATAATAAAATGAAGCCGACGAAACAGTGATATCGGTCTGAAATGGCAGAATCATAAGCGAATCAGTGCGTTGAACCTCACGGGTTTTTACAAGCGGATAGCCATCGTTCAGCACACTTTCGAAAAAGCATTTAATCTCTTCGGGTGCCCAACCATCTGGATGACTGTGTTTCATATCGGGAAAGATAGTAACCGTTCTTTGTTCCGGTTTTATCAGAGAGCAGGTTTTATGATAAGCATTTACGTAGAACCAGGCGTCTTTGTTTCCGTTGATAAACAGAAATTTAGGTTGAGCAGAAGCTAAATATGCTGATGGATCAAAGTTCTTCAACCATTTCAGGTTATCAGCCGGACTCATTTTAGCCAGATCGCTCCGAAACACACAGTCGCTGTAAAAACCGCAGCCATAGACTGGAGCAGCAGCTTTAAACCTGTTATCGAGCGAAGCTGCGATGCAAGTGAGATATCCACCCCAACTGATTCCGGTAATCACCGTTTTATCAGCATCCACCTCAGGCAAGCTCAACAACAGTGAATGAGCCAGAATCACATCGGCCACAGCATGGTAGCTCCACATATTGTGTAAATCCCCTAGGGCAATATCCTCAAACTTCTCTTTTTTATCCTGTCCCGGCCCTCTGCCATCAAATTTATCCTCATTACCACCCGTGGCGCTTAAATCGACTGCCAGAGCAGCATAACCACTTGCAGCCCATTTTTCCACCCATTCTTTGAAGGCTTTTCCACCACCGCCGTGAATCAGAATGATTCCCGGATATTTAGGTTTTTCAGTCTTAATGCAACTCAGCAGTGCCGGATTGGAATAATAGGCAAAAACACGGGTCGGCCTGCCGTTGTAAATCAGTCCGTCAAAAGCCAGTGAACTAACCGGATTTTTGGTGTTCAGCCAGCTAAAAGCGGGTGCATCGCTTAGTTTCTTTAAATCCCACAGCAAACTGTCAACTTTGATTGCTGAGACGTCAATCGGATGCCCGTTCCGGGCTTCTATCTGATTTACAGACAAAAACAAACAGATTACAAGAATTCTGGCGCTGATTTTGTTCATGGCTTCAGTTCTTAGGTTTACTTTTGCTTTCCTTTAGGAATCCACGCCGGAGTTTTCGACACCACTAGTGTTGGTTCTCCTTTCAGAAAGCCAAGTGAAATCAGAAACTTATCTGCTTCGCGAATGGCACTGACCACCACTTCTTCGGGCGCTTTCCAGTTGGCACACACGAAAGCATGGGTCGTATTAGGTAATAGTATCAGTTTACATGAATTGCCTGCTTTTTTCAAGGCTTCAGTAAATTTTACCGATTGTTCAGGAAGAATGACAGTATCATCAGTTCCATGCAGTACCAGCGTAGGAGGCTGGTTTTTATGTACATTATAAATTGGAGAAAGCTTTCTCGCCAACTCAGTTTGTTCGTTGGTTGGAATGAGACTTTCCGGCGCAGGTTTTTTATCGAGCGTAGCTCCGCCAATAATCCGATTCATAAAAACACTTGTTGTAAAGTCGGATAAAGGATTATAAAGCACCATGGCATTGGGTTTGGGGCTGATTTTCAAATTATCAGCGGGGTCATCAAAACCCTCAATTGTACCCAAGCAAGAGGCTAAATGACCACCGGCCGAATCTCCCATCACAATGATTTTATCAGGGTCGACTCCCAATTCAGCTGCATGTTCGCGAATATATCGAATGGCTGATTTGCTGTCGGCAAGGCAATCGGAAACAGTAGTACCGTATGCTTTCACAAGGCGGTATTGAATGCAAAAACCTACCGCACCACGGGCTGCGAAATATCGGGCATGCAGAAAAAAACTTTCGGTAGTTCCACCCGTCCATCCACCTCCGTGAATCCACACCACAGCTGTTCGTTTTTCACCGGGTTTAAAGTCGGCAGGTTGTATGTAAAAGATTTTGACTTCTTCATTATTAATGGTTTTTATTATGACTTCACACATTTTCGGACCACGCAGAAGAGAATCCGGAGATATGCTTTTCTGAATTCTCTCAGAAGGCATCAAAACCGTTTCGGCAGTCAGTTCAATGCAGAAAGTGATGAAACATAACAGCAATATCCGAAAAACCATGCGGGAAGTACAGAATTTCTTCATAATTAGCTTTCTAATTCTTTATCAGTAATTTAGCCTGTCTTTCTGATACACCCTTCGTGATTTTTAAAATGTAATAGGCTGATGGCAGGGTGGAAACATTGATATCAATATCGTTGTTTTTACAAAGAAATTTCATTTTTTCCCTGCCGGATAAATCGGAAATTGTAATCGTCGAATCAGCAACATCCTTCAAAATAATTGTTTTCGATGCCGGATTGGGTAAAATAATCAAATCTGAGTTTTCTATATTTAGTGCTGTGACGTAGGTTGGCATCATACTTACATTGGTACGACCATTGGTCACAATGAAAGCCAAGTTAGCTGTCTGATCGGTCCAGTTTACATTCAGATTGGTTTTATCGGCATTCCAGCTTGTTGAAGGCAGCGATTCCCCTGCAAGATGTGGAAACAAAAGCACTTTAAAATCAGGCGAAACGCTTTTCGATTCACATACCAGTCGGTAATTTTTATAACTTTTACCATCGCCGGTTGTGTACCACGTGGTGTCAATTTTTGCCGGAACAGTTCCTGAAACATAATCGCTCTGATTCAGCATCCTGACCAGCAATTTCCGGTTTCCGGAACTTTCCTTTAGCACCACATCGTACATGCCGTTGCCCTTGTCGGTTGTCGATTCAATCAGCACATCGGTGGCCAGTTGCATCGTCCATTTGTAGGTATGTGTTTTTGTATCTTTTTTGGCATCATCCACTACGAGCAGGGCCGGATGATTGCCACGTATCATAGCCATCGTTCGGTACACTTTTTCCATCGTGTTGTAAGGTCGTTTAATGATGGTTTCGCGGTAACCGGCCGGTGAATTCCAGGCAGCAAATTCATAAAAAGGTATGGAGTAAAAATTTTCGGATGACTGATTTACACGGAATGTATTCAGATTTTCGCTTACTTTCGTCCATGCTTTTTTTCCTGCATCTACTTTCCCCAGCAACGAATTATCTTTTCCGGCTGCAAGTGCACTCCAGCTCCATTCCCACGAATAAGCATAGGTGGCATCGCCGGTGGCTTGCGAAAATTTATCACTGCCCGACCAGCTGAGCAGTTTTGCAGGTTGACGAAGTTTGTTTCCTTCCAGATTGGTAATTATCATGGCCGAATCGTCGACAAACAAACAGCTGTGAGCTTCCGATACATCATAATAGGCACTTCCCGGTGCTGAACGCAGAGGAACCCATATTCGTCCGTGCGAACTCAGCGTGAAGCTGTTACGGTCGGCATTGGTATGTCCACCCAGATTCTGACGCACATTGAATATAGTCTGTAGGGCATTTTTATTCCAGTCGCTGCGCAAAATGACTTGTCCGCGGTCGGTCTCGAAAAAATCTAGGTTTTTTAAGGCAGCTTGTGCTTTGATGCTGAAATCGACCGCTGCCCAATCGCTGACATAAGCCTGAAGCACTGCAAAATAGTCGTGATAACTGGTTGTACAAGGATCCATTACACCACCCGCATAATCAGCCACTTCTTGATTGTTAACCGTATTTCCTACATAATTTCGCCACATAAAATCCACACCATCATCATTCGGATAAGCCCATTTGAGCCCCACAGCATCGATGACTGAAAATTTATATTTTCCAAGCTGCACATTTGTTCCGCTTCCGCCCAAAGCATCATCTCCTGTAAACGAATAACCGAAAGGCTGACTTAGTGTCGGCAAATAATTGTTTCCAAAAGCCCGCAAATGTGGATGTCCCAACATGCTGTAACCGCGTTTGGCCATAGCAATCTGATAACCGGTATTCATGTAGTTTTTCCCGAGTCCTTCCCAGCCACAACCGCTGTTGTAAAATCCGTAAGATACAAATTTATAAAACACTTTTGCCCACTCGTGTGTGAGAGTTGGTTTGTATCCGGTTTCCCCTTCGATTGCCAGATTGGGAATAATTTCAAAACTGTTTAGGGCAGTCCAGTTGCTCAGGGTAGCATACGGTTCCACCGTGTTTCCATACCGAGGATCAACCGGAACTATCACTGCAATGGCTTTACGAATGGTATCGCGCTGCCCGTTGGTCATAGCCCAATAATTCAGGTCATAAGCAATTGGGAAAGCCATTCCGCCGATTTTGGTATAATTCACGGCACTCAATCCATAGCACGATGCCGCAAAAGCATAAGCCGTCATAGCTTTGGCTAATTTTTTTGCTCGTGCCAAATAAGTCATTTTGGTATCGGGGTCGTAATTGTTTTTGTAAATCAAACATTCAAAGGCTTCCATCGAAAGCATATTCGAGAAAGCTCCGGTTGCACCACCGTTTTTCAGTTTTACCAAGGTATAACCTGTTGTATCACCGGCAGCAAAAGTATCGTATATGGGTTTCATATCCCAATAACCGGGATTGGAAACATAAGTCTGACCCAAACTGTTTTTGGCATAGGAAGCGTTGTTGCTGAAGGTTCCGCCGGTATAACCCAGATTTAACAGCGTGGTAAAAGCATGACGTTTGCGGTTCAGTTCTTTGCCATTTATGGTGGTATTGAGACGGATGCGGATATCGGAAGTATCTTCGGGATTGAAAAAAATGCGGGGATGTACCCCAACCGCAGGTGCATGTTTAATGGTACGAACTCCGGTATAGTCAAAAGTCCAGATACGGGTTCCCACTTCGGACGACGTGAAATTTTTCCACTGATAATCAAATCCTCCGGTCTGCGACTGACCGATTTTGCTTAGGTCGGCTTCCCAGGTTTGAGCAGTTAAACCAGAGAAAATAAAAACAAATAATGTAAAACTAAAAAAACTCTTTTTCATTCTGTTTTGTGATTAAATAGTAAGTTCCAAAAATAGGTCAATTTTATATGAAACTACCCGATTATTGTTTCAATTTTTATGATTTTTGTTTCAACTTATAAAAGTAAAAAAGCCCTGCAGTCAGATAACTTGCAGGACTTTTTCTTATCAAATCAATACATAAATTACTTCACAAACTTCAATCTTTCATTACCAATGGTGAGAATATAAACTCCTGAATGTAAATTATTCAACTTTAGGTTATCTGATTTTGCTACCTGATTTAAAAGGCTCTGACCTGAGGCATTATATAATCCAACTTTTGTTCCAAGCTGAACACCGCTGATTGTTACATTATCGTTCAGGATATTAATTTTGATCGTTGATTCCTTAGCCAGATTAGTTCCGGTAGTTAAATCAACAGCATAAGTAATTACAGGATCGCTAACTGAAGCTGGAATATTAATGCTATGTAATCCGGCACCTTTATAATCAACACCATCCACCGTAATCATATATCCGCTACGGATGGTAGCGTTCAAAGTCATAGCTTTTCCTGTGTTTCGTTTTACATCAAATATCTGGGTGTGAGTATATGTCCCAACATTTTCTGTAGCCTTAAATGTTTTGTTTAAAACAATTTTATCTGTAATTTTTAAATCACCTGATAAAGCGAGTGCGATTGTTGAATCTTTTAAATAACCCGTAGTGGCATATAAAATAGAAGGAGAAACGGCATCAAATGTATTACTTGATGTAAAATAGACTCCATTCAAAATCGAATTTGTAAATGTTGAAGAAGTACTTGCAGCAGTTGATGTAATACTCATTACATCAGCTTTATTACTGGCTTTTGCACCTCCAGAATAGTTGTAATTAGACAGAACACATCCGTTTAATGTTACGGTTAGATTATTTGTAGTGGCAGGAGTTGTAGCATATTGATCGGCATCAATAGCTGCACGTGCAACAGTTAATCTTTTGGCATAATTTCCAATCAAACTACAATTTGTCAAATTGAGATAGTTGGTAGGAATTGTATTAAACCAAAATACAGACCCTTTGGCCGTACAACTATTATTGACAAATATTGAACGGGTCACATTGAATGTACTACTATACGTTCCGCTAGTAATATAAAAACAACCGCCACTGGTTACATTATCTGCTGCATTGGTACAGTAATTTGAATCAAACACACAATCACTAATGTTAACAGTCATATTAGCAGTAAAGTAACCAGCACCCCCACGACCATAAGCCGTGTTGTTTTTGAATGTCGAATTCTTAATGTTTATAGTCTTTGCTGTTGCGCCATTATTAAAATACATTGCCCCACCGTATCCGTTGCCAGTTGTGAAGTTTGCCTGATTGCCTGTAAAAGTACAACCGTCAAATGTAATGATGCCATTATAGACAAAACTTGCCATTACAAATGCGCCTCCAACTGCATTTAGCGAAACATTGTTGATAAAATTCAAATTTTTGAAGTCAACATCACTTTGTGCTGATGTTAGTGTGATTGCTACACCAGAATTAGCTGTCGTCATGGTAAAACCCTTAAAATTTAGTCCATCCAACACAATTTTTTGACCTGCAACAGTTGGTGCAACTGTTGCGTTTATTGAAAGGCAGCGTGATGTGCCACCCACTGAAGGAGCAAATATGGTTGAATCAGCAACTAAGTTACGCAAAGTTAAATCAGTACCTGTAGAGCTGGCAGCATAACCACCATAAATAGAAATGTACTTGGCAATAGTCTTAGATGCCGAACTTAAATACGTTCCAGCAGCGAGGTATACCACATCACCATCTGCAATCCCCGAAGGATTTGTCCCTGTAATTACTGATACATTACAAGCGTTTTCCCAACTATCACCGGCACTTGAAGTAGATGCACCAGATTTTACAAACCAGTCTCTAGCAGACAACATGCTAATAAATAAAAATGATAGCACAACTGCACTCACCACTCTTTTTGAAAGTACGAATTTTTTCATAATTTACTTTGATTTTAAATATTAATTGATTCTGTTTGATTTTATAATGCAAATGTATGGTGAAATTGAAAAATACAATAGAAAAATAATTTCATTTATTGGTAGAAATGTTACATCGGTCAATAAAATTGAAACTTATTGCATTTTTTGTGTTTGTAACCAACTAATTTACATGTTATTGAAGACCATATTTCCTGACAGAAAATAAGTGTGTTCAACTAATAATTTTTACGTATTTGATTGAAATTCAGCTCGATTAGTTTATAGTTCTATACTATTAAATGCCTTTTATGATATGAAATTTAATATTTGCGCCTACTATAAGCTTTTCTGCTTCCTCATTTTAATCCATAATGATTTCTTCTCTAAAAATCAAAAACTACTTTAGCATCCCTTACCATTTTCACATGTGTGCGTTTGTCGGTTCCGGTTTTAAAACTAAATTCATCCTTTTGGTCGCTCCAGCTGATGGTGAGTTTCGTGCGGTCGGTGTTCCATTCGGTTAGGGGTTGTTCTTCGCCCTGCAGGTAGGGAAAAAGCAAGACTTTGAAGTTGGCCGCATTTCCGCGTGAAGGAATAACCAACCGTTTAACCGGTCCCATGGTGCGGAGGTAAAACTGGTGCATATCTTCCGTTTTGATATTTTCGAGCACTTCCAGTCTCGGGTTGGGTTCAAGGTTTGGACGTGGAGCAAGGGTTTTATCCAGTACTCTGACCAACAATTGCGGATCGCCTTTGGAAGGTACATACCGACCTGTATTCCATTCGCCACCACCGGTATTATCAACAGCGCGGTTATCACGTTTCATCCGTTTATCACCCAGAATCAGGTCATAATCACCTGCTTTCCGGAGTCCGGAGATTTTATTAAAGCCCAGATTCAAAGACGAAGTCTGCATCTCCACTTCTGCCAGTTGTTTAATGCTAACCAGTTCCACGTCCATTGGCATCGGCAAATTCCATTCGTACAGTCGCTCCTGGTTGTCTTTTTTCAAATCATCGACAATCAGCACATAGCTGTGTTTTCCTTTTACCAATCCGGCTGTGCGAAAGGCATATTCCACCGGAAAGTTTTTCAGGCGCATAGGCCAGCTGTCTTCGCCCCAGTAAAGCGGATTGGTTTGCAGATTGCCGCTGTACATTTCAGCCACTTTCCGAAGCGGATCACGTTCCGGTTTTTCGCCGGGATAATATCGCATCAGATTGTTGGCCGTTTCGGCATAAACACCTGTTTTCCAACGTGGCGAAACTTCTTTTCCGAGCATAATATCAGCCACCGGACTCTTCACCCACATCCAGTCGAAACAATATTTGTAATCAATCAATCCGAAAGTTGCATTCTGATTATCAGCATAGTCAAGCCACGTAGCGGGAGTGGCAAAATAACCCTGACCACGTCCGTCGATGGTAATGGCCGAATGATACTGAGTTTGTGTGCTGCGGAAACCATCCACCACCCATTCTCGACCACCTCCCGAAAGTGTGAATGAACCCCGGTCGCTATGATCGTGTGAGATAAAGTAAGTATCCTGACGACCTTCCAGTCCTAACTTAACCGCCTGTTTTCCCCAACCGTTGCGAGCAATAAATGCGCCACGTGATGGCACACTGTAAGTCAGCGGCAGTTCTACCGGTGGAATTCCGTTATATGCTTCTTTGGTTTTATCAGGATCCGTGGCGTAAATGTATGCAATGATATTCGGAACAGTTTTAATGCTTTTGGGAAGCGTGTTGGCATATAAATAATCAACTTTTGCATCCCGAGGGAAGAAGTATTTATATACCAGCATTATCGTCCAGGGCAACTGGGTGCGGGTACCGGTATCGCCGGAAGTAAACCACAGACCATCAGGTTGAACCGACATGGAATAAACTGCCCAATCGACAAATTTGCGGAAATGCGGATGGGCAAAGAAATTTTTATCGCCACGGCGCACCATCGCTGCCAGAAAACCATTGTAGGATTCCGTCTGACCAATGGTATAATTCATGCCTTCGGTACTCATCCCCTCAGGCGAAAACTGGTAACTGAAATAATTCTCAGCCATTTCGCGGGAGCGATCCAATAGTCGTTTATCCAGCGGAATTTCATTTTCCACCGAAAATAAAGTGAGTGGAAAACTGAGCGACATGGCCATGTGATTCCAACGTTGCCAGTGCGGAGGCAGATCCATACCGTGCAGATAGTTAGCTTTCAGATTTTTGGCAACCATATTCCGATACACATCTCTGTCCTCGTTTTTCATGCCTGCAGCAGCAAAATCATAAAGCCGGGGCAAATAGCCAAACCAGAAAAGAGCTTGTTTGATTTCATTTTCTTCACCCGGAACCGTTTCCAGTCCATCAAGATAGTTGTCATAACTGCGGATAAAATTAGCGGCCACCCGGGCACTTTCGTCAAACAGGGCTTTATCGCCAAAAAGCTGCGCCAGATAAGCCTGAACAGTGAGCAGATTGACGAAATCAGTGGAATATTTTTTGGTATTTTCGGTATTTATTTCTCCCTGAAGTAATTGCGCGTACACTTTTCCGAACTTCCCTTTTCCTTCACGCATTTCTTTAATGGAACGATTGGCGACTTCGGTTATTTGCTTTCCAAGTTGTGTGGTTTCGAGACGCTTTTTTGCCTCCGCAAACTCAGCAGGTGAAGTGAAAATACGTGGATGAATGCCTTTAGCAGGAGTTTTTCCCAAACGGTTGAAATCAAAACCTTCGGTATTATATTTCAGAACTTCCCTGTAAGGATTGTTCCATTTGAGTGTTCCGTTCAATACTTCTTCTACTCCGGCTTTGCGAATAGGTTGCTCGTTCAGTCGTGGGTCGCCGGCAGCTAATTCATCATTGGGAAATGAAGTAAAACTCAGGATTTGAGAAAATGCCATTAAAGCTGAAAATAAAAGAAAACTGCTGATTATTATTTTTTTAAGCATTTTGAATCAATTTGTTTTTTCTCTCCATTTATAAAAAGAATTACTTTTTTCGGTTTGTCAGACATAATCTGATAATCAGTTACTTTGCCATTCTGCCAACTAATATTTACAGTAAAACCTCCACGCGCTTTCAATCCTTTTACCGAACCCTCTTTCCATGCATCGGGCAAAGCAGGCAACAAATGAATTCCTTCATCGTCCGACTGCAAAAGCATTTCAGCCACTGCAGCCGTTCCACCAAAGTTTCCATCAATTTGAAATGGTGGATGGGCATCAAGCAAATTCGGATAAGTTCCTCCACCACCTCCATAATTAATGGTCAATTTATCAGGTTCTTTGTATTTCAGCAGTTCGCGATACATTTTGTAGGCATGGTTTCCATCTTGCAATCGCGCCCACAGATTGATGCGCCAGCCTTTGCTCCAACCAGTTGTTTCGTCACCTTTTATTTCAAGGGTTTTCTTACAAGCCGCAGCGAGTTCAGGTGTTTTTTCCACCGAAATATGTTGTCCGGGAAATAATCCTATCAAATGCGATTGATGGCGATGTTTCGGTTCCGGGTCCTTCCAGTCGTAATACCATTCCTGTAGATTTCCTGCCGTACCAATCTGATAAGGGTGCATATTGTCCAATGCTGTTTCTAAGGTTCTTGCAAATTCTTCATCCATTTTCAAAACTCTAGCAGCTTTGATGGTTCGGATAAAACATTCACGGACAATGGCTAAATCGGCTGTTCCACCATAAAGTGTAGCACCACTAAAGCCATCGGGAGTCAGGTATTTATTTTCGGGGGAAGTGGCAGGAGAAGTTATCAACTTACCTTTTTTATCCGGAATCAAAAAATTGAAGCAAAACTGAGCAGCTCCTTTCAGCAAGGGATAAGCTGTTTTGCGAAGGAAAACTGTATCCTGAGTAAAGGTAAAATGTTCCCACAAATGCATGCTGAGCCAGGCGCCACCCATCGTAAAGTTCGACCATTGCGGATTACCTTTGCCATCGCCGACCGGATTGCTCATCGCCCAAATATCGGAATTATGAGCTGCCATCCAGCCATCACAGTTGTAGAAATTACGTGCATTTTCAGTTCCGGTTTTAGCAATATTCTCAATCAGGCCAATAAGCGGGTAATACAAATCGGAAAGATTCGTGATTTCGGCAGGCCAGTAATTCTCCTGTAAGTTGATATTGATGGTGTAATTTGAATTCCAAGGCGGACGTACCTGATAACTCCAAAGCCCCTGTAAATTTGCGGGAACTCCTGCCGTACGCGAACAGCTAATTAATAAATATCTTCCGAAATTAAAATAGAGCTCTTCGAGTCGTTTATCGCTTTTTCCGGCAGCATAGCGTTTCAAACGTTCATCGGTGGGCAAATTGATTGCTGAATCTTTTCCCAAATTCAACCGAACTCGATTAAAAAAAGTTTGATAATCAGTAATATGCATTTTTTCTAACTGCTCAAATGTTTTCGAAGATGCATTTTCTAACTGACTAGCCACAAGAGTTTTAAAGGGTTTTCCTTCAGTTACCGGATTTTTATCAAAACCGTTGAAACTGGTGGCAATTGAAACATAAATAGTTGCTTCGGTTGCCGATTTCACGCTAAGAACGGAATCAGATCCGGCTACTTTTCCATCTGATTTAATCTTAATTTGCGTGCTGAAATGAATGCCCCTGTTTGCATCGAAAAAGATTTCACCAGGTACTCCGCCAATCGATGCCTTTTGATTATAGGGTGCATAACCATTTACAATCAGCTGATTAGTTTTGGCTTCAACTGCAAATTTCATTACACTACCAAAACCCAGTTTGAAGTTCAAACTTCCCTTTTTATCAGCTTTCAGTTTGATAATAAATATTTTATCCGGATTGGAAACAAAGTATTCGCGCGTGTAATTCACCTTATTTGCCGAATAACTAACCTTCGAAACAGCATTATCAAGATTCAATTCGCGATAATAATTTGTCACGACTGAATCATGATCAAAATGCAAAAAGAGTGTTCCCAGCGCCATGTACGACTGACTGAAACGTCCCTGAAGTTTTTTCACCAGCTCATTGGCCGAACGGTAATCTTCCTTAGCCAATGCTTCGCGAACGGCAGGCAGATTTTGCCATTTTCCTTTGTAAATTGAGTCGTTGACAGATTCACCCGACCATAAAGTCAAATCGTTCAGACAGATTTTTTCGTCTTTCGTGCCACCAAAAACACTAGCTCCCTGTGTTCCGTTTCCCAATACCAGACTTTCTTCAAAAAACCTTGCCGGTTGCTTGTACCAAAGCGTTTTGTCGGGTTCTTGTGAGAATAAACTTAAACTTAAAATAGATGCAAAGACGATTAAACTTAATTTCTTCATAGTATCTTTATTTTTCTTCATACATTTTCTTTACCTCAAAATCTTCCAAGGGTCTATCAAAAACCTGCAATCTTGCAATGCTGGCATTATGTCCGAAGAAGAAATCGAGTGCATCGGTAGATATTTCTTTCGTTCCAACAGCTGTAGACACTTTCTCACCGTTCAGATACAAACTCATTTCCTTTTCGCTTGCCGTTAGCACCACAAATTGCCAACTTCCCGCTTCAATTTTTCCACCCCGTAAACGATTTGGGGATGCCATCAACTGTCCGTTTTCAAGACTGCACGAAACGGTTTTATAGCCCTTCCCAAATGCATTGTAGCCATCTTTCCCGAAAATTTTGCCTGATTTTTCATCGGTTTTGAACCAAAGTGCGATGGAAATTGCATTTTCACGCATTTTCAAATGATAAAGTTTAAAACCGGGTTTTGCATTTCCCCGCGATACATTTACATCCACAGCAGCAGCCAGTTTCGAATCATTGGGTCGCATTTCGAGTGCTTTGCCATACGGACTATTTACTAGTTTACCCGAAGGATTTATCCAAATCTGAAAATCTCCAATTATAGGGTATTCTGGTGTTTTTCCATCCCATTTGTCAAATGTTACCTGACCTAAGAAGCCTTCCTGTGGGTTAGTTTTCAGCTTTAGGTTGGTTTTTCTGAAAACAGTTTGTCCGTTTAGTTCAATGCTTTGTCCATCGGGAAGAACCGTTTTTACAGTAGTTTCGCTCGAACCAAAACGTATGGAAACCGGATACCATCCTTCTTTCAAACCAATTTTTCCATCGGGATTCCGCCCAAAAACGCCGTGCTGAACTACAACTTCGTTATTAATACGAATCTGATTCTGACAACTGGCTTGCTTTGCTGTCAAACCGGCACTTTCGCCTATACGTTTGGTCGTTTGAAACTGATAGATTCCGGTCATCGGTGCATGAAAATACCCCGAAAATTCACGTACCACATTCCGGCTTTCAGACGACTCGAGGTTCTGAGAAAGACTCATTTTATAGGGTTCTGCATCATCAATGTCTAAAAAATCAGCATCGCGACGTTTCCCGGTCCGGTCAAAACTCTGCGCAACAAAGCCGGATTCAAGAGCAGGAATATTCTGAATAGGTTCAAGCCATTTTACTTCGGGTTTTGGGATTAATTGAAGTTTCGCGTCAGGGACAAACCGAAAGTCGGAAGTGCTTATTTCCTGAAGAGTGCCTCCATTCACGGAATATTTTACTTCAAAAATCATAGGTTCCAGACTGTTGATATTCCAGAATAACGGATCACAAATCACTAAATCTAACGAATGCCAGCCTTTGTCCAACACCACTTCGCCCTGACGATGAGCTTGTTGCTGGTGGAAAACTCCGGTATGTTCAATCACGGATTGGCCGGCAATATCCATTGTCACCGGTCCGCAGGAATTGACATCGAACTTGTAAACACCTTTTTCCTTTGCAAAAAACAAACCGTTAAAGCGGTAAAAACCTTTACACTGCTGCTCCAGCGCCTGTTTTGAAATGGCAGCCGGAAGTTCAAAACCTTGCACCACTGTAGTCATAATAGCCATTTCCTGATTCAGGTCGGGCATCATCACTTTCGACGCTTCAAAAAAACCTTTGTCGTTGTAGAGTTTTGTGTTTTTTTCATAAACCCGTGCCAATAAACCTGCTTTGCTGTTGGACGGAGCTTCTGCAAGGCCTTTCTCAGGAGTTTTCAGCACTAAATGAGCCGAAATTACTTCACTTTTCGACGGTCCGAATTTCCATTGCGGATTATAAACAATGGCTTTCAAATCACAACTTTTGTACACCACAATTGTTTTTTCGTATAAAGTGGAAGTTTCCGACGGTTCAGTTCCATCCAACGTATACCGGATTTGTGCCGGTGCTGCGACGCGTTCCAATGGGATATTTTCAGTTACGTTTATCAAATAAGTCGGTACTATATTTTCGTTGCGGGTATAGCGTAAATCGTTGATATCAAATCGCTCACCACGAACCAATAATACCGGTCGGTCAGGACGTGCTTCACTTGACAATATTTTTTTGTCGTTCCTTTCCATTTCAATCACTGTTCTTCCACCATCCGTTTTGGCAAAATGATACACATCGGTTTTGTCTTTAATTTTCACTGTCAGTTCGGTGCGGTCTTCATTCCAGGTTGTAACCGGAACAGGTTCACCGAATTTATAGGGATAAACCATCACTTTGAATTCAGGAGAAACAGACTGAGCCGGAATAACTACCTCGCTATAACCCTGATAGCGTTCGAAACGCGGTACCGGAAAACCATAATCGGTGTTGCGCCACAACACCCGAATCAAACAAAGAGGATCGCCTTTTTGCGGTTTGTATTTTCCGGTTTTTTCATCCCGCTGCATCGTGTTTTTACCCAAAATCAAATCACCCATTCTGTTTTCGGAAGGATCAGTGAGTTGAAACTGAATTTCTGGAGTAATGGCTTCTACCAAATCCACATCCTGCGGAACTGAAATATTCCAGTTGAAATTATGCGTTTGTTCATCTTTTTTGGCATCGTCAATCACCAGAACGTATGGATTTTTACCTTTGGCCAGATGTACAGTCCTATACCATTGCTGCATCGGATTCCAGAGTTTGTAACCTTCAACCAATCTTGTCTCAGCACTCCATGGACCGTAATCGGTGTGTGCATAACCGTCGTTAAACTTCACTGTTCGTGGGTTGAAAGCCACCTGAATGTCGCGGCTCAAATCGAAATTTCCTTCGGCAAAGGGCGCATAATACGGAATTTTAGTGGATGGAAAATAAAGCGGATGCACCTGCATGCTTTTGGTATAAGAAAAACCATCCTTCCCGTCACCGCAGGCAATGAGTCCTTCGGGCGATTCCTTCACACCCAACCAGGTTCCGGCAACCGGTGGCCAGTGACAACCTTTACCATCCACAGTGAGCATATTTTGCAGAAAAGTGGCTTTGGTAACCAGCATATTATTATCCTGAATCCAGTTTACACCGTCTTTCCAGAGCGTAAGGCGGTTATTTTCAGAACCTTCATGTCCACCGTAAAAGAAATCCTGTTTGCAGACAAAACCGAGATGCAAATCGTCTTTTATCCAGGAATTGCGCGTATCAACATAACCCCGCTGGTTATCATTCCACGTCAATGGCAAGTTAAGCTTATCTATATTTTTCTGATTTGTCCAATCAATCGTTTTTCCGGACTTGTCAGTGATTCCCGCATCGGCATAAAGCAACAACAATTCGGTGCAAATTCCCACCGGATTTGGCCATTTGGCATTCGGATCGGTTAGGAAATCGTGTGTGGAGAAGGTTGACTGATACAGAAAATCAATAGCTTCATCGGTTGGATGATAATAATGCATCATCCAGATTACGTGAAAAGCCGAAGCCCGCATTTCGTCACGAATCATCCATTTATCATTTTCCCAACGAATCGCAGCACGGAAAAAGCGCATCTTGGCCTGCAAATGGTCGTGTTTCAGCAAATTTCGCTTACGAAGTCCTACTGCGGTAAATGCCGATACATTCAGCCAGCCTTTAATCGATTCATAACACATGCCATCATCGTCCAGAAACCAGTCGAGCATGGCATTGGCTTTGTGGCACGATTGTTCAAAAAGGTCTTTGTTAAATCCTTTTTCGCCTTCAATCAGGAGCATCATCCGGATATATTCCATGCCAAATCCCTGATGGTTATTGATCATAAAATGGTCGGGATAACAGAGGTAATTGGAAATGCGGTGCTCAATAATACGGGCAATAACTTTCCGGGCCAGTTCGCGCTGATCGGCTGTCATCCAGCCACTTAAGTAGTCGTAATCCAGTAAATCCCATATTTCGGTTGGCGGATCAGGTTCTCCCATAGCCACTATGGATCGTTCGACTGCCCATAAATTATGACTATCGGGCTGGTTGTCCATGAAATCAAGCTTTTTATCCAGCGATTTTATTTTTTCGACCAATTGAGCAGCCAGTTCTTTTCCCAATTCTTCGTTTTTAGTTACAAGAGCATAAAACGGACTTTTCAATTTGCTTACCCTTGCCCACATCGACTGAAATGCTATGGGTGCTTTATCACCCAGCAAAACTTTGGTACGGATTTTTTCCATATCGTCGGGGGTCACCAAAACGCGTGGATGAACACCGGGTGCTGGAACTTTACTAAGACGCTCTTCGCTAAAACCGGGGTCGTTGTAGTTGTTATTCACCTTGGGCGATTCCGGCCAGAATTTTTCACTGATAGCATCTTCGTAGGGTAGAATTGCACGGGGTTTCCACGCAGGTTCCTGATAATATTGACGGCTTAATTGTTGACTATAAATTATTAACTGCGAAGAAACAAATATGAAAAAAAAAAGAAACCGATTGGAGAATTTCATTGAATGGAAGTTTGATTGGATTAAGGTTTTCAAAATTACAGAAATTCTAACGATTTATCAAAAACTTATGGCATACTAAATTATTATTTCTCCGAAAAACAATATAATAACTACCTACCTGAAGTGCGGAAACATCAAATTTAGTAAAATCAGTTGTTGATTTTACTTTTAAAACACTAATCCCTATCAAATCATAAATTGTAAGTGTTTCATTTCCTGTATTTTCCACTGTAATGAAATCAGATGCGGGATTAGGATATACTTTAATACCAGATTCTTCATTATTAGTTGTAGGTATATAGGTGACTGGACTTACAGTTAAAGTTCCATCAACGAGCATAAATTCATAATTTGTAGCTGTCATTGTTCCCTGATTGATTACTATCGGATATGAACCCGAGGAAAGATTTGTTCCGGGCGATTGAATTACCGGAGTACCTGTTATAACAGAAGACGTTTCACTTTTCTTGTATCCGGCGATGGAATAAGTCAAAGCAGGAGTAGTTGTACCGGCAGTAATCGTTTTATTATCTGCCGTAACTGTCAGGGTTGCTTTCGGACATACAACCAATAATTGAGGAACAGGTGTTGCAGGAGCGTAAGTAGCATTTCCGGCCTGATATGCTGAAATAACGGAGTATCCGGTGGTTTTAATGGTGACTGTGCTACCACTTACTGTTGCTACGGTTGTGTTTGAACTTACATACATTACCGCCAAACCCGAACTGGAAGTGGCATTTAAGGTATATGAAGTATCACCATAGCCTTTCACCGGAATATCGGGAAAAGTAATGGTTTGTGGAGTTTGAGCAAAGGAAGAGATGGACAAAAGCAATAAAATAAAAATGCCCCCCAACCCCCTTAAGGGGGAGTTGAAGTTAGTTTTGTTTTTAATCTCCTTTTTTATATTTTTCATTTCATTCAATTTATAACTATCAATACTAATATTTCTTACTCCCCCTTTAGGGAGTTGAGGGGCAGCTTTAGTGGTAATATTACGACCCATAAACTCCTGAAAGTGTTGGATTTACTTTGTAATTCGCCGGTAAAGATTTTGATATGCGATACAAATCAATGTAAAGCCCTACACTCGAAGCTGGAAAATTCACAAAAGTAGGTATATCTTTTAAAATCTGCGAAGTGGGCAATAAACTGAAATCGAAATTTGATTCGTCTGCAAATTTGAGGTTCATTGTATTATATTTTTTATTCGAGGCATCCAACGTTCCATTTGAAAGTGTATATTGAGTGGCATTTCCTAAAGCTACATTATTGGTAGCATTTGCTCCCGGAAAACCCATAGCCAGTAGAAATCCGCTTTTGCATTTATAAGCAATATTATTATCTACGTCCTGATTCCAGTGAACGCGAAAAATATAACCCCGATTTAGCTGATATGCCACATTAGAATATACTTTATCATTCAGTCCAAAGTGATCAAAATAAACTCCATCACCCTGCAAGGAATTATGCATCAGGTTATAACGAAGTGTATTCCCACCATTGGCATTCGAGTCGGTAAAACAATAAAATGCTCCCATATCGTCGGAACATTTTGACGTATGAAAAACATCGTTGTATTCAAACAGGTTGTTCGATCCACCATGTAACACACCTGCATGAGGGCAATCATGAATCAGATTATGATCGGCTTTAGCACCGAAAAGCGCTATATTTTTATAGGCCAGATTTATGGAGGCCGCATAAATATTATTCTGGTAACCAAAGTTATAAATATGACAATTTGAAATGAAATGATTACTTGGAGAAGTAGCTGAACCTGCCGTACCGACTAATACACCCGTTGCCCCTAAATCATACAAATTCGAACTCAATACACCACAATTTGTCCCACCGGTTATCACCACTGCATCATACTCAATGTCGTGAATCATGCAACCATTTATTTGCACATTGTTGCAGTTTGTAAAATTAAAAGCATTTCCAAGATTATCTATAACCTCAATTCCGATAAACTGAATATAGTTGGCAGAATTCATACTAAACATTGGACTTTTATTGTCAGAAATTGAAAGATTGGCTGTTGTTATAGTTGTTGGCGCATAGATATACATTTTTCCATCAAGCACATCAATACACCATTCGCCGGGTTGATCAATTTCTTCGAGCAGATTAACCACGTAATATGGCTCATGACCATCACCGGTAGGTAATTTATACTTATTTCCGAGTGTTACCCCGGGACTTAAAGTAAAGGTTTTAGCAGTTTGGTCAATGGCAGTTACTTTTAATGTGGTAATTTGCCAGTTACATCGCCAATAACCTTTCAGATAAACTCCGTGAGAAAGTGCTGCTGCCCAGGCAGCTTCCCGACCGGAAACCTTATTCATGTTGGCATCGTAAAGTTCAGATGTAGCTGCTTTATATTGAAAAACTCCTGCTGAACTAGCATCTCCTCCGGTTACGACCGTTTTTACTTCCATATAATTGGGATAATCATTGGGGAAACGTGAAAGTTTCTGACGAGAACCATTCCAGTAAACTCCCGGTAGATTAGTGTACTGATAATATGCATTATTGACATCATTAATCATATTGGGCATGATTCCTGTTACTGACATACCGAGATTGGTAAGTGTACATTCCTGAATCTGACTGGCAGATACTGCCGGATTTAAACGCGATGTTGAACCCGAGTAAGCAACCCATTTCGATGGTTTTACAGGCTTTGCTCCCGTAAAAATCACATTTTCATTAGTGAACGCACGATAAATAATGGGTTTAGTTGCTGTTCCGGCATCAGAACTTGTAAATGAAACTGTTGTAGGTATAGAATAAGTTCCTCCACGAAACCAGATAGTTACACCACTTGTACTGCTGGCTTTAATAGAGTTTGCATAGGTTTTTGCTTTAGTTAATGTTAGAAATGGAGAACCTAAAGTACCTGAATTAGAATCGCTTCCTGTTGTGGCTACATAAATATTTTTATCAGTGGTTATGGTTGGACCCCAGCCGATATCTGTATCGCGCGCATTAACCCTGAAAATTTGAATGACAAGTAAGATTAGAATAATTTTCCTCATAAGTAGTTATGTGTTAAAGGCTTATATTTTACTGAATAAATTTAGTTACCATACTTTTACCGTTTTCGGAGATACTTTCCAACAAATAAACACCTTTTTTGAGTGAGGGAAGATTTATTTCATTTGTACCTTCATTCATCTGTATATTTCTGCTACACATTAATTCTCCGTTAATAGATAAAATCCGAATACTACATTTTTCTGAATCAGGACAATAAATATTCAGTTTCAACGGTTCTGAATTAGTATTAGGCGAAGGATAAACCCTCAAACTTTCATTAGAGGTTTTGTCCGCATTTTGATTTATGGTAGTCAATGAGTAACTCTGTAAAATTTTTGACCCGTAAGGTTCAAGTGAATAAGTTCCTGAATATGAATTTCCATACACATCTTTGAAGGTTGACGTTCCGAGATTTATCTGCATGGGGTTTTCGGTTGGATTTACATCAAAACGCATGACTGTTGCCGGAGTAGTCTGATTGACAGTCACTTTCTGAATGGTTATATTGTCGAGCCAAACCTTCGTTCCTTTATCGTGCAGGGTAAAATACAGGTATTGTCCTGAACCTCCACCATTATCATTGAAAGTAATCGGAATGGAATATTCTTTCCTTGTAGTGCTGGTTGTGTAGGTTTTAGGGCTTGTGCCGGTTGTACCTGTATAATTTATACACAGTTTGGCAGTATTTGAATTTGAAATGGCAGAGAAGTTGAGCAAATACACATCTCCTTCATTTACTGTGCCAATCATCCGGTAAAAGCGCACGCTAGACAAAAATACAGGCGAAGAATTGGCAGTAGTCAAATCAAGCAACGCACATCCGCCATCCAAACCACCTGAACTTACCCAGCTTCCGGGACTGGTCACGTTCTCGTAATCATAATACCAACCTGAAATGCCGGAATTGAATGTGGAATTGGATGCAAAAAGATTGGTCTGAGGCGAAGAGAAAGTGGCAGGATAATCTCCGTACTTAAAAACAGAATTCGGTTCAAAGCTTTTTTTCCATTGATTCAACCCATAAACCAGTCGGCGGGTTTTGGTATAACCACTGTCAGCAACGGCAGCCACCATCGTGTCTAGTGCAAAAGGTTGCCAGTAGTAGTTACTATCGCAAACTCCAAACAATTGTTTGTAATTCTTAAATCCGTAGGTAAAATTCATAGCAGGTTGTCGGGTATTTCTGTATGAATAAAATATGTTCTTTGTTACTCGATGTCCCTGATTAGTCATAGGTGGAATAGTGTCTTTAGTCCTGCCCACACTAAAGCCGTTATAAGGGTTGAATACAATTTTAAAGGTCGAATTGTAAAAGGTGTTTCGGGTTATGGTTTGATAAGCTGAAGTTGCCTCCATCGAAATGGTAAGTTTATCGGGATGTGCCGAATTAAAGGCATCGCTGTTATAAATCGTATTGTCGGTTACGGTATGATGGTGATTGGAAGCAAGCAAAATACCGTGCGTGTTATAAAGCACATTTTTGCGGACAGTATTATATTCTGTAAGTTGATCGTTGTAAATCCCCGGACGGCGGTTGTAAGAATCACCTTCGTTTGTTCCTAACAGATAGCCTATGCCATCGTGGATATAATTATTTTCAATTAGGTTGTTGCCATACTTGTTGGTGTTCAGTGTAGGAACCCAGGACCAGGTTCCGAAACTGTAAATACCTCCGCCATCAAACATCCGCATATTGAAATTGCCGATTTTATTATGCGAAATCGTATTTCCATATCCGTTATAATAAATGCCGATGTAACCACAACTGTCGATATCGTTGTAGGAAATAACTGCACCGGTACAATACAGCGATATAGCAGCTTTGTAGGCATTATTGGTTATATCGCTCATGCCCGGATTCAGAAAATTGCGTTTGATAGTATTATTATTGGCAGTAATGTATAAACTCGAATAGGTTGAGCCAATCGAGATATTGTAAATGTCCGTGAAACTGCTGTTTGTTACGCTGATATTACTACTGCCAGATGCCCAGATACCGTATAATGTATTAGAGAGAGTGCAGTTATCTATGCAAATATAACTGCCTGATGTTATTGAAACTGTTATACTGTCTGCGTGCTGAAAGGCTATTTTTTTAATACTGACGCCGGTAACTCCTGAACTAAACAATATTCCGTATTTTGTTGAACTTGCCTGTACTTTTACGGTAGATGGATTGTAGGTACTATACAAATATAATTTTTTGGCTGCCTTATCGAAATACCATTCACCTTGAGTTGTGAGTGTTGCCAAATGATTTTGAATTATATACCCGTAGCCAACATGAATGGCTGCTGTAGTTGGATTTGTGGTAATAGTGTCTAATTGATGTTTCAGAATTTTTACTCCTTCGATTCGGTAAGGTTTTGTGTACATTACTGCTGTGGCTCCTGTCCAGTCCTGCGTACTTACATTCAATGTAGCATCTCTGAACTTATTAAAACCCCAACACGCATCATTATACAAAAACCCATCGTTAGAAGCAGTCACATCGGGGTAACGACCTATTTGCTGAATTTTATCATTGATAGTAACAAACCGGATATCGGAAAGTGCTCCGGTATAATTTGCCACCCAAATTTTAGGATTAGAAGTAACCGTCCAACCCGTAAGTGTTATGGCCGTATTCAGGAGTGGTTTTGAACCTGTACCATAACTCGAAAAAACGATAGGCGAAGTCGATGTTCCTGATTTTGAGATATTCAGCTGATCAGTAAACGTATCACCACATTTAAAAAACACACTATCTTTCGATACAAAGTTACCCATCGATGAGTTAACTTTAGAAATAGTTTTCCACGGAAGTAAGATTGATTTTCCGGAATTTACATCACTTCCACTGGATGATGACACATAATAGTTTGTCGCTGAAGCAACTAAAACAAAGGAGAGAAAAATACTGAGGATAAATTTTTTCATTAGACGGTATATTAACACATTTGAAATTTATTTTGAAACATCCCAATCATCAGACCTGAAAGGAGATGCCGGAATTCCTTCTTTATTAAACAGATTGACAGACGGGAAATCAGCCCAGCCGTAACGAACCGCAACAGGCTGAGGTACATTCGCTGAAGAAATAATCACCGTATTTCCTACAATCCGTGCTTCTGCAAAACTAAACTTTTTATCTGTTCCTGAAACGACAAAACCCTTCAGTCTATCACCTTTTTGCATTATTCCGGAAGCAGCATGGCTGAAATCGATGCTGATTTTGTTTCCATCCACCTTCATCGATTTGTAAATCGGTCCGCAGTATTCAATATTTTTTCCGTAAGCCAGACTCATTGCAGCTTTGAAGGCGCGTTCACCAACCGGTTGTTTATTTTTGTAATGCACATCGCTTTCGGCCACATCCATAGTTGTTACCAGGGCAGTATAAGGAATAGTTTGACAGGTTTTTAACTGAGCTTCCTGCAGCACGGCAATTCCACTTTTTTCGTTCGGGTCGGTTTGCGGTTTGCGGTTTGGCGTAATCTGAAAAATAATAAACGGCAAATCGGGTCGGTTCCAGTCGGAACGCCAGAGTTTGATCATAGCCGGAAGCAATGCAGCGTAAGTATCCGCCCTTTTCACATACGCATTGGATTCACCCTGATACCAGGCGATTCCTTTTACGGCATAAGGCACAATCGGACAAATTTCGCCGTTGTAAATGGTGGTTGTTCCCTTAAATTCACTGGGTAAAACCGTTGGACGCAGAGGTGCTGGCAGATTATTGGTTTTGCAGGAATCCACCGCTTTCAGCCAGGCATCTTTTATGGGTTTCAGTTTGAGTTCGTTGGCTTCGTATTCGGCTTTCATCGTTGCCAGATCCATGTATTTATCTTTTACCGGCATAGCGTTAAGCACATCCTGACTAATCCATGATTCGATCACAGTTCCACCGAATGCCACTTCAAGCATTCCTACCGGCACATTCAATTCCTTTTGCAGTTTGCTCAGGAAATAATACCCAACGGCCGAATTCATTTTGGTGGTTTTGGGTTCCGAGAGTACCCATTTGGCATTCACATTGTCCACCGGTTTCATTTGCACATTATGAGGTACCACAAACAAGCGTAACTGGTCGTTGGTGCTGTTGGCCACCGCTTCTTCACCACCCGTAGTTCTTGACAATGCCCATTCCATATTGCTCTGACCACTGCAAATCCACACTTCGCCAATCAGTATGTTTTTGATTTTCAGCGTATTTTTTCCTTTTACAGTCATTTCCTGCGGCTGACTGTTTTCCTTCATGGGTTTCAGTTTCAGCATCCATTTACCATTTTTGGCAATAGTACTTACTTTCTGCCCGACAAATTCTACGGTCACTTTTTCGCCCTCATCAGCCCAGCCCCACACGGGAACCTCTGCATTACGCTGAAAAACAGCATTATCACTAAAAAGCGCATTGAGTTTTACATCGGCATAAGTTATGACCGAATAAAAAACAGTCAGGATTAATAAGATTGATTTTTTCATGATTGGTTAATTGACTATGTTTTTAAAGGTTTTGGTATATGTTTTTCCTGACAGTTGGATAATATAAAATCCTACGGGCAGTTTGTCTGATTTAAACTGCTGATTTGCAAACTTATTTCTGCAAATAATCCGTCCGTTCACATCATAAATATTTATTATTTCAGTTTCATTCGTTTGATTTTTATCTTCCAGAATAATATGTCCATCCTTTGAATAACAAACAAAATCCGATGAATTATCCGAAACTGTATTCACAGCCGTAGAAGCATCTACCGTTCCAACAATCATAATATGACTGAAAATCAGATTATTGTAGCAATATTTTGCCGGATTGGCGGCAATGTCGGTTGCGGTACGGGCGGTTGTTTTTTGAGCAATGGTCATAGTATCGGTCGATGGATATGCCTTAAAGCTATGCGTTCCCTGCGGCAAATCGATGGTTTTGAACTGCTGACGGTAATAAGAACAGTAATAATCGAACGCCGTTTGCGGATAAGTAACCTTATCTATTTCAATCACATACTTGCCAACCGAGGGACCGATAAGCAGCGCCAGTCCGATTTTATTTCCGGTAAACGTAAAACTATAACTGCTGTTTGGGTTTTCGGAGCAAACGTAGGTAGCCGAACCTACAAACGAATCCATAAAGTCGTAAATTCCCTTCTTATCCACCCAGGTCATACCATTGTTTTGAGCCTTGGAAATGGCAACCATATGCGCATTTTCAAAATTATTGGCAACAATAGAAGCCGGAATTGTGTGAATGAATGTGCTCTTCACATTCTCCATTTTAGCCATCGAACGGGCAATGATTTTAGTGTAAAAATTATGTCCGAAAATGGTTGGATGCGTATTGTCGCCCGTGAAAACATACTGACCCTGAGCATTTTTCTCATTTTTCGTATCGGTAATGGGTGTGTACCACGAC
>CAIKVR010000296.1 GCA_903830915.1 uncultured Bacteroidales bacterium
ATGAATTACCCAAATGTTTTCACACTTATTTTATTGATTATCAGGTATTTGTTTTAATTTATAACGAACTATTGTAATTGATAATCAGACTGAAATTCATTGATAATTATAAATAATATATATTCATTCAAAATAGCATTATTCAATTAATAGTTATCGGTGGCGAGAGTAAAAATAACAATTATTAATGAAAATAAATTTTGAACGAAAAACAAAGCAATTTCATCAGAATAATATAGAATGGCTTATAATTTAAACATCAAAGTTAATGATTCTGTTCGGGGTATTATATTACAATTATATTACAAATTTCAATTGATATTCGAAAAAACCAATAAAATAGAAATTGAGAGTCATATTTTTGCCAATAGTTTAATAAATCGTACTTTTGTGATTCTATCTATTTCAAAAGTTATGACAAACGACAACATGGTGCTCCGCACTGACCATTTATTCAAGAAATACGGCAAACGAACAGTAGTAAACGATGTTTCTATTTATGTAAAACAAGGTGAAATTGTTGGTTTATTAGGTCCAAATGGTGCAGGAAAAACAACCACTTTTTATATGACTACAGGTTTGGTAGTTCCTAATTCCGGAAAAATTTTTCTAAACGATATTGAAATAACCAAATATCCTGTCTACCGTCGTGCTCAGAATGGTATTGGCTATCTGGCTCAAGAAGCCTCAGTTTTTCGAAAAATGACGGTAGAAGACAACATCAAATCAGTGTTGGAAATGACCAAATTCAGTAAAGCAGAACAAAAGGAAAAACTTGAAATTCTGATAGCTGAATTTAATCTGGAACATGTTCGGAAAAATATCGGAGACCGACTTTCAGGCGGTGAGCGTCGACGTACAGAAATTGCTCGTTGTCTGGCTATTGAACCACGCTTTATAATGCTCGATGAGCCTTTTGCCGGAGTTGACCCAATAGCGGTTCAGGACATTCAGGACATAGTGTGGAAACTAAAAGACAAAAATATTGGCATTCTGATAACCGATCATAACGTTGACGAAACACTCACAATTACCGACCGCGCTTATCTGCTTTTCGAAGGTAAAATTTTGTTTCAGGGAACGTCGAAAGAATTGGCCGACAATCCGGTAGTACGCGAAAAATACCTAGGACGTGACTTTGAACTAAAAAAGAAAACAAGAATTTAGAACCAGAGATGAAACCAATCGTTTTAATTGTAAACGAAAATATCCGTTTGAAGGAAATTGGTTTTGAACATTTAAGGCCCATTTTCAATACGATAGACGCAGAACGAGAATATCTGGGAAAATGGCTGCCATTTGTGGAACTGACCAAAGATATTTCATTTACAAATCAATTCATTGAGAATTACCTGAATTCAGATAAAGTGAATCTGACTTTTGCCATAACTTATCAAAAGCAATTTGCCGGATTAATAGGACTTAAAGATACTGACCAGGACAATAAAAAAACGGAGATAGGATATTGGATATCAGAAAGATTTCAGGGTAAAGGCATTATTACTTATTCTTGCAAAACACTGATTGATTACATATTTAATACAAAAGAAATTAACCGGATTCAAATTAAAGCCGCTACTAAAAATCTGAAAAGTCGCACTATACCTGAACGGCTTGGGTTTACATTGGAAGGAATTGAACGGGACGGTGAACTTCACTCCTATGGATTTGTTGATTTAGCAATATATGGACTATTGAAACGTGAATTACTTTCTCACTAATACCAAAAGCCGAATCAACCAGTCAACAAATTAACCACTTAACTATTCTGAAAGCGACTCTCACCATATTAGGCTGTGGATCAGCACTTCCAACAAAGAAGAATTTCCCGAGTTCACAGATTCTTGAAATCCGAGATAAGCAATTTATGATTGATTGCGGCGAAGGAACTCAAATCAGAATGCGCCAAATGGGAATGAAAATAACTCGCCTTGGTCATATTTTTATATCACATCTTCATGGCGATCATTGTTTTGGGCTGATTGGTTTGATATCATCATTTGGTATGCTTAACAGGACTGCCGATCTTCATATTCATGCTCAAGCCGATTTGGAGAAAATTTTGAAACCACAACTGATGTATTTCTCTCAGGATTTGCCATTCGACGTTATTTTTCACTATATTAATCCACGTAAACACGAATTAATTTTCGAAGACCGGACAATTCAGGTTTTCACTATTCCGCTGAAACACAGAGTTCCGTGTTGTGGATTTTTGTTCGAAGAAAAACCACGTGATAACCATATTATTCGCGAAATGATTGATTTTTATAAAATCCCGACCTGGCGAATTCCGAAAATCAAACAGGGTGAAGATTTTATAACCGAAGAAGGTGATGTAATTCCTAACAAACAACTTACAACACCGGCAGGGAAACCCAAAAGGTTTGCATATTGCTCAGACACAGCTTATTCTGAGAAAATTATCCCGATTATTGAAGGAGTGGATTGTCTGTATCACGAAGCTACTTTCATGGAGGAAGAAATGAATCGGTCGAACCAAACCGAACATTCTACTGCTCGTCAGGCAGCTGAAATTGCCAGAAAGGCAAATGTAAAGAATCTGATAATCGGCCATTATTCAGCACGTTACATCAATCAGAATGGCATATTGGAAGAAGCAAAAGCTGTTTTTGAAAATACAGTTTTAGGCGAAGATCTGACTGTTTATGAAATTTGATTTTGGATGTTAGAATTCAAATTCAGTCAATTTACTTCTTTTTAGAAAAGAAGTTTTTCACTGTCTGAACCAGTTTCATTCCAATAACGACACCGTCTGCAATTGACATATTTCGCTGAATAGTTCCCAAAACGTATCCCGCAACAGATTCCCACGAAAACATTTTTTGCCCCGAAACGCTGATTTGCTGTTTCTGATTGCTTATTTGCGACTTAAGTTCAGCTTTGTAACCGATTAAATCATCGAAGCTTGTTTTTCTCTTTTTTGGAGCTGAAGTTGGTACAATTTCCATAAATTTGAATTTTATTTTTTCAGAAACAATCGGGATAAAAACCGAACCAATGGATTGATAATAAGCTTTTTACGGAACACGAAAAGCAAAAAAGTAAGCAGCAGGTAAAAAGCAGAAATAATTAAAAAACTTATAGTCATACTTCCTGCAATAGGTTCAAGCAAATATGCCACCGAAAAAAAAAGGTAAAACAAAGCTCCCATTATCAGTATGATAACCAAAAAGATAATAAGTAAAGCTGACACCAAAACTGTGAGTTTTTCGACAAATTCAACTTTCACATATTCAGTCTGAAGCTGAATGTATTTTTTTACATCGTCATATAACTGTTGAAAATTTTCAACCGGGTCTTGTGTATTTATCATGTCACAATAGTTTGATTATTAGACTTCTGTAGGAGATTCATTATTTCCTTCCTCTGACAATTCTGAACTTTCAGAAGTTGGAAATTTAATTCCATTCCTTTCAAGTTCAGCTATTAGTTTTCGGCGCGTTTCTTCACCGCTTTCGGGAGCAAATAAAAGTCCTAACGCAGCTCCAACTAATGCACCACCCAAAAATGCAGCTATTATTCCGGCAGAGTTTTTCATAAAAAAACATTTTATTGTTTTGCTAATCAAGATTATATCCGAATCCTTTAAGTTTATTGTCTTTATTGCGCCAGTCTTTTTCCACTTTTACATATAATTCCAAGAAAACTTTCTTTTCAAAAAATACTTCCATGTCCTTGCGAGCCTCTGTTCCAACTTTTTTGAGAGATTTTCCGCCATGTCCAATAAGAATTCCTTTCTGAGAATCTCGTTCGGCATAAATCACGGCATTAATACGAATCAACCGATCATCCTCCTGAAATTGTTCAACTTCCACTTCTACCGAATAAGGAATTTCCTTATCGTAATTCATCAGGATTTTTTCCCGGATAATCTCAGTCACAAAAAAACGCGCCGGTTTATCTGTCAACTGATCCTTTTCAAAAAACGCAGGCGATTCGGGCAAAAGTTCCTTGATTCGTTTAAATAAAACATCAACATTAAATTTTTCTTGAGCCGAAATTGGAAATATTTCAGCCTGAGGTAATACAACTTTCCATTTATCTACCAAAGCCAGTAGTTTTTCCTCATCAATAAGATCTATTTTGTTGATAACCAGCATTATTGGTGCTGGATTCATCTTTACTTTTTCAACAAAATCTTCATTTTTTTCGTACGAATCAAACACGTCAGTAACATAAAGCAACACGTCAGCATCGGTAAGTGCCGAGCGAGAAAAATTAAGCATCGATTCCTGTAAACGATAATTCGGTTTTAAAACACCCGGAGTATCAGAATAAACAATTTGAAAATCTTCACCATTTACGATACCCAAAATACGATGACGGGTAGTTTGAGCTTTGGATGTTATAATGGAAATCCGCTCTCCAACCAACGCATTCATTAATGTTGATTTCCCAACATTCGGATTACCTACGATATTTACAAAACCTGATTTGTGCATTTTTCTTGCTAATTTGTTAACTTTACAAGGTACAAAGATACAACATTTTATGCATTCGATAAACCAAAACAACATATCGTACTTTTTTACTATATTTGACGTTCATTTTCAAAAAAGACAAAAGACTGTCATCTATTTCGCATGGCTTTGAATATCAATAAATTATATGAAGTAACCCGTCAGCTTAAATTAGCTTTTTTGGTCGTTGCAGCCGGAATTATCCTCGCTTCAACTTACTTTACCAACCGATTAGCCACTTCACTGGCGGAAGAGGAGCGCAAAAAAGTAGAAATATGGGCAGAAGCTATCCATCAATCCATTTCGGAAACCGAAAATACTAATATAGAAATGGTTATGAAAATTGTGGAAAGCAATACCACCATTCCTATCATTATGACAGATGCTGGCAATAGAATGATTTCTTCGCATAATGTCATAGAACCGAAGGAACATATTGCTGATTTTTATGAAAACGAAATTGTACGATTAAAGGCAAAAAGAGCTCCAATTGTAGTAAAGTTAGATAATACAGTTCAGTATATGTATTATGATGACTCGCTGTTTCTCAAGCAATTGGTGTATTTCCCGTATGTTCAGTTTGGTGTAATTATCGTTTTCCTTTTTGTTGCATTTTTCGCATTCTCAAGCACTAAAAAAGCTGAACAGAACCAGGTTTGGGTAGGACTTTCAAAAGAAACAGCTCATCAGCTTGGTACTCCAATATCATCGTTGCTTGCTTGGGTCGATCTGCTGAAAATGCGGCACAGCGAAGAAAAGTTGATTGCTGAGATGGAAAAAGATGTGAAGCGGTTGAGTATTATTGCAGAGCGTTTCTCAAAAATTGGTTCAAAACCCGATTTGTTGATTGTAAGCCTTGACGAGACTTTACACAATGCGGTTCAATACATGTCAAACCGCTCGTCGCAAAAGGTAGTTATTCAGTGTCATTTTCCTTCCGATGAACATGTATTTATTCATCTGAATGTCCCTCTCTTTGAATGGGTTATCGAAAATTTATGTAAAAATGCCATTGATGCAATGGATGGGAGCGGGAAAATTGACATAACTGTTCAGAAAAAAAACAACGAAGTTTTAATCGATGTGAAAGATACGGGAAAAGGTATTGACAAGCAAAAATTCAAAATGGTTTTCACTCCTGGTTTTACTACAAAAAAACGGGGCTGGGGATTGGGTTTATCATTGGCCAAACGAATTATAGAAGAATATCACGGTGGAAAAATCTTTGTAAAGCAATCAGAAATCAATGTTGGAACCGTATTTCGCCTCGTTTTAAAAGAAAATCAAACAAGTTAAATGTAAGATTATTTTTCTACAACTTATTTTATTTCAGAGAATTAGAGTATATAAATCAATTATTTTGGTAAAATAGAAAAGAAACTATTTTGTAATAACACATATTTTTGTACCTTTGCACGATTTTAATTTCAGAGAAGAAGCATGTCAAAATTTGGGCAATATAATGTTGTTTTAAAGGACCTGAACGAAGGATCCAGAATATTTGAATATGAATTGAATGATGAATATTTCAAAAAGATTGATAGCCCTGAAATACAGCATGGTAAAGTTCATGCTATTGTTCAGGTTCAACCAAAACAAGGGCTTTATGAACTTAGTTTTAATTTGGAAGGTTCGGTAATTATTCCATGCGACCGTTGTCTGGACGATATGACTCAACCAATTCAGTATAAAGAAAAACTGAAAGCTAAGTTAGGTGACAGATTCTCAGAAGAAGATGAAATTGTCATTGTTCCCGAATCAGAAGGTTCGATTAACATTGCATGGTTTCTATACGAATTTATTTTGTTAAATATCCCGATTAAACATGTTCATGCAACGGGAGAATGTAATAAAACAATGGTTACAAAACTCCGTAAACATATTACACGTCAGAAAGATGACGATGAAGATGGTTCGGGAGTATTATTTGAAGATGATGAAGATGATGACTTCACACCCGATGAAATTCAAACAGACCCGAGATGGGACGGTTTACAAAATATAAAAGAAAACAATTAAATAAACAACTAAGATGGCACATCCTAAGAGAAAAATTTCGAAACAACGCGCAAGAAAAAGAAGAACTCACTATATCGCTGAAGCTCCAACTTTAGCTACTTGTTCAAATTGTGGAGCAGCTCATATTTATCATACCGTATGTGGCGAATGTGGATACTACAGAGGTAAATTAGCGATTGAAAAACTGGCAACAGTGTAATGTCAACCTCTTCTAAGAGAAATAAATTTTAAAGATACGGTTAAGCTCTAAAAGAAAATTTTAGGGCTTGATTTTTATATAACAAATCATAGTTTATATGTCTGATTTAAAAGCAGTTATTACTGGTATTGGTGGATATGTTCCAGAATATATACTTAATAACCAGGAACTTAGTACGATGATGGATACCAACGATGAATGGATTACCAGTCGTGTTGGAATAAAAGAACGTAGAATTCTGAAAGATGAAAATACAGGAACATCCTATCTGGCAGCTAAAGCAATTGAAGACCTTTTTGCTAAAACAGGAACAAAACCAGAAGAAATAGATCTTGTTCTCTGTGCAACAACTACACCTGACCATATCTATCCTTCGTGTGCCTCAATGGCGGCCGAAAGAGTTGGAATTAAGAATGCGCTCGCATTCGATTTACAGGCTGCCTGTTCAGGTTTTATTGTGGCTTTAGAAACAGCCACAAGCTTTATTGAAAGTGGAAAATATAAAAAAATTTTGGTTTTAGGGGCAGAAAAAATGTCGTCTATAACCGACTATACTGACCGTACCACAGCTCCCCTCTTTGGTGATGGTGCTGCTGTAGTTTTAGTTGAACCTACTACAGAAAATTATGGTGTAATGGATTCTTTGATTCAAACTGATGGTGTTGGATTTAAGCATTTACATATTAAAGCGGGTGGTTCAGCAATTCCAACAACAGCCGAAACAATTAACAACAGGATGCATTATACTTACCAGGAAGGTACCAACGTTTATAAATACGCTGTTACCAATATGGCTGAAATTTCAGCAAATATTCTGGAAAAAAATAACCTGACTGGAAATGATATCGCATGGTTAATTCCTCATCAGGCAAACTTACGAATTATTGATGCAGTTGTTCAACGTACTAGCATTGATTCGGAAAAAGTTGTTATCAATATCGAAAGATTTGGCAATACATCTGCAGCTAGTATTCCATTAGGAATGTGGGAGTGGGAAAAGAAATTTAAAAAAGGTGATAACATTATTCTTACAGCTTTTGGTGCCGGATTTACCTGGGGATCACTTTGGCTGAAATGGGGATATTAAATTATTTAAAACATTTGATTTAATGGTCAAAATGGTTGGTAGGAACTTATAAGTTTTCTTACCTGTATTCATTAAAAAAAGTTTATTGAAACGAATTTCAATAAACTTTTTTTAATATGCTAAAACAAGAAAATATGAAATTTCAGAAATTTGCATATAAAAAACGGTTGCAATGTAAATTGCAACCGTTAGATGATTATAAAACATGAAACTGTTTATTCTAGCTCTTTCATAAGAAATCTTCCTATCCTTCGGGTTCGTTGCGAAAGCAGAATTTCACGGCCTGAAGTAGTTTGATTCACAATGTCATTATTGATTCCACGTATTGTCAATAGTTCAAGGCTTTCATTATAACTTACCTTAAACTCATTTCCCAATTCATCCATTGCATCAGCCAGGTAGCGGGTATTATCCACACACACCGAAATACTTATTGCCGAGCTCTGAATTAGTGAAATTTTCAATCGATGTTTGTTCATAATAACAAATGCCTTTGAAAGACTTTCCTCGAGTACGAAAGAAAAATCACGGGGACGAATGGTAATCAGAACCTGATTCTTTCGCAGGATT
The DNA here is from genome assembly GCA_903830915.1 of uncultured Bacteroidales bacterium. Taxonomy (GTDB): domain Bacteria; phylum Bacteroidota; class Bacteroidia; order Bacteroidales; family Paludibacteraceae; genus Paludibacter. Next base: position 8,360 of record CAIKVR010000296.1, read on the forward strand.
AACACCGGCACATTAATCGGTTTTTCAGTGCTGGATTTAATTACAGAACCGGCTTCCTTTGGGCTTCCAAACGGACGAACATAAAGCGGAATCTGTTTATTTTCAAGTGGTTTTATTGTTTTAGGATGAATAATCTGTGCACCGCTGTAAGCCAGTTCCACAGCATCCAAATAAGTCAGTTCAGGGATATGCACGGTATTTTCAAAAATGCGCGGATCAGCATTCAGTATTCCGGGAACATCCTTCCATATTGTTACACTTTCGGCATCGAGCAAATTACCAACTACAGCAGCTGAATAATCAGAACCTTCGCGCCCAAGTGTTGTAGGGTCACCTTTAATATTGGCACCAATAAAGCCCTGACCAATATAAATCCGGTTTTTACTAAAATCAGCAGCTTTTAGTAACCGAATCTGTGAATCATTCATCTTTACATTGGCTTCGCGGAAATTACTGTCGGTCACCAACAGAGTACGCATATCAAGCCACTCGTTAGAAATACCACATTCGACAAAATAAGCTGAAATTATCCGGGTGGAAATCACCTCGCCAAACGAAACCAGTCGGTCGTACCAGCGATCATAATCATCCCCTACTCCTTCGGTTATAAACTTCTTCAGTTCATCAAAGAGCGGTTTTACGGCGTTTCGGCCATTTTCGGGAATTTCAAATAATTCCGAAATAATCTCGCGGTGATAGCTTTCCACCTCCGCCAGTTTTTCGAGCGAAGCTGCATGATTAGCCTTCATAAACTGCTCCAGCACCACTTCCATGGCGTTAGTAGTCTTTCCCATTGCCGAAATAACGATAAAAAGCGGTTCGGTTACTCCCGAAACAATTTTTACTATATTTTTTATCCCCTCTGCCGAGCGAACGGATGCACCTCCGAATTTGTATACTTTCATAGTGATGATGTGTTGATTTGAAGATTTGAAGATATGGTGATGTGTTGATTAAAAGATATGTTGATTTGATAACACTTGAATTATTAATTATTAATTGTCAATTATTAATTACCTTCACTCCCACCAACTTGTCATAGCGTTCACCCCACGGACGATGATACACATAAACGGTATATTCGTTGCCTGTTTGCCAGAAACTGCCATCAACCCGTTCGGTCGAAGCTTTTTGCTCTCCCTTAGCAACAAACCAGTATTGATAATTATATCCGCCCTGTTTGAGTAAAATCGCCTGTTTGTAGCTTTCTGTCTTGCCATCGTATTTCATCCGCACAGTTTCATTCAGTTGATTGTAGTTAAACTCTCCGCCTAAATAAACTTGTCCATCAAAGAAAGGATATTTTGTAGGCAAATTAAAATGCACCCACATATAATCAGCTTCGGTGTTATCTTCCTGCGCATTTTGCATATTCACCACGAATTTACCGTTTACATCCATTTCGGAAGAATAAATATGCGTGGTCTGAACCTTGTTATCATACAAATAGGCATCGTAGCAGGGCTTATTGAATTGAATTCCGGCCACACCTTCGCCGGCTGCATAAACCGAGGAAATGTCGAAGCGATGAAATTCATATCCTCCGTCAAAAATCAGGGCTTTATTGTTGATAAAACTAAGCGATGAATTTGACATATAAGTGGGTTGAAGGTCGGTAATCTGATTGTCAAGCCGGTTGTTCTGTCGAACGACCACTTTAATTTCGCGGGCAGGTTCTCTTACGGAATATCCATTAAATGCCACCTCAAAATCAAGTTGTTGCAAGCGTCCATTAAGCTCCGTATCGGTATTTCCACGAATTTTTCCACTAACTGCCACACGCGATTCCACTATAGAAAAGCAAGCCTGAGCAATGGGGTTTTCCACATTCGTATCTTCGTAAATCAGCACCACATAATTGCCCGAAAGCTTGAAACTCATATCGCTGTTGGGCAACTGAAAAGCATAATGGGTATACAGAAACGTAGTATTCAATGATTTTGTAACATCCGTAATATTCACCGTGGAATATCCGGTCAGAAACTCGTTGGTATTTAGGTCGGAAACAGTCCAGTCGGCATTGCAGTGAATCACTTTATAGCTGTAGGCGTGCGCTCCGTGGGACATTTCATCAAAACTCACCTTTAAAGCGTCCGATCCGTTCAGTTCGAGTACCGGCAAACTGAATTTCTGACCTACAAGTCCAATTTGCAGGGTTTTAATGTTCTGATTCAGAATTTTTGTTCTATAAGTCTGAGCATTTACCGATACTACCACACATAACAAAATCAACAACAAGTATTTTTTCATTGGACAACTATTAAAGTATGAATATACAAAAATAAGTATTTTATGTCAATAACGGAATTTCCGGGGTGAAATTGTCGGTAAAGAAAAAAGGGAAAAGAATTTCTTCCTTTCCCTTTTTTTATAATATAGATAATAAAATCAGAACTTTATAGTCAATCCGGCAAGAACATTAATTCCTGCCTGTGGATAAAAGCCCAAATCACTGTATCTTTTTCCACCTGTGAAATATGAATAAGACCATCCATTGCTAATGTAACGACTGTCTGTCAGATTATTTACCAATAATGAAAAATCAATTCCACGTAATTTTTTCACAGCCAATGCGTACGAAAGTCGAAGGTTAGACACGAAATAGGCATCCAATGAGCGTTCATCCGAGCCTGTGTTATCCAAATATTGTTTTCCAACGTATTGTTCAGAAAGTTTAGTTTCAAATTGTCCAACATTCACCGTAAAGGCATTGTTCCAAATCACCGAAGGAGAATAAGCAATCGAAGTTGATTTGTATTCAATTGTTCGTTGGTTACCTGTATCCCAATCATCAACAGATTCCTTGAAATTATTGATTTGGTTTCGGCTCAGGGTTACAGATGCATCCCAGCGAACATGTTCCGACAATTTTGCAGCACCAACAAACTCAACACCCAAGCGATAGCTTGACAACACGTTTTCGGACAACGGCTCACCTATTTCATTCAGTTTTCCGGTAAGAATAAGCTGATTCCGGTAATTCATATAATACAAATTTGCGCCTGCCGAAAACAGCTCGTTGTGAAATTTATAGCCTGCTTCGTAATCGTAAAGTGTCTCATTCGTAGGCAGACTATCCATCAAAGCATCGGTATAATTGGTACGCGTCGGTTCACGATTGGCAATTGAAAACGAAGCATATAGTTCATTCGAGTTATCAGCCTTATACAAAAGCCCGGCTTTCGGATTGAAAAAATGGAATGTTTTATTGATATTCAAATCCTCCATCCGGTTATTGTTTGAATCCCATTTATCATTTTTACCCACAACCGAATAATCTACCCTGCGATACTGCCCCTCGGCATTGACAAACAGATTCTTAAGCAGTTCATAATTCAGTTTCAAATACACATTGGCATCCCATTTCGAGACTTTACTGCGGTAATACTCCAGCGGTGTGACATTAGTCGGATAATCTTTTACCTGAGTTACATCACCCCAGTGCTGACCCCAATAACAGTTAGCAGCGCCACCCAATTGAGCCGAAAGTTTTTCCTTATTGTAATTAATCGAAAATACGCCACCGGCAAAATCATTACCCATTATCTTCTGACGAACCAAATCGCCCGATTTCACTTCATTTCCATTCAATAGAAATGATTGAATTCCGTATTTATTATACGACTGATCCTGCTTGTATTCTTCGTAATAACCTTCACCGCGCGTATAATGAAGTCCGCCATTTATACTCAGGTTTTGATTAAAGCTATGAGCTCCAACCAACTGATAATGTGTCTGAGTGTAGTTATCTGTTTGGTCGGCATAATACATGGGTTGTCCGTTGGCATCCACACCCATAAACCCACACGAATTATAAGTGCGGTGAGTGCCGAGTGAATCTTTCGGAACGCCGTTCCATGCATGGTAGGTTTGTTCTTTGCCACCAAAAGTAATAAATTTAAGGCTGCTGTTATCGGTATAATATCCTCCCTGAAGGTAATAGGAATTCATTCTGACCCAGCCACGGTCGATATATCCATCGGAACTGATGGCCGAGTATCGACCATCAAAAGCCCAGTGTTTATTGATTAGGCCTGAACTTGCTTTTACAGTGATCTTTTGTGTATTGAACGAACCATAAGTTACCGCCACATCGCCCGAAGCTTTCTGAGCATAATTATTGGTTTGGATATTCAGGTTTGCACCAAATGCCGCTGCTCCGTTGGTAGTTGTACCTACTCCCCGCTGAATCTGAATATTTTCGATGGACGAAGCAAAATCGGGTAAATCCACCCAATACGCTCCCTGCTCGTCGGCATCGTTATACGGAATACCGTTGATGGTAACGTTGATGCGCGAAGCGTCGGTGCCACGAATACGGAAACCTGTGTATCCTATCCCCGTTCCTGCATCCGACGAAGCCACCAGCGACGGAGTCTGCCCCAACAGATACGGAATATCCTGCCCCAGATTTGATTTGGAAATGATTTCCTTGTCAATGTTGGTGTACGCAATCGGCGACCTGTCCGTAGCCCGAAGCGAAGTCACAGTTACTTCGTTTATCGAATAGGTTTTTGCCAAAAGTTTAACTACGGTTTCTGTGCCGGCAGTTGCTTTAACCGTTACTGATTCGAAGCCGACATACGAAACAAGAAGCTTTACTGTAGCATTTTTCAGACCTTCAAACCGGAAAGTTCCGGTAGAACCTGTAGTCTGAACACTCGAAGAATTCTGAACGGAAACGGTTGCTCCTGCCAATGCAATACCATTCGGGTCAGTCACTTTTCCTTTAATGACATGCTGACCAAAAACAGCTACGAAAGAAAACAGCACGCATGCTGAAATTAAAATTTGTCTCATCACAAATGAATTAAATGATTAATAAATTGTTTTGAGAGCCCAAAAATGAAACGGTTGAATTTGTCTTATTCCCTTCGCGGAATTACCCGTGCAGGTTCAAAGGGTATGATCTCAGCCCGAAATATTAAGGCACCCCATTAGAATGTTTGAACTTCA
>CAIKVR010000297.1 GCA_903830915.1 uncultured Bacteroidales bacterium
ATGAATTACCCAAATGTTTTCACACTTATTTTATTGATTATCAGGTATTTGTTTTAATTTATAACGAACTATTGCATATTTAGAATTGAAAATAAAGAACCATTTGCAGCACCTCCCGGTTTTATCGAGAACACATTATGAGAATAATCACCCGGTTGAGTACCCATTGTCATATTATGCCCAGCCCAATATATATGGTTGTCATCAATCCCTGAATTTATCTTAATATTGCCTGCCACTTCCAGTTTTGTTCCTGGTGTATTAGTTCCGATACCCACATTACCATCATCTTTTAGAGTTAAAACACTTTTAACCATACCTCCGGTTGCAGTAGTTTTTCCACTAACCTCATCATCGCCTAATTTATCATACGCCCAGAATTGAAGGGAGTTTCCATAGTGATAGGGTTCTCCTTCAGCCATATTATAGATTGACCATCTATACGCTTGCCCATTCGCAGTTTTTGAATGGTTGTTTAGATGTATCAACCCACCAATATCCCCCGTATTTGTTGAAGAAATACTTGTCGAAGAAATATTTCCTGCCACATCCAGTTTTGCTCCCGGAATCGTAGTACCAATCCCCACATTACCACCATCTGTAATATTAAAGAACGGATTAGTAAAATCAGCATCTGTATGATTACCCAATTGTCCAAGTCCTTCACCTATGGCAAATGTATTGGTATTATATACAGTACCTATTGACCATGGATATTGACCATCTCTTACCATATTGATATATTGTCCGCTGTTATCGGGCTTTGTAATCATTAAAGCTCCGTTATAGCCTTCATCCGAATTTATACCGATTGAAGTAATTGCAGTTCTTCCAATTACATCCAATGACTGTGAAGGTATGCTGGTTCCAATACCCACATTTCCACCATTTGGATTTAAACTAATGTTGTAATTTGATCCTAATCCAGTTTGGTCGGTTGCTTGTATCCATGTATTGTTACTATTCATACCAAAGTCAAGTACTGCATTATCTCCTCCTCTTAGCCTTAATGCTGCTCCGCTCTGAGTAGTCCCGGTTATTGCCGGATATGCATTTATACCACTAACTAATTCCAATTTTGATTTGGGTGTAGAAGTTCCAATTCCTACATTTCCACCCGTAAATAATGCTGAATAAGTTGAATTAGAAAAGGTTTTTGTTTTAGTGTATGTTTGTGGAGTATTTAAGACCGAAATTTCATCATTACCACTAGCTAAATTTGGAAGTTTGATAATTGCTCCATTACCATAATTTCCATTATATATTGTTGTATTATCTGTTGGAGTTCCTATTTTTAAATTACCGTTTACGAATGAATTTCCGGTTATTTCCAATTTGTAATTAGGAGTAATAGTGCCTATACCCACGTTGCCTAACCTATTTAAATATATTCCGGGATTCAATGTATTCTCATCTAAATAAGTTTGAAGTTGCAGATCACCACCAAAAAAACTTTCCGGATTTTGAAACGCCTTAATAAGTGCTTGCTTATAACAATAGTTCGTTATAAAAAGCTCTAAATTAAGCGGCAATTGTGCCCCAATTCCTTAGTTCAGAGATAATAGTTCTATTTTTCTTTAAGTACGGGTTAATCCCGAACCATTGAATAAATGTTTTAAGCAATAACTCATTGTTATACATAGTTTTAATGTTTGACATTGAGAATGATTCATTTGGTGATATTCTAGTATTCAACCATTCCATTTTAGCTAAATTGACAGCGGTCAATGCAGCATTGAAAT
>CAIKVR010000298.1 GCA_903830915.1 uncultured Bacteroidales bacterium
ACTGGTAGCACCAATGTCGAATGCCAGGAATGATTTATTTTTCATAAGTTTAATTTAAAGCTGGCACAAAGATATTCATACATTGGCAACTATCGGTTTGAATTCTGACATTAAAACTTTGATTTTTGATATCCAACATGTCTCCATACTTTAAAGAAATAAATTAAATAGTAAGATTTTGAATAGAGGTTCATACCTTACCTTCTATATTGTTTTTAAAGACATTAAGTAAGTTAATGTAAGACTTATTATATCAATATTACATCTGCTTAACTGTGCCGTAAATATAGACCTAACTTACGATTGGAACACATTCAAAGCATGTTCTTTCTCTCTCAACTCAAAAGAAATTTCCTGAACCTCATTTTTTATTTTTGCTTTTATTGCTTTTACGGTTAATTACCATCAAACATGAAAATAAGCGATATGTATCTCAAAATTAGAGTTTGAAGATGAAGCTTTATTTACAAAAATAATAGCTAAAACATTAGGTATTTCACCAAGCATGTCTAGGGAAGAGAGAGAGAGAGATTAAATCAGAATTTCAGTACACTTGTTTTTAAACCATGAAAATTTTGCAATAATAGTTCAAGTTTAGTGGCTATGATTTCAACGCCACCTTCTATATTCGATTCAATATTCAAAGGCATTACAGGATCGTGTAAAGACATCCGAAGTAAAAACCAACCCTCTTCGTTGGATGAAGTACAACGCACTCTCAGCCCCTCATAGTTAGGTGAAACTACTTCCCAACCATCCTGATGATTTATTTTCTTTTCCAGTTCAGCTAAGATGCGTTTTCCGTAATTTGCAAAATCTTCTTCTAAAATTGTAAAACGGTATTCTTTACTTTCATAGGGTTGTTCCAGTTTTTCAATCAAGTCAGTCAGCTTACAACCGTTCGAATTTAGTTTTGCCATTTCCACCAACAACTTGGCAACCAGATAAGCCCCATCGTCGAGAAAATAATTCTCTTTTAAGGCAGCATGACCGGAAGTTTCAATTGCCAGCCAACTTTCTTCACCAAGAGTATTAAGGTTAATTGACTCATTAATCACATTTTTATAGCCTCGTTGAAAGCGATGATGCTTACCCTTTAATTCTTCTTCTATAAATTTTGTTAAGCCGTCAGAAGTAATTGAGTCTGTAACAATGGTGCTTTCGGGATGTTCCTGGAGTATTACAGCCGAAATCAGGGCGATCAGAGCATTCCGATTCACAGGATTTCCTTTTGAATCTACAATTGCCGATCGGTCAACATCGGTATCAAAAATTACTCCCAAGTCGGCTTTTTCTCTTATTACTGCATCACAAATGGATCGCATAGCAACTTTGTCCTCCGGATTAGGCACATGGTTAGGGAAATTACCATCAGGCTCCAGGAATTGGCTCCCGTTTGTATCTGCACCAAGTCGGTCGAGCACTTTTGAAGCAAAGAAACCTCCTGCACCATTACCTGCATCTACAATTATTTTTAAACCTTGAAGCGGGTTCTTAAAATTCGACACAATATTGGCCTTATTGCGAATATAATCACCAAGGAATATGGAATATTCATCAATAAAATTCCAGGTATCTATAGTATAATTATCGCTATTAGTAGTAGATTTTTCGATTTCGGCAATTCTCAGAATCTCTGTAATGTCTTTTTTATCGAGCCCTCCTTTATTGGTGAAAAATTTGAATCCATTTCGGTTAAATGGCAGATGGCTGGCAGTAATCATTACACCGGCAGTAGTAGCCTTCTCGCCGGAAACAGTTGTCATAAACATGGCAGGCGTAGATGCCAATCCACAATCGACCACCTTTGCACCGGTCTGACACATTCCTGTGATAAATGCATTTTTTAAAGCAGTACCCGAAATACGTGAATCTGTTCCGACTGCTATGGATACATTGGTTAGAGAGGTAAAATTCAAGAGCCACTGCACAAAGGATTTTCCCAACACTTGAGCAACTTCAGAGGTCAAATTCACGTCTTCCCCTATTACTCCTTCCAGTGCAACACCTCGTATATCAGATCCATTTTGTAATTTTTTCCAATTCATATTATTAGTATCATTATGTGAATCAATGTTTTAATCTCTCATTCATTGCTAGTTTTATTATCTGATTACTTAGAAAAACTCACTGGTTGCTCATTGAGACAACAATGATATAATAATGAAACAAATAATTGAAAAGTTTATTATATCAACAAGAAAAATTATGTTTATGAAAATCAGGCAAAAATTTTAAAACTCTTACCTAATTTTTATATTTTGTTTATAACATTGCTTTTACTTGTTCATATATATTTTCTGCTGTAAAACCAAGTTTTTCATCCAGCACTTTGTAAGGTGCTGAGAATCCAAACGACTCAAGTCCAAATACTTTTCCATTTGAACCAACCAATCCTTGTAAATTTACAGGAAGACCGGCAGTTAGACCAAAAATCTTAGCTCCGGTAGGTAATACACTCTCCTGATATTCTTTCGGTTGGCTGCGGAATAAACCTTCTGAAGGTGCTGAAATCAATCTGATTTTAATCCCATCAGCCCGAAGCAATTCAGCTCCTTCGTGAAGTGTGGAAACTTCCGAACCGGAAGCAACCAAAATTACTTCATAATTATCATCACTTTCAACAACGTAAGCTCCTTTTTGAGTTTGTTCTGCATCTATTTTACGGGTAGAAGTTGTAGGAAGATCAGCGATATTCTGACGTGAAAAAATCAGACCCGTCGGTGTATGTGTATTCTCCAACGCCATTTTCCAGGCAACAGTTCCTTCTTCAACATCAGCCGGACGCAAAACCAACATTGAATTATGTCCTTTATGGTTTTTTAGTTTTTCCATCAAGCGAATCTGAGCTTCCTGTTCAACAGGTTCGTGAGTTGGTCCATCTTCTCCAACACGGAAAGCATCGTGTGACCAAATAAATTTCACCGGTTGTTCCATCAAGGCAGCCATTCGAATAGCCGGTTTCATATAATCGGAGAAAACAAAAAAAGTAGCACAGGCAGGAATAATTCCACCGTGCAGGCTCATTCCAATTGAAATTGCAGCCATAGTCAATTCAGAAACACCGGCCTGTAGAAATGCTCCCGAGAAATCATTTCTTTCAAATGCATGGGTGTTTTTGAGAAAGCCATCTGTTTTATCCGAATTAGATAAGTCGGCACTGGCTACTACCATGTTTTCAACCTGTTTTGCCAATTCACCCAGCACAGTGGCTGAAGCAGCACGGGTTGATTGATTGGGCTTTTGAACAATGGCATCCCAGTTCACAATTGTTTTACCCGAAAAGAAAAAGTCAAGTTTCTTTGTTAACTCAGGATTTTCCTTAGCCCACAGTGCTTTAGCTACTTGCTTTTTCTCAACAATTTCCATCAACTCACCGGCACGTTTTGCATACAGTGCTTTTGTTTCTTCGAAAATAACAAAAGGATTTTCAGGGTTTCCACCCAGATTCCTGATAGTTTCAGCATAAGATGCTCCCCCTTCACTCAAAGGCATTCCATGAGTGGCGCATTGACATTCAAAGCTTGTTCCGTCAGCTTTCAGTGCACCTTTACCCATGATGGTTTTTCCAATAATCAGGGTAGGCTTGTGTAATTCACCCTTGGCTTCTTTCAAAGCAGTACGAATTTGCACTGCATCATTTCCATTTATTTCATTGACATGCCAACCCCATGCCAGATATTTTTGAGCTACATTTTCACTCGTTACAGCATTGGTTTCAGTCGAAAGTTGAATATCATTCGAATCGTAAAACATAATCAGATTATCTAATCCCAAATGGCCTGCAATTCGTCCAGCACCCTGCGAAATTTCTTCCTGAACGCCACCATCAGAAATAAACGTGTAAATTGTTTGATTCATTACTTCACCAAAACGTGCTTTTAAAAATTTTGCAGCAATGGCAGCACCCACAGCATATGTATGACCTTGTCCAAGTGGACCGGAAGTGTTTTCAACTCCACGCAGAATATCAACTTCAGGATGGCCAGGAGTCGGACTACCCCATTGACGGAATTGAGCCAGTTCTTCCATGGTATATTTGCCGGTACATGACAGAACTGAATAAAGCATCGGCGACATGTGTCCCGGATCTAAAAACATTCGGTCGCGTCCTTCCCATTTAGGATTTTGTGGGTCATATTCCAAAAACTCGGAATAAAGAACATTAATATAATCTGCACCACCCATGGCACCACCGGGATGACCGGATTTGGCTTTTTCAACTGCTGAGGCAGCCAAAATTCTGATATTGTCTGCTGCGCGGTTTAAATTTTCTATTGAATTCATGATAGTATTATGTGTTAATTGTTTCAATGACAGTATTCTTTTTAATTGTGACGATTTATTGTCAAAGGACATCCATTTTTTCAATTCTTCTCTGATGTCTTCCTCCTTCAAACTCTGAATTAAAGAATTAAGATGTAAAACGGGCAGGAAGAGAAAGCAAATTAGCATGGTTATGTTTACGTGCCAATGCTGCGATTTCCGGCATCCAACAAAGAACCGCACGGATGCCCTTATGTTTGTTTAAGGTCATACTGATTTCATTACCCGAGTGCAAATTGAAATTCCTAATTCAGAATCTTCTTGTAGAATTGATATTGCCATAGGATGTGCAAAATCAGGATAATCTGAACTTCCCGAAGAATGTATCCCAAAATCAATTATTTTATTTTCTCCATTTAAATCTAAATATTCAATTATTTTTGATTTTAAGTCAAAACCAGCATGGTCATTACAAATTGCTATTTTCACTGTTAAAATTATTTATTTGATTAAATTCTTATGAATAAATATTTTAAAATGCTTTTTTATACAATGTTAAAATTTCATCTAATGTTGCAACACGTGGATTTCCTGAAGTACAAATATCATTAAATGCAGATAAAGCAAGTTTCTCCAAACCATCTTCAGTCACATTCAAGTCACGCAACCTTTCGGGAATTCCTACTTTTACAGCCAAAGCTTTTACAGCATCGACCGCTGCGTGAGATGCTTCGATTTTTGATAATCCATAAATGTTAACGCCCATTGCTATCGCAATATTTGAATACTTATCTATGGATGATGAAGCATTATACCTCATTACGATTGGCAACAAAAGCGCATTTGCTATACCGTGTGGAATATCAAAATAAGCCCCCAACGGATGTGCCATTCCGTGCACCAATCCGAGCCCAACATTTGAAAATCCCATGCCTGCAATGTATTGAGCCATTGCCATTCCATCGCGGGCTTCAATATCTGAAGGATTTTCAACTACTGCGGGCAAATATTTTGCAATCATCTCTATAGCTTTCAACTCAAACATATCTGACATTTCCCACGCTCCTTTGGTAATATACCCTTCGATGGCATGAGTCAGGGCATCCATTCCTGTAGCTGCAGTGAGCCCTTTTGGCATACTTACCATTAATTCGGCATCAACGATAGAAAGTATTGGAATGGCATTTGAATCGATACACACCATTTTCTTTACATTTTCTTCGTCGGTAATCACGTAGTTAATAGTTACTTCAGCAGCAGTTCCGGCAGTTGTTGGCAATGCAATAATGGGGATTGATTTGTTTTTTGTATCGGCAACACCTTCAAGCGAAACTACATTAGCAAACTCCGGATTGGCAGCTATGATACCAATGGCTTTGGCGGTATCGATAGACGAACCGCCACCAATAGCTACTATCACATCGGCTTCCGAAGCGGTAAACTCATTGCCACCGGCTTTCACTTGGTTGACAGTAGGATTTTGCTTTACATCACAGAAAATATGGAAAGGAATTCCTGCATTGGAAAGTACTAAAGCTACCTGGCCGGCAATACCAAACTTCACCAGATCTTTGTCTGTCACTACAAATACTTTTTTAAAACCGCGTTTCTTAATTTCATCGGACAACACTGCACGACTTCCTGCCCCGAAATAGGACATCTCATTTAGAATAATTCTTTTAATGCTCATAAATTTGATATGTAAATTTGTTTGTATTTGTTTGTATTTGTTTGTTAAATAGTTAACACCTGCTTATTAGCATTCAAACTGAATTTGGATTGATAATTATGCTATGTTGGTTTGATATTCAACCAAAAAAAATTTATGTAACTCTCCATAATGTTTTTTGTATAGTTTGTAACTTTCATCAATGATTAGCAAAGCTATTTCTTTATCAAAAAACTTATCAACAACTACTGTTTTATTTTCAAGCTTAGTGTAATCTTCAAAGAAACTCATGGTTTCCGAAATCAAATACTGGGGAAGTTCTGAAATGTCGTTGTAATGGTTTACACTTGGATCACCAGATGCCACAGCTATAATTTTATCATCAGCTTCCCCATTGTCCAACATTCGCATCACCCCAATTATCTTCGCCTCAACGATACATAATGGTACAACTTCGGTCTGTGAAAGTATTAAAATATCAAGCGGATCATGATCATCGCAATAGGTTTGCGGTATAAAGCCATAATTATGTGGATAATACATTGATGAAAACAAAACCCTGTCCAGGCGGAGTAATCCACTTTCTTTATCGAGTTCATACTTGGCTTTTGTTCCTTTGGGAATCTCGATAATCCCTTTTACTACATCATCTGATTCAGTGTAAGGCACTACCTGATGCCACGGATTAAAATTATTTCTCATATTATTTTTTTA
>CAIKVR010000299.1 GCA_903830915.1 uncultured Bacteroidales bacterium
GTTACAGATGAACACCTTTGGTGGGATGGAACTATCAATCGTCCTACAACTCCTGAAGTTTTCGAGCACTGTAAAGACTTGGTTACTAAACAACTTTCTACAGCAAAAACATTATATGTAGTTGATACATACTGTGGAACAAACGAAGATACCCGTCTGAAAGTACGTTTCATAATGGAAGTAGCATGGCAAGCTCACTTTGTGACAAACATGTTTATCCGTCCTTCTCACTTCGAATTGGCTAACTACGGCGAACCAGATTTCGTATGTTTGAACGGTTCAAAAACTACAAATCCTAACTGGAAAGAACAAGGTTTGAACTCTGAAGTATTTACATTGTTCAACCTGACAACTAAAATGCAGGTTATCGGTGGTACATGGTACGGTGGTGAAATGAAAAAAGGTATTTTCGCTCTTCAAAACTACTACTTACCATTACGCGGTATCGCTTCTATGCACTGTTCAGCCAACGTAGGTAAAGATGGTGATGTAGCTATCTTCTTCGGACTTTCAGGAACTGGTAAAACTACCTTGTCAGCTGACCCAAAACGCTATTTGATTGGCGACGACGAACATGGTTGGGATAACGACGGTGTATTCAACTATGAAGGTGGTTGCTACGCTAAAGTAATTGATCTTGAAAAAGATAAAGAACCTGATATCTGGAGAGCTATCCGTCGTGATGCTTTGTTGGAAAACGTAACTGTAGGTGCTGATGGTACTCCTGATTATTCTGCTGCTGCTTCAAAAACAGAAAACACCCGTGTTTCTTATCCAATTTATCATATTAACAAAATTGTTTCTCCTTCACGCGCAGGACACGCTTCTAAAATCATTTACCTGTCGGCTGATGCATTTGGTGTATTGCCTCCGGTATCTATTTTGGACGAGAAATCAGCTCAATATCACTTCCTTTCAGGCTTTACTTCAAAATTAGCCGGTACAGAACGTGGTATCACAGAACCAGTTCCTTCTTTCTCTCCTGCTTTTGGTGAGGCTTTCTTGACTTTGCACCCAACTATGTATGCAAAAACATTGATTGGCAAAGCTAAAGAACACAACGCTAAAGTTTATTTGGTAAACACAGGTTGGAACGGAACCGGAAAACGTATTTCGTTGAAAAACACCCGTGCTATCATCGATGCAATTATCGACGGTTCTATCGAAAATGCTCCAACAGTAAACGTTCCAATCCTGAATTTAGTTGCTCCTACAGCTTTGAACAATGTTGATGGTGGTATTTTGGATCCACGTGATACTTATGCTGATGTGGCAGAATGGGAAACTAAAGCTAAATCACTTGCTGCTAAGTATATCAAGAACTTCGAACAATACTGTGACAACGACGATGCGAAAGCATTGATTCCTTCTGGTCCGCAATTGTAAGAATTTGATTATAACTGATAAAAAATAGGCTTCTCAATTTTGAGAAGCCTATTTTTGTAAAATCATTTTGTAAAAATCTAATTCAAAATCGTTTAAATCCGATTATTTCACGTACCTCTCTGATTGTTTTAGAGGCACTTTCCTGCGCTTTTTCCTTGCCTATACGAGCAACTCTCGAAACATAAGCTTCATCGGCTGAAATGGCTTTTATTTTATCACGGAAAGGTTCTGTAAAAGATATCATATCAACAGCCAGCTGTTTTTTCATATCACCGTAGCGAATCTTGCAGGTGTTGTATTGTTCTTCGAAGAAACTAAGTGTATCAGGAGCAGAAACTACTTTCATCAACTGAAATATGTTTTGAATGGCTTCAGGTTTTGCCTGATTAGGTTCTGTGGGACCGCTGTCGGTCACAGCTTTCATTACCTTTTTGCGGATAGCTTCCGGTTCATCGGCTAAGAAAATGGCATTTCCCTCTCCTTCCGATTTTCCCATTTTTCCGCTTCCGTTAAGTCCCGGAATTTTTACTAACTCATTCCCAAAGTTAAATGCTTGTGGTTCAGGAAAGTACTCAACATTATACATCCTATTGAATCGGTTACTGAACTGACGGGTCATTTCCAAATGTTGCTCCTGATCTTTACCAACTGGTACTTTAGTAGCTTTATGCAGGATAATATCTGCAGCCATTAGTGTTGGGTAAGTAAGTAATCCGGCGTTCACGTTCTGTGGTTGTTGACGAATTTTATCTTTGAACGAAGTGCAACGCTCCAACTCTCCAATGTAAGCGTTCATATTCAGAAACAGATACATTTCGGCAGTTTCGGGCACATCGCTTTGGACATAAAGCGTACATTTTTCGGGATCTAATCCTGCTGCCAGATATTCTACCATTACCTGACGCACATTACCATGCAAATCGCCCGGTGTGGGGTGTGTAGTAAGTGAATGATAATCAGCAATAAAAAAATAGCAATTATGCTCATTTTGCATGCTAATAAAATTGCGCAACGCGCCAAAATAATTTCCTAAGTGAAGGTTTCCGGTTGGGCGTATGCCGCTTACTACTGTTTCCATTAAATGATTTACGAATTTTAATATACGATTTACGATTGCATTAATTATTTTGGGAATAACTAATTATAAATGCAAATCACTGACTGCAAACTATAAACTAACAACTATAAACTAGTTTTTACTCTATCGGTATTGTTCTCTTAATCCGTTGATCAAGCGAAGTGAGTGTTTCGGTGGTTGCCACGCCGGGGATTTCCTGAATTTTGCCGTTCAGTAATTCCATCAAATGCTCATCATTTTTAGCGTAAACTTTAATTAATATAGTGTACGAACCAAGCGTGTACTGCGACTCCACGATTTCAGGAATATTCTCCAGTTCCTTAACCACTTCCTTGTACATTGAGCCACGTTCAAGCGTGATACCAATGTAGGCACACATTTGAAAACCAAGCATTTTCGGGTTAACTGTGTATCCCGAACCGGTAATTACGTCGATATCTATCAGGCGTTGCACACGTTGGTGAATGGCAGCGCGCGATACGCCACATATTTCTGCCACATCTTTAAATGGCATACGGGCATTCTGAGTAATAATTTGCAAAATCTTACGGTCTAATTGATCTATTTTTTCCATAATTCTTAGATTTTAATTGTCAATTTGACAGCAAAAATACACATTTTAAATGAAAATCAAAATACTTCTTTTACTATTTTGTATTTTACGTATAATTTAGAAAGATTTTTGTAGAAAATATCTGCTTTTTGATAAAAGACAAGACTGATCCTGATACTATTTTAAGAAAGTCTTGTGCTACCTTAATTCGTTTACTAGAAAAAAATGGAAATTAATTACAATCTATCCCCAAAAATAAATCCGTAACACTGCCATTAGGATAACTAAACTCCGACTAAAACAAATAGTCTTCCTGTTCAGTCTCTTTAAATGTGTTCTTATTGAAAGATTATGTCGTTCGATGTGGTTAGTGGAGTGAATAAGTGTATTATGAATTTTCTTATGAATTATATACCTATAGTTTTTCAGTTTATCGGTGTATATCTTTCGGGTATTCGACAATTCTAAACTTCTGATAACATGCTTTAATGTTTTGTTGGTGCGTCTTCCCACATTAAAACTTACTACAGTTTTGCTTTCACGCTCCAATGCATATACAATCCATCTCAGTCTCGATTTCTTACCTATATACGTTCTCATCTCATCCACTTCATAGCTTTTGCCTTTGGCAATGGGTGGTTGCTGAATGTTTGTAGCTATAGCAATAATCCTTTTTAGCAATGTGGTTATAGATATACGCAAAACACGAGCTGTACTGCGTATGCCCAAACCTTCTTTAGTGAAAAGGATAATTTGTTGATTAGTATTCGGTTGATAAGCATTGTAACTATAGTTTATTATAAACCGTTTGCTACATTCCTTACAGCAATAGCGTTGCTTGCCGTTAGTTGTTTTTCCACTTTTTATTAATTTGGTTGATTTACATATTGGACATGTATAGCTAACGCCAAATCTGTAACATGAAGGGTTATTCTCATTCATAATAAGTCTGTATAATTCGTTTTAAGCTGATAAAAATAGAAAATGATGAGCAAATACCCACCATCTCCCATTCTGTTCTTGCAAATCTTATTGATTTTCAAGCTTTTATTTTGCTAACGCCAAATTTGATACATTACCTGTGCATTATTATTGTTATAATTAACAACATGCAAATATTAAAAGTAAGACCTGTTCTTGAATGAAAAACCAAAGAAAGGAAAATATCAAAAATACTAAATACATACATATAAAATAATGTACTTAACGCAAGTACTGTCGTTAACAATGGGTCATCATCCTTTAATATTTTTTTATAAAAAAGATATGAGTTATAATATAATACTTTTAGGATTTTCATCTGTTGTAATTTTCATAAAAATAATACCATAAATCTTCATTAACTTCTGATGGTTTTCCTACTAGATCTTCCCAATGATTGTAAAAATAATTAAACCTCATATTTTGATACCATTCGGTATTTGTGATTAATCTACCACTTTCCCAGCCAATAGACCAAGCTGCGTTAGTTTATAAGAATTGTATTTGCTTTTAAAACATTAAAAAATGGTAAGCGTTTATCAATCACCATTTTTACTGATTTTCATAGAATTATTTGATTATCGCCATTTCTGATACATTATCCCTCATTCTTAACAACCTGACCGCATTTTTATTACTTTCTTTTTGATTGAATCAGGAAAATTTTTATAGAAAGTAATTTTGCTCTTGTAAATGTAACCCATAGGTGTGGTCAAGTTTTTATAGACAGGCCACCAGTCAGTTCCTGAAACAGGTGTATAAAAAAATAGCTCATTAGTTACAAATTTTCCAACTATCTTTGAACTAGCATTGGCTTCTTTCCTAATATTGGTAAAACCATCTTTGTCATTAATTATTGCTGGACGACGAAGCTTATCTAGGAAAGATTCTTTATTATCAAAAACGTACATATTACCTGATGGCAACCAAATGTCAATTATAGTTTTTGGAGTATCTGTATTTATATCAAAATAAATAATATTTCCATTTGGAAATTTCAATTCAAAAAGTGTTACCAATAGATCTCCTTCTTCTATGATTTTCGATTTTTGTATTAAATTTAATATAGTCTCATAATTACAGTTTTGAATAAATAAAGATTTATCGTTCTTCATAATCTGCATTAAGCGAGACTCATACTTGTTTGCATTTTGTTCTATCAATTCCGAAAGTTGA
>CAIKVR010000300.1 GCA_903830915.1 uncultured Bacteroidales bacterium
CTTTCCATTATCTTTTCGGAAATCAGAGATTGTTTTGTGATCAGGTCTATCATTACCCAGAAGCCAAATTACCTCCATATTTCTATAGGTTTCTGCCTCCAAACGGCGACTGCTATTCATGCGATTTAAATAACCATATAGAAAAAGCATCAACATGGCTGCTGGGTTATAAGCTCGACGTCCAGTATTCTTATGACCTTTCTCGCTATTGAATAGCTCAGGTTGTTCGTTGTAGAACTTTAGCACTAACGCACTGATAAATCTTACTGGATTATCTGAAGAAACCCAATCCTCTAATTGATTCTCTAGAATCATCTGATATCTATTTATATCCCTGATTGCCATTTTACTGCTCTTTTATTATGTCATAAAGATACAAAATATAAGGCAGTTGCCGAAATATAAATCAAACTATTTCTTCTTTATCAATAATCTAATTGAGTTTTTACACAGCCTCCAAAAGTCGCGCCCCGATTACCTATTTAGTTTATGATTACTTTTGAACTGAATACTTTTCCGTTTCCGGATAGTCTTACCACATATACACCTGCGGCAAGCTTCGAGTTTCGAGTTTCGAGCTTCGAGGTCACAACTCCATTTTCGAGTAGCATTCCTAAGGCATTGTAAATGGCATAATTGCATTTTTCAGGTGTCATAATCATAATTTGATTGTTTCCATTTACAAATACTTGTGCATTCAGACTTATGTTTTCCATTCCCGCTGTTGTTCCCGGAGCACGGAAAAGCAAACTAAACCGATTGGTAGAAGAAGCAGCAACATCCGAATAGAAATTGTAGGCAGTGCCTTCACTCAGGTTAATTACATTGTTTGGCTGTAGCTTATCTATCAATATCAAGTTTGTACCGGTTTCAAAATTCGAGAATTCAGCAGCCGAAATGCTGTAATCACCTGCTTGTTTAGCTGTAAAGCCAACGGGAATCTCAGCGTCGTAAGTAACGGCATTCAATCCATTGATAACCAATTTTTCAGTACCTGCCAGTGTGTAAATTTCGGGCGCTAGAACTGTTTCGGCTTCGAACATTTTAGGTGAATCGTATTTATCAAAACTATTCGAAGCATTTGCATTGAAATACACTACCGTTTGGTCGGCGTTGGTTCCATTCGACAGTTGCAAACGAAGCATTTTTTGTGTGATTTGGCTTGGTACTTTCATTTTATTTTCATTACCGCTGGCATGGTCGCGCATAGCATTGGTTACTTTATAATCAGTGGTTGATGGATTGGCATCTAATCGCACCCAATAGGCCTGCATCGGCGGAATGAATTTATTGATCGTGGTATTTGCACTGTTATCAACAATTATCGGAGTCGAAGGCGTAGCCACATTCACCGTGGCAAAAGTATAACCGCCACCGGCTGCTACTGTCTTTTTGGTGCGGAACCATGCTGTTGGAAGTATATTGGTATTTGCAGGTGCAACCTTAGACCAGTCCAAATACGAAGGATAAGGATTGCCTACCAAATTAAAACCAGCCTGAGTTGTACCGGTACGACTTAATGTAACGGTGACATCGCCCGAATTAGCAGTGCCATTGAAACTTACAGTTCCCGAAGTACCTTGTCCGGTAGTTGCAACTTCAATATATCCTTTTCCAGGTGTAAGATTTCCGGAAGCTACAGTCACCCATCCTTTTGTAGGTTCATCGAATTGAACAACTGAGTTTCCTTGATTTAGCGTAGTGTAAGCAGCACCCGAAATTGGCGAACTGATATACCAGTTACGTTCAGCTTCTACATATTGTTGCACAGTGGCAGTTTTTGTTGGGGAAGCATAATTATCTACCATGGTGGCTGTGCCAGCTGCTGTACTTTGCAGCGTTAGTGTTCCTGTTAATGTTACACCATCACTCAATGTAAGTTTACCTTGTGGAGCCACGGTAATAGTATTTACCGTTTTTGTTGCATCTACCGTTAACGTACCACCATTGGCAACGATAATATCACTCCCGGCTGTTAAACCGGATAAAGCTGAGATATTTGTTGCAGTAGAAACAGTGGTTGGCGCTGGAGTCCTAATACCATTCACCGTAAAGTTTGAAAATTCGATTTCATTACCATAATCTGGTTTGTATGCATGCATGATAACACCTACTTCCTGAACGTCGTTAAAATCTACTGCCGTGAAAGTTGGAAGTGATGTTGGAATTGCAAAGCTATTCGCTGTAGGGTTGAAAATGCCCCAACGCAAACCTGCCGTGGATGAATTATTAAAAGAAGCAAGTTCTTTAATTCCAGTACCACCATCATTGGCCACATATTCCGAAATATAATACTGAGAACCGTTTTTGATAACAAATCTTGTTTGTTGTGCTTCGCCCCAATAGCCTCCACTTTTAGTCAAATTGAAACTAAATTTACTATCGGTAGTACCATCGAATTTAAGTGTAGTAGCAGGTGCATCTGTAAACTGATCTTTTCTCCACATAATTAATAGATCAATTGAGGTTGGAGCATTGACTGTCCCATAAGAAGTTGCTCGAAATGTTTTATAATAACCACTTGGGTCACCCAAGAAAAGATCTTGCGCAGCAATTGCACCAGATGCTACAGAATAATTAAATTGTGCACCACCATACATATCCGTTTGTGTAACGCCTGTGCCTGAAAATATTTTCCCTCCATTAGCAGTAGAAAATGGAATGGTGTTTACCTGACCACCTAATACACCACCTGTTGGTGTATTTACAAACGAACGATAGGGTTGTGATTCAGTGTTAGGCCAAGTTTTAGTGGTAATAATGGATTTGTCGAATGCGATAAAGTTAACAGCTCCAACTGGATTTGCAGCCGTAGTAGGAGTTACAGCAGATGTGGCAGCAGCACTTCCAAAACCGTCTTTGGCTATTACATAAAAGCTATACAAGGTAGAGGCAGCAAGGCCCGTAGCGGTATACGAAGTATTTGAAGTGTTTGCGAGGAATACACCGTTTTTATACACATCGTAAGTAGTAGTGCCCGCTTCATTCACACTAGCATTCCAACTTAGGTCAATCGTATTTCTGGTGATGGTTCCTACGGTCAGACCTGTGGGCGTGGTTGGTGCTGCTGCATCTACAGCACTCAACGGAGCCACCAAAGCATACGTAGTAGCTATGCGTAATTCATCTGCTCCAAAGTGTCCGGTTTGACCATCTGCTGCTGTTCCTAATTTTACAAATTGAAACGCAAGATCACTTGTAGTTGTTTGTACTATGGGTGTTCCTGTAGGGTTAGTTCCCGGTGTAGGGTTTACATACAATGTTACAGTGGTAGTGGCATCAAAGTCGATTTTACACACTAAAAATGCTGCTTCATTATTCACAATAGGCACTGTGCTTGGGTATTCTGTTGCACCTATTTTAAGGCCCCAATAGGTGCCCCCAAAAGCCCCAATACTAAATTTAAAAACATCATCTAAACCTCCACCACCTAAATAGCAGTTTTTTTTGTTATCCTGTGGGCGTAAAATAATACTAACCCAAATGGTTTTACCGGCAGCACCAAGTGCACCACCAGTCATATAATCGGCATACGGAGAATTCCAGTCACGGTTAACTTCACGCATAAATACGGGAGTCCATGCTCCATTACCAACAAAGTAATTTCCTGTTTGTACTAAACCGGAAACTGCAAGGGGCGATGCAGTGGCTATACCAAAAGTCGTGGTCCCATCGGGGAGGCCACTGCCACCATAAGTAGTCCAAGCACCTTTCCAGTTAGCAGCATCGGTGTTAAGAGCTGTTGTTCCAAGCGAATAATTAAACCCTTCATACAGATTGGGCGCAGCTGCCGAAACTTTCCCAGCAGAAAAAAACAGAATGGTAGCACAGGCTACCCAAAGAAAAAAGTAATTAGTTTTCATAAAAA
>CAIKVR010000301.1 GCA_903830915.1 uncultured Bacteroidales bacterium
TTCAATGAATTACCCAAATGTTTTCACACTTATTTTATTGATTATCAGGTATTTGTTTTAATTTATAACGAACTATTGCAATGAGAATCCAAGTTATAATGGTAATGGTTATCGTAAAGATTTTAATATCGGTTCAAAATATAAGACTATGAATGAAGTTGATGAGGCGGTAATATTGTTTGTAAATAAGCTAATGAAAGATCTCCAAACAACATGAAATAATTAGCTTAAAATGAACACAGTAGGCCAAATAGAACGTATCACCCAGAATCGGATAGTCAAACTATTTACCGATAAAGCCGGGCTTAATTACCAATATCTCGGTAATTGGGAAGATCGCCTCAATAACAGTAATATTGAAGAAGAGTTGGTGCATCAGTATCTGATAGAGTCTGCCGGTTATTCCGAAGATTTGGTGAAGCGTGCTATTTACAAACTACTGGCAGAAGCAACCAACTACGACAGAACACTATACAGCAATAACAAAGAAGTGTACAAACTGCTGCGGTATGGTGTGGAGGTGTCGGCTAATGTAGCAGACCGTTACCAACGGGTTCATTTTATTAATTGGGCAGAGCCGGAAAAGAATCATTTTGCCATTGCCGAAGAAGTGACCGTACAAGGCAATCGGGAGAAACGCCCGGATATTGTGTTGTATATAAATGGCATTGCTATTGGAGTATTGGAACTAAAGCGCAGTACGGTGTCCTTGGGGGATGGTATTCGTCAGAGTATCGTAAACCAACAGCCGGAATTTATTCAATCGTTCTTCACTACTGTGCAGTTGGTTATGGCCGGTAATGATACCGAGGGCTTACGCTACGGAACGATAGGTACACCCGATAAATTCTTTTTACAGTGGAAAGAAGATGTGGAAGATAACAGCCGGTTGAGTGTGGATAAATACCTGACAAAGATTTGTAACAAAGAACGCCTGCTGGAAATTCTGTATAACTTCGTGCTGTTTGATGCGGGAGTTAAGAAGTTGCCCCGTTATCATCAGTACTTTGGTATTAAGGCTGCACAGGAACATATACGCAAACGTGAGGGTGGTATTATCTGGCATACACAGGGAAGTGGTAAAAGTATTGTTATGGTGTTGCTGGCTAAGTGGATACTGGAAAATAATCCCCATGCCCGGGTTGCAATACTTACCGACCGTACAGAGCTGGATAAACAGATAGAACGGGTATTTAATGATGCCGGAGAAGAGGTGAAACGAACTTCGAGCGGAAAAGAGTTGATGGAACAACTTAGCCAGCCCACACCACGCTTGCTGTGTTCGCTTATTCATAAGTTCGGGCGCAAGGATGTTGATAATTTCGATAAATTTATTGACGAGCTAAAGAGTAAGCCTTCAACAACAATAGGCGAATTATTTGTATTCGTGGATGAATGCCATCGTACACAAAGCGGAAAGTTGCATAAGGTTATGAAAGCCATGTTGCAAAATGCCGTATTTATTGGCTTCACGGGAACACCACTGTTGAAACAGGATAAACAGACCAGCCTGGAAGTGTTCGGAAAATACATTCACACCTATAAATTTAATGAAGGAGTGGCCGATGAGGTAGTGCTTGATTTGATTTACGAAGCCCGTGATATTGAGCAACGCTTGTCCTCTCCTGCCCGTGTTGATGCGTGGTTCGAAGCCAAAACCAAAGGATTGAACGACTTTCAGCGTTCAGAATTGAAAAAGAAATGGGGAACGATGCAAATGGTGCTGAGTTCCCGTTCACGTATGGATAAAGTGGTGAGCGATATTGTATTTGACTTTAGTGTAAAACCACGTCTGAGTTCACACACGGGCAATGCTATACTGGTGGCAGGAAGTATTTACGAAGCTTGTAAATACTACGAGTTGTTTCAGCAAACAGAATTTAAAAACCGTTGTGCCATAGTAACTTCTTATAATCCCGTAACACAGGATATCACTACGGAAGACACAGGTGCAAATACAGAAACAGACAAGGAGTTTATCTATAAAACATATACAGACTTGCTGAAAGACGTGGTAGCTGTTCAGGGAAAAACTAAAACAGAAACATACGAGGACCTGGCAAAGAATAAATTTATCAAAGAACCTGCTGTTATGCGCTTACTGATAGTAGTCGATAAACTGCTGACAGGTTTTGATGCACCTTCGTGTACCTACCTGTATATTGATAAAAGCATGCAGGATCATGGACTCTTTCAGGCTATTTGTAGGGTAAACCGACTGGATACGGAAGATAAACAGTTTGGGTATGTGGTGGATTACAAAGACCTGTTCAAAAAAGTGGAAAATGCAGTGGCGGTATATACTTCGGAACTTGATTATGATGAATATAAAGCTGAAGATTGCGAAATCCTACTACTCGATAGGTTGAAGAAAGGTAGGGAACGGTTGGATAACGCACTCGAAGAAATTGCTTTGCTTTGTGAATCGGTGCCTGTACCCAAATCAGAACTGGATTATCAGCATTATTTCTGCGGAAATACAGAAATTGAAGCTGAACTGAAAGCTACTGAAATGCGACGTACTGCTTTGTATAAAGCTACAGTTGCGTTGATACGTGCTTATGCCAACCTGGCTGCCGAGATGGATGAAGCAGGATATACAGCTGCTGAACAGACTTATATTAAAAACAGGGTGGACTTTTACCTGAAATTGCGGGAAGAAATACGCATGGCGAGTGGTGAAATACTGGATATGAAAACCTACGAAGCTGATATGCGCCATTTGATTGATAATTATATTCAGGCTGATGAACCCCGGGTTATTTCTCCTTTTGGTGACTTGTCACTGATTGAATTAATTGTAGAGAGTGGTATTGCCAATGCCATTAATACTATGCCTGACGGTATTAAAGGCAATCAGCAGGCAGTGGCCGAAACGATTGAAAATAATGTGCGCCAAAAGATTATCCGTGACCATTTACTCGATCCTGCTTTCTTTGAAGAAATGAGTACACTCTTAAATGCCATTATTAAAGAAAGAAGGGATAATGCAGTGAGTTATCAGGAGTATTTGAAAAAAATAGCCGAACTGGCTAAAAGAGTTCAAATAGGCATGAAGCCGGACACACCACCTGCACTTAAAACCCATGCTCAACGGGTTCTTTACAATAACCTGCATCAGAACGAAGAGCTGGCTATTAATCTACACGACTCAATCATGGAATACAAACCGAATGGCTGGCGTGGTGTGGATACGCGTGAAAAAGTAGTAAAACAGGCCATTTATAAAGTGCTGGGCAGCGTGGAAGAAACAGAACGAATGTTTGAAATCATAAAGAAACAGGCAGAATATTAGCATGGATCAGATTAATCTGGGAGAAATTGTAGTAGATGTGGTGCTGAAGGATATAAAAAACATTCACCTGAGTGTTTATCCACCTGAGGGGCATGTGCGTATTGCCGCTCCTGAGCGTATGGATTTGGATACGATTAGAATTTATGCCATTTCGAAGTTAAGTTGGATAAGGAAACAACAAAAGAAATTTCGTGAGCAGGTTCGTGAAGCTCCACGGGAATACCTGAATAAGGAAAGCCATTATTACCTGGGTAAACGTTATATGCTTCGGGTATTTGAACAGGATGCTACACCCAAAGTATTGTTGAAACATACCACAATTGATTTGTATGTAAGGCCAAACAGCGATTTGCAAAAGAAGCATGAAGTGATGGAAGCCTGGTATAGAGAAAGACTAAAAGAGAAAATTCCCAACATTATCAATAAGTGGGAATATCTTTTGGGAGTTTCGCCGAATGAATTTGCCATAAAGAAAATGCGTACCAAATGGGGTACCTGTAATAGGGAAGCGGGTCGAATCTGGTTGAATCTGGAACTGGCTAAAAAACCATACGAATGTATTGAATATATTGTGGTGCATGAAATGGTCCATCTAATAGAACGAAGTCATAATTCCAATTTTGTAGCAATTATGGATCATTACTTATTTGATTGGAAAAAATTGAAATCAGAATTGAATAAATTACCCATCAGCCATGTAGATTGGGGGTATTGAAGAAAATAAAGATTATTCCAAAACCGTCACTTTTAAACAAGTGGCGGTTTTGTGCATTTATAGATCCCGAAAATAATAAATTACTTATGCAACTTTTCAGCACTTGTGCAGACTTTTGGCATAGCTGACATCTACCTTTGTTCCTTAATTAAAAAGGATAAAAATTATGGAAACAATCGCCCCCACTCCCACTCCCAATGTATTCCGCACCCTGAACACTATTGGCAAGAAATTAAAAAGTAAAAAGTTCACAGATAAAGTACTGAAAGAACTCGATGCCGAACTAAAAATAATATCTGCTTATCTGGGGATAAACCAGCGGGAAGCATTTTTGTTTTCTGTTATATTCTGGTTAAACTGTAATGAACGGGGCAGAACGGACACATCGGATATATCCCGCTTGCTGCAATGTGATTTGATGGATGTGTTGGGCTATCAGTCAGAATTAGAGCATTTGTTTGCAAAAAACATTGTGACGAAAGAGCGAAATCACAATGAATACAGTGTAGAAATGATGAAATATTATTTCGGAATCAGTGGAAAAATCACCAATGCAATACTTACAAACGAGCCTGTTCCCGAAATAGCAGTTAAAGAGACCATGGATATTTATCAGTTTGTGGAAGAGGTTTCCGATTTAATTGATAAACGCAGCAGTGATGAAATGACCACTTTCACTTTATTTAACGAAGTAGAAAGTCTGGAGAAAGAAAATAAACATTTGCCTATGGTAATTGAGGTTATGAAAACCATAAAGGATATTGAAGACCGAACCCTGTGGTACGAAATATGCGATGATTTTCTTCACACGGGAAAAACAGGTATTGATTGTACCATGATCGACATTTATAAAAGAGTAAATCAACGCCTGAATAAATCGAGAGAGCTGATAGAGAAAAAACATGAACTGTTTAAACAGGGCTGGATAGAACTGAATGATGGTGGTTTCTTTTCGGATGCCACGGTATCGATTACCGAGAAAGGGCGCGAGCTCTTTCTGGCTGAAGATGCGGCTCTGTATATCCGAAAGGGAAAAGACAAAACACTGATAAGCCCTGATAAGATAGTAGCCAAAACGCTGTATTTTGACGAGAATCTGGATCGTCAGGTGAGTTTTATCCGTCAGAGTCTGGATGAGAGTATGTTTGTAAACCTGCAAAACCGCCTGGAATCCAAAGGCTTGCCCAAAGGAATGTCGGTGATATTTTACGGTGGTCCCGGAACAGGAAAAACTGAGTCGGTATATCAGCTGGCACGTCAGAGTGGGCGTTCTATCCTGCATGTGGATATAAGTCAGAGTAAATCGATGTGGTTTGGTGAGAGTGAAAAGCGCATTAAAGAAATTTTTACGCGCTATAAAGACCTTTGCAAGAGTGAAGCGTTGAAACCTATTCTGTTGTTTAACGAGGCAGATGCTATTTTCGGTAAACGGAAAGACGGCAATGCATCCAATGTGGCACAGACCGAGAATGCCATTCAGAACATTATACTGGAGGAAATGGAAAAGCTGGAAGGGATACTGATAGCCACCACCAACCTGAATCAGAATTTGGATACGGCTTTCGAAAGGCGCTTTCTGTTTAAAGTGAAGTTTGAAAAACCCACACTTGAAGCCAAGCAGAGAATATGGCTTAGCAAGCTTGACTGGCTCACTGAGGCAGATGCCCTGCAACTGGCTAATGAGTATTCATTCTCGGGTGGTGAAATTGACAATATAGCCCGCAAAGCGACTATGGAAGAAGTATTAAACGGTGTCAATCCGGATATACAGCAAATTATGGGGTATTGCGATGCTGAGAAATTTACATCGGCAGGCAGTAAAAAGCTGGGGTTTTAAAACAATCTAAGCTGTGCTTCAGTACGGCATAGCTTCAAGCTAGATTTGCACAAAAAAACAAATGAAACTGATCAGGTATAAATCGAAACGGATAGTGTGTATAGCCAATACCTGCGGGCAGCACAGAAACCTTATTATTCCACAGGCCGATTGTATTATTCATGCCGGAGATGCCTGCAAAGAAGATGATTTGAACCAATTGGTAGATTTTTTGGAATGGTTCTCGTCACTGAATATCAAACGAAAGTTATTTGTAGCCGGTGAACAGGATTTGTCACAGATTGGAAAAGCAGAACAGTTACGGGAAATGATTCCTGCAGGTGTAACAATCCTTGAAAATGAGTTGGTGGATTATGACGGTATTAGCTATTACGGACTGGTGGCACGCCCCCTGATGCCTGAAAAACTTCCGATACCGATGTATGTGGATGTGTTGATTACACATGGTCCACCGGCAGGGATACTGGATGATGGGAAAGGATGTCCGGTGCTTCTGCAAACCCTGAAAGAATTAGACCCGACTATTCATGTCTTTGGTCATACGAAGATTAAAGGCAGAAAATCGCTGAAAGTAGAGGGACGACAATTTTATAATGTGACAACATTTTCAACTAAAACAATATGAGAACACAGGATAAACTGAAAATAAATATTCCCGTTGGAACTGAAAAGATAACCCTGTTGATTAACCGTGAGCAGGAACAGTTTTACCGCGATGCGGCAGCCAACCTAAAAAGCAAGCTCGAAAAACTGGAAGCAGATTCCCGCCCGGCAAAAGAAGATATCAAAATGCAAAGGCTTGCAATGGACTTTGCAATGGAAAGGGAATATTTGTTGGTGGCTGCTGAAATGAAAAAGAAGCAAAAGACTGAACTGCTGGAACGAAATGCAGAAGTATTTGTGGTGGATACCCGAAATTCCTACGAAGAAAAATCACCGGGGCATACAGCTTCTCGGATTATGAAATACACCGCCTATCATTGCGCTGTGGAACTGGAAAAATTGAAATGCACCTGTTGCTATTGTATGAAAAGAAGCCTGAATACTGACAGTCTGATAGCGAACCCCTGTCCAAAGCATCCCGATGGTCCGCTTGCAGGGAAACATAAATCAAGATATGATTTATTGAAATAAATAACATAGATACGCAATATTTTGGCATAACTATTTTGTATCTTTGCTGAATCATAATTATTAACTCTTAATTATTAATTAAACAGTTATGGCAAAAGACTTATTTAACCGCTATGTGTGGTTGTTGGATACGATTTACCGGTCGGGTAAAATAACACTGGAAGAGATAAACAGTAAATGGGTGGATAATCCTCTGTCGGATGGCTGCGAGATACCCAACCGAACCTTTCATAACCATCGGAAAGCCATAGAGGAACTGTTTGACATCAACATTGAATGTAATCTGAGCACTTACGAGTACTTTATTGACAATGCCGAAGATATGGAGCGCGGCGGGGTACGGCGCTGGCTGATTAATACCTTTGCGGTAAATAACCTGATAAACGAGAGCCATAAACTGAAAGAGCGTATTGTTTTTGAGAATATACCATCCGGTCAGCAGTACCTCACTCCTATCATTGAAGCCATGCGTGATGAAGTAACGCTGGATATTACCTATCAGTCGTACTGGATGGATGAACCTGCAAGCTTTGAAGTGCAGCCCTATTTTGTGAAGGTTTTCAAGCAGCGCTGGTACCTGATAGGCAAGAGTGATAAACTGCGAATATATGCACTGGACCGCATACACGACCTGAGTTCCACTCATACAAAGTTTAAAATGGCGGTAGGTTTCGACCCTGAAGCTTATTTTGCAGACTGCTACGGCATTATTCACGATACGAATGAGAAGGCAGAGTTAGTCAGATTGAAAGTTGCTTCAGGGCAGGCAAATTACCTCAGGGCATTGCCTCTGCACCATTCGCAGAAAGAAGACGAACGAAATGACGAGTATTCGGTTTTCAGCATGTATCTGAAGCCTTCTTTCGATTTTCGTCAGGAGATACTGTGGATGGGCGATAGTGTGGAAGTACTATCACCCGCATCGCTCAGAAATACAATAAAAAGTGTACTTACAAAAAGTTTGAAATTGTACGAATAAACAATTCTCTTTGATTATAAGCGGTTGAACTATTGAAAAGTAGTTGAGCCTTTTTTATGATGAAAAAGTGTAGGAATTAATTTTAAAATTTAATTTAAGTATAGTATATTTGCAAAGACTTTTCTAAACTTATTATTAGATTAATTACACTTAACTCCTTATGGCAATTGATACTGATGATTTATCAACTAAAACCTATAAAGCAATTATTTCAGAGTCTGAAAAGTTTGATGATAACCTGACTTTGCAGTTTGGATTACTTTTGTACGAATGTGAAAGTGAAAAAGAATATATTGAAAAAGCTGAAAAGTTAGTTCATAGGATGTTAAAGTATAATGAAGATGTGGTGGATGATCTATTTTTTGGAGAGCCACCTTTAATGGAAGATTTTCATACAATACTACAAAAATTACTAGTAAACATTTCTAAATTAAAAAACTAAATTCATTATGGAAGAAGAACTTAGCTCGGAAGGTAAATGCCTGTATTGCGAACAACTGTTATCGCAAAAAGAAATAACGAAACACCTTGCTAAACATTTGGCTGGT
The DNA here is from genome assembly GCA_903830915.1 of uncultured Bacteroidales bacterium. Lineage (GTDB taxonomy): Bacteria > Bacteroidota > Bacteroidia > Bacteroidales > Paludibacteraceae > Paludibacter. The sequence continues at coordinate 8,509 of CAIKVR010000301.1, forward strand.
AAGGAAAAGGCTGATGTAGGATTGAAGCTTCAAACCTATTACCATATAGTGGTAGAAGCCGATATTATGTTTTTGCATTTGTTGGTAAAAGGCAGTGCAAAAATAGAAACAATAGATGACTTCTTGCGCGATATTTGGTTGGAATGTTGCGGACACCTGAGTGGGTTTAGAATAGGAAGAGATGAAATAGATATGAATAATAAAGTGAAAGATGTGTTTGAACCCAAATTGAAAATAGTTTACGATTATGATTTTGGAACAACTACCCGGTTGTTTTTAAAAGGATTGAAACACTATCAAATGAATGAAACAAAAAACATAATTTTACTTTCGCGTAATGAACCGTTGAAGATAATGTGTTCAACATGTAAAAAAGCTCCGGCTGTTTGTATGTGTTCAGTTTGTTGTTGGGAAACAGATGCTTACTTCTGCAAAAAATGTGCTAAAAAACACGAAAAAGAATGTGAAGATTTTGCCGATTACAGCGAAATGCCGGTAGTAAATTCACCCCGTATGGGCGAATGTGGCTATATGGGTGGATGCATTGATTTACAACGCGATGGTGTTTACAAACTGAAATAGCATATTAAAATTACCTTCGTTATGGAACTATCTAAGAAAGACAAAAAAGCAGCCCGGGATGTAATCGAGTTAGGGTTACAACGTGAATTTGTGAGTGGTTTATCGAATGTAGATGCCATTTTACAGGCTTGGAAAACTAAGGCAAAAGATAACAAAGAAACGTATCACCAACTATACAAGCACATTATCACTTTGGATAAACACATTGCCCATAGATACGATGACATAACCGTTTCGAGATATTTACTTACAATTATAGGTCAAATGCGTGACAATGTAATACATGATGAAGATTTGGTTGAATTTTCGGAAGAAGTACAACTTTATCTTAGAGGGATTATTAAGTCATTCTAAAAATATCTAAAGGATTTCAAATGACCCGCACTGAAGCACTGAAGCAAGATTGTAAACGGCGTGGCTGCTTCGTATTATGGTGTATCCAATGTGGGTGCTACCCTGCATTTTTCGAAATACGGGGGTGGAGGTGATTTCCCCGACTGGCTGCTAGAACTGAACTTGAAAGCATTTCGCAAACATTACGGGAATGTGGTATTTGACTTACTTTTATTTGTTCCACCTACTGAATCGGGTGATTTGGTGAGGCATTTTGCAGAGAAAGTAGCTTCAGAGTTGAAAATATCTTTTTCGGATAAACTAAAAAAGACTACACACACTGAAGCTCAAAAGTTGTTGCACAGTGGTATTTCCAAAAGGGATAATGTGCATGGAAAATTCAGTTATGAGTCGCCCGATGAAATTGCAGGGAAAAAGATTCTGCTGATTGATGATATTTTCGACAGTGGCTATACGATAAAAGAAATTGGTTTGTACTTAATCGGACTGGGTGCTGAAATGAAACATAAAAGTTATACCCTTACCGAATCAATAACACCCACTTTTTGATTAGTATTTAGAGTTGAAGCATCACTTATGGTTTATATAAAATATTAATTCATCAGATAGAAATAATGACAGATTTCAGGATTAATTCATTGAAAAAAGTCTTCATAAATTTCGACCTGCCTCAAACATAATCTTGGTTATTACTGTTTGAAGTAATAAACACTTTTTTTTTATTGATAAACCATATAATAATCAGAATCATGGCACAGGAAGGAACAAAAGAGAATAGCTGGAAATTAAAAACACCTCCACAGACATCGGAATACGAAATGTATAAAGATGAGAAAGATGGAAAAGAAGTGATAGTTTGTGTAGTGGGTAAAACTACACTGCTTTACGATTTTCGTTGCCTGAACGACCTGCACGCTATGCTTAAAAAGCACAATGACTGGATGGAGTTAGGAAGTGCGGATGAACAAAAACCGGCAAAAGAAGGCACTGTAGAAGCCTGGGGACGTTCGGAAACAAACCCTGTGGGCGGTTGGTATGGACTAAAAAAAGGATTACGGGGTCGGTTTGGAATGTATGTTCCGCCGTTAATGGAAAAACTGGGACTTGCCGAAGTAACTCATGAAGCACGAGGAAATAAAATGAGAGCGATTTAATTAAAAGCGAAAAATAATTACCGGAACAAAAATAACAGAGAAACAACTAATTTTAGTTACAGATAATAAATTCAACATGACTTTAGATGAAATAATTCATTACAGACGTTCGGTAAGGCACTACAAGGAACTTCCACTTGATACGGAAAAGGTGAAACATTGTTTGGAACTTGCCACGTTAGCACCCAACAGTTCCAATATGCAACTTTGGGAGTTTTATCATATCACTGATCCGGAAATTATGAAAGAATTGGCCGTAGCCTGTTTAAATCAAACAACTGCTACTACTGCACAACAACTGGTGGTTTTCGTTACCCGACGGGATCTTTTCCGAAAAAGAGCAAAAGAAGTTCTGGAGTTGGAAACCCGTAATATCGTGAAAAATAGTCCGGTTGAGAGACAGGAGAAAAGAATCAAAGACAGAAAATTGTACTACGGGACAGTAATGCCATTTTTGTATTCCCGCTTTTTAGGGATATTAGGGATTTTCCGGAAAATCATGGTGAACATAATCGGACTTTTCAGAACAATCACTTATCAGGTATCCGAAAACGATGTGAGAGTGGTGGTTCATAAAAGCTGTGCGTTGGCAGTACAAACTTTCTTGCTGGCCATGGCAAATGAAAAGTATGACACCTGTCCGATGGAAGGTTTTGACAGTAAAAAAGTGAAACGTATTCTGAAATTACCTACGGAGGCTGAAGTCAATATGATTATTTCCTGCGGAATAAGAGAAGAGCGTGGAGTTTGGGGCGACAGAATGAGAGTTCCTTTCGATGAAGTGTATCATAAGATTTAATAAAAATCTCAGGTGATTGCTTTGCCGAAATGGTGGATCACTTAATGCGAAGTTATCAAATTCACTAACTCCCCTTCAATAGAAACGAAGGGGAGTTAGTGTTTTAATCAGATATTTATGATACAATATTAACCTTATTTTAATACCACTTTCACTGTCTCACATTTACCCGCATTATTGAAGGCTACCAAATAAACTCCGGGTGTAAAACTCGTTTTTAATACAAAAGTAGAGGAATTAACGATTTCGGAAGTAATCTTCTGCCCAAGCTCATTGTAAACATTCACACTTGTGAGTAGTTTAATGTTATTGACAACAAGCTGACCTTGAGAATTCGTTGAAATCCAGCCATAACCTTGTCCGGGCTGACCAACTTCTGAGACTATTGACGGAACACGGAATACCAGCTTGAAGCGGGTAGTGTTATCACCACATATTTCTGAACTGAAAGAATAACTTCTGCCATCCGTTAAGTCGGTAATTACCGGATATACCGGATTAAGATAATCATTCAAAATAACCTGAATACCAGCTGTAAAATTTACAATCTGAGAAGCTCTGATGCTGAATTGTTCTGCTTTGAGTGTTGTAAATCCAAGTGCTATCTCATGGCCGAATGGAATATCTTTCATTCCGTTAATGGCTAATTGTTCAGCACCAACAGGGAAATAAATCTCAGGTATTGCGGCCGAACTGTTTGACATTTTACGTGAATCATAACTATCATAACCATTTGAAGCACTATTTGTTGAATAAAGTACTGCTTCATCTGCATTCACTCCATTTGACACTTCCATTCGTAACACCGGATTTATAGTTTGTGATATGGTTCTTGATTTAAGTAAATTTACCGTATCAGAAGCATGTGTACAATAACTGCTGAGAAAATTCAATGTAGCTGATGGTTGAAACTCAGCCACACGTACCCAAAATGCTTGCATAGGTGGCACTGTTCCGGTAACAAAACTATTTCTTTTACTATTATTGATTCCCAAGCCTGCAATAGTGTTGTACGTGTCGAAAGTATAAATTGACGTATTTTTAATTTGTGAACGATACCAGATTGTTTTTTCCAAACCGGCAGAGGCATTAACCACTGTTCCAGCATTCACATAGGATGGGAATGGATTACCTACCAGATTAAATCCCGGTTTCGTTGCCTGATTACCCGTGCGATTAACCGTAATATGTTGAGATCCCGAATTCAAAGTACCATTGAAACTATAAGTAGATGTACCTGATGCCAAATAAGCAACATATCCCTGCCCAACATTAAACAAATCTCCTGTGGTAACTCCATCTCCTGTATTCAGGGTTATCCACACATTATTAGCTTCATCCCGGCTATAGTAAGTATAACCTGATTTTGCTCTTGCATTGGATACCGGACTACTGATATACCAGTTACGGGCAGAGGACAAATATTGTTCAACTGTTGTAGTACCACTTACCGTTAGTCCACTGTTGGCGTTCATATCTACGATGGTTCCCGTACCTGTCAGGTTACTCTTAACAGTCAAGTTACCTGACACATTTAAGGTTTTTGTATCATTTAATGTAAGTTCTGCTCCAGGACTTACAGTAAGGTTATGAATGGTTACATTGGAATCTACAGTTAATTCTGCACCCGTTATTGTTAGGTCTGTACCCGGCAAATTGGTCAAAGCAGAACAATTTGTATTGGTACTTACTGTTACGGCAATGGCACTGACAGTTGCATTTAATGTAGGCTGAGTTACTGTATAATTGCCCGTAGGAGCAGTAAATCCGATAATAGTTATTGCTTTATTGTTACCAACAGAAGCATCTGCAAATGTAGCCAATGGAGTTCCTGTTACAGAAAAACTTTCACCATTAACTAATCCGGAATATGCCGGAGTTCCGGTAAATGCAGCCGAATTATTTCCATCGTACGACTTATTTGTTCCGGTAAGACCCGTTATGGTGAGTACGACAGGATTTACATTACTTGACACTGTTGGCACATTAACAGTTGAAGCATCTGCTGAAACACAGGAAATATTTCCTGAATAAGTTCCGGAAGCAATACCAACTGCTAATCGAACATAAATAGTAGTTTCGACCACTTCCCCACCCGACTGAGTCAGATTTTGTGTAGTACTAAAATTAGTCAATCCACCATTTGTTGTTGAAATTTCGTAACCTGTAGGTGCAGTCAGCGTTATATCATGAGTAAGAAACCTGCCTGATACTTTAAAAACTGAAGGTGATGGACTTGCTACACTATAAGAAGTATGTACTGCTGAAAGTGAGCCTGACACAATAATAGTAGGTAAACCTAAGCTTAATGATGCTGTAGTAAATGATTTATATAATTTAAACCTGGAATTATCCGGTGTAGCTACACTTGAGGTGAAATTATATGTTGATCCATTTTGCGATACATCGACTATATTTTTCGTAACCAAATCAACCAAAAAGAGTGTAGGATAAGAATTCTGCGTGTTTTCATTCGTAAATACCAATTGATAAGCAGTATCTTCACCGGGAATAAAACCAATAGTAGTACTATCAATATTATTAAGAGAATTTACCTGATAATTGTCGCTACCCTCCATCGACCAAATTTGCGGAACGCTCGAAGAAGAACCTATAAATTTATAACCATCCCATCCATTATCAAAAGCCTTAGTACAGGTAGGTTCAGTAAAAATCCACATTCTGTCTGAATATCTTGAACCAACTACATCAATCATGGTATATGTTTTTGAGGCAGGTAAATCTGTTTTCTGCCTTTTATTTCGTTGAGGGTCTGTATTTCTTACCACAGTTCCCACGCTGCTGTATGGAATCACCAGATTGGCAGCCACATTATCACTTTTGGCATAAACCAAAAAAGCCTGCATGGATGGTATCTGAGCTGGTATTCCTGCATTTCCGGCCTGATTTTGAGGTATACAAACATATTGTCCGGGCGAAGTACCACTAACACTTCCTGAACCTGCATTTTGCCAGTCTGCATACGAGCCGGTATTATAGAGATAAACCGAGTTTTCAATAATTCCTGCATCTGTTGAACCAAACTGAATTTTCTTAATGTCGATTGCCCCGGTGTAGGGATTTCCAAACAAATGCTGACCGGGATACTGTGAAATTTCGGGAGTAGAAACCGGTAATTTACCGGTTGAAAAATCACTATTTTCAAGCTGACCCGAAAATACAAACGTTTTAGGACTGAGTTGAGTAATTTCGTATCCTGTAAATGATGTTAAAGTTGCACCGTTTGAAAGCTGAATCCACAGATTTGTACTGTTGAAACCAGCATACCATCCGGCTTCATTAAATCTACGAATATAAGAACCATTAAAAGTAGGTGATATAGCTACCGACCTGAGTGGAATCCCGAAAAACTGCCATTTATAATTTGTTGACTTACTAGCTTTAGTGTACATCTCCACAGTAGCCGAAACCGGTGAGCTAACATTATTATGAAATATTAATGAACCATTGGCCCGGTCGGTTGAAGATTTAATGTAAATACCTGCAGCTCCGGCCTGATTGGTCACTATATTACTAACTACCATTGCCTTACAGGTATCAATTGATAAACCGGAACCAGAACTTATATTCAGATTATGAGCATTAATTTGCCTAAGCTTTTGGGTAATACCTCCCATATTGGTAAGAGTTAAATCATAGAAGGCTGTAGTACCCGACCCCGTCATTTGCTTTGCTGCTGTACCCGACAGGGTAACTATATCCGTACCATTGCTTGTCCAGTTACCATTATTAGTCAAATTTCCGTTATTCACAACAATATATGCTGCACCGGCAGTTTTTACAAAAGCCGATGAGCCAATAATAATACCCTGTGCTGACACTGATAGTGCACCGAAAATATATACACAGAGCATTATAATCCGATGTTCTGATTTAATTTTCATAGTATTGGTATTATTTTGTATATTCATTATTACTTCCAAAACTATCAATTTCGTAATGAAAGTCTATTGAAAGTAATGCTGCAGAGCCTGAATATGTATCACTGGCATTATTACCATCTCTGTATAAATGACATAAAAGAATGCTACTGATTTTTTTGCCTGTACCAACAATTCCTGCATTATCAACACCACCAGTATTAATAGGTGTAATAACACTCTGAAAAGCCGCTAGGGAAGTTGAATTATTAACTGCTAACACAGTGCCATATACACTTGTATTTCCTGTTGCTGCAAAATTATCCATTAGATTTACCCATTGATAATCCATCACCCATCTTACACGCTGAGAACCCGGTGCAGAGGTAGAAGACCAGTGAATATGAGGATAAATCTTACTTCCCTCCTTATAATTGTGTGGCATCTGCACACTAAAATCAACTTCCTGAGTTTTGGCATCTTCAAAAAACCAGGTATAGACATTGGGAGCCACAAAAACTGCCCACAATGGAACAAACCCACCACTGTTTCTTGCAGTTGAAGGATTCACAACTAAATCAGTCCATGAAGTTGCTGACCCATTTAAAGTTACATTACCATCCGATGCAATTGTCATAGAATTAATTGATGATGAAATACCTGTTGAAAGTGGTTTAACCCAAACAGAATCCTGCCAGTAATACAAACCCTTTTCAGTAAGAGCAGCTGTACCTGTATTATAAATCAATAATCCATTTGTAGGAGAAGCAATTGTTGAAACATCTTTGGTTGAATTCAAAGCTATTCTTGGAGGCAGAAATCCTTTGGAAGTCGATTTCACATCCAGTACTGAACTCGAAGCCGGAGTAGTATAGCTGGCATCGTCCGTAACAATTACCTGTTGTGCCCAACTAATACTGAACATTGAAAGACATAGAATCAAAGTTGAAATTTTTAAACTTGTTTTCATATTAAATTGATGATTAAGATTAAGTAATAACGGGATTATAAAGCAATATTTACTTGTCAAATGTAATCAAATTGTATTGATATATTTAATAATTGTGAAGTAGTATTTTTTTTTGTAATGTAGTTATTTTTGCTATAATATTCAAAGAAACAGTAGAGTTAACATTTCTTTGGTATATGAGTTATTTATTCAGAAATTAGATTAAATGGCAGTTAATTCAA
>CAIKVR010000302.1 GCA_903830915.1 uncultured Bacteroidales bacterium
AGCATGAATCGACAAACTATTCTCGAAAAACTGAGCATTGAAACGCTCAACCCCATGCAAAATGAGGCTTTTTCAACCATTCAGTCTCACTCCGAAGTGGTTTTGCTCTCGCCCACCGGCACCGGAAAAACGGTTGCTTTTCTGCTACCCATAATTGATCAATTAGACGAAAGTTGCGCCGAAGTTCAGGTGTTGATAGTCGTACCATCGCGTGAGTTAGCCCTTCAGATTGAGCAGGTTATCCGCCAGATGGGAACAGGTTTTAAAACCAACGCCGTGTATGGCGGTCGTGCAGGTTCGCAGGATAAAATTGATTTGAAACATCGCCCGGCCATACTTATTGGCACTCCCGGACGCATTGCCGACCATTTGCGCAAGGAAAGTTTCTCTACCGAATTTATCAAAACGCTGGTTCTCGACGAGTTCGATAAATCGCTGGAAGTGGGTTTTGAAGCCGAGATGACCGAAATTGCAGCTGCATTGCCCGGTGTGAAGAAAAAGGTACTGACTTCGGCTACACAAGCGTTGAAAATTCCTGCATTTGTAGGGTTGAAACATCCAAAATATATCAATTATCTTCACGAAGAGATAACACAACTTACCATCAAAACCATTCTATCGCCCTCAAAAGACAAGCTGGATACGTTGGTGGATGCGTTGAGTCATGTTGGTAATCAGCCGGGAATCATCTTTTGCAATTATAAGGAAACTATTCAGCGTGTCAGCGACCACTTGACAGCCAACAATATAAGTCACGGAACCTTTCATGGCGGCATGGAGCAAATCGACCGTGAACGGGCGTTGGTGAAGTTTCGCAACGGCACCCATCAACTCATACTGGCTACCGATTTGGCAGCACGCGGGTTGGACATTCCCGAAATAAAATTCATCCTTCATTATCAGCTTCCATCAAAAAATCAGGAATTTACGCACCGTAACGGTCGTACAGCGCGTATGAACAGCGACGGCACAGCTTATATTTTGGCGTGGAAAAACGAAGAATTACCCGATTTTATTGGCAAAACAGCTATCGAAGAAATTCGTCCTGCTCCACTGCCCTTGCCTTCAGTTTGGAAAACAGTTTATATATCCGGAGGAAGACGTGATAAAATCTCCAAAGGGGACCTAGCCGGACTGTTCCAAAAACAGGGAAAACTGAAACCGGACGAACTTGGAGTAATTGAAATTAAACAGGATTGCGCATTTGTAGGTGTGCTGGCAACCAAAATTGATGATCTTATCTTTCTGACTAACAATAGTAAACTGAAAACTAAGAAGATAAGAATAAGCGAAATTTAAATTCAAAAATAAGATTATGACAAATCTAATCGTTTTTGGCATTCTCAGCGCAGGCATACTTTTCCTTTCGTGGCGCACGTTATTTCATATTAAAAGTCATGGTTTTTATCGCTTTTTTGGCTGGGAAGGTTTGGCTTGGGTATTTGCCGTAAATTACAAACACTGGTTTGAAAACCCGTTCAGCATTAATCAGCTGATTTCATGGTTTTTACTTTTCTATTCTATTTGGCTTGTGGGAGCAGGAATGTACGAAATTCTCCGCAAAGGAAAACCATCATCATCCCGCAATGATAGCAAACTGTTTAGTTTTGAAAAAACTACTGAATTAGTCGAAACAGGTGTTTTTCGCCACACCCGTCATCCGCTGTATGCTTCCTTAATTTTTGTTACCTGGGGCATTTTATTGAAAAATCCTACTCTTGTTTTATGTGTTATTTCGGTAGTTTCTACAGTTTTATTTTATTTGACTTCGCGCTACGATGAAAAAGAATGTATAGCCTATTTTGGCGAGAAATATAGCAACTACATGAAACACACCAAAATGTTTATTCCCTTTATATTTTAAAACTCATTCAACTTATTGAAGATATTATTGTTATAAATAAAAAAAAGTATTTTAATAAAAACTAATTAGTATGAACAAGACACTTAAACGAATTTTAATCGGAATCGGAGTTGTTATCGGTGCTTTACTGCTTATTGCAGTAGGTTTCGGACTTAAATTTAAATCGGAAACTAAAAAAATGCATGTAATTGAAACAAAAGAAGTTGTGCAAAATGTTTTTGCAGTTAAAAATGACTTTGTAAATATGTTTCTTGTAAAGGACAGTGATAATTACATTGCAATTGATGCGGGAGCTGACGACAAAGTGATAAAAGAAGAACTAAAAAAACTCAGCATTGATACAGCTAAAGTTGTTGCCGTATTCCTGACTCACGGAGATGGTGACCATACCGCTGCACTTTCAACTTTTTCAAATGCTAAAGTCTATCTTTCGCGCAACGAAGAACAAATGATTAATGGTAAAACTGCCAAAATGATGTTTTTCCACAACAGCATTTCACGAAAAGATTATAGCTTACTTGATGATGGTCAGAAAGTTACAGTTGGAAAGTTAGTCATTTCAGGAATTTCAACACCCGGCCATACACCCGGTTCGATGTCCTATCTTGTAAACGATACATATTTGTTTGTAGGTGACGCATTTGGGTTGAAGGAAGCTAAAGTGGACAAACCGAATTCATTTTTTAGTAAGGATATGCCTCTAGCAATCAAGTCGTTTCAAAAAATAAATAATTTACCGGCAGTTGAATATATTTTTACGGCACATGCTGGCTTTACAAATAACTACAAAAACGCAGTACAAACCGAATTAAAATAGAAATTGGAACATAAAGCCCTTTTTGACGACCGGGTGAAGCTTTACAATCGGATTGATTTCATAGATACCGATCCGATTCAGATTCCACACCGTTTTACGCGGAAAGAAGATATAGAAATTGCCGGATTTCTGACTGCGACAATATCGTGGGGACAGCGTGTAAGCATTATCAAAAATGCAAAAAAGTTAATGGAAATGATGGATAATTCGCCCTTTGAATTCATTACCGAAGCTGATGAGCGTGAATTTTCGATTGTTTCGGGCTTTGTTCACCGCACTTTTAATGGTAACGATTGTCTCTTCTTTCTGAAATCGCTAAAAAATATCTATCAAAATCACGGTGGAATTGAAACAGTTTTTACCGAAGGTTATAGGTTAGAAAACTCCGTTTTCAGTTCATTGATGCATTTCCGGGAAGTATTCCTCTCCATTCCACACGACAAGCATGTTACAAAACACATTTCTGATGTCACTGCTAATTCTTCAGCCAAACGACTGAATATGTTTCTGCGCTGGATGGTTCGTTCCGACGAAAATGAAGTTGATTTCGGACTGTGGAAAGGCATCCCTACTTCTGCATTAATGCTTCCACTCGATGTTCATACCGGTGATGTGGCTCGTGCATTCAACCTGCTAAACCGCAAACAAAATGACTGGAAAGCCGTTGAAGAAATTACAGCCGTACTTCGAGAATTTGATTCGAATGATCCGATTAAATACGATTTTGCCTTGTTTAATTATGGGGTTTATGAATTAAATAGACACTAAATTTTATCTATATTTTCTTTGAAATTACCAATTTATTAATAAATTAAAAAATGGATAACAATAGTTGAAAAAGTTCTTAAAAGTAATCGATTAACAGTAGTATAAAAGCAAATAATAAAAATGGCAGTAACCAACGTTTGGATTGATGAAAAAAAGAAAAGATGTATTATTTGTGGATTATGCGAATTAATTGCGCCAAAAGTATTTACAGTAACCAACAAAACTCATGTGAATAAGAATGTGAATTTTAGTCAGTATGAAACCGAAATAAGTGAAGCCGTTGAAGGCTGTCCACAATATATTATAAAAATGGAAAATACGAAGAATAAAATAATCAGATTAATTTTTCTTTTTGTAAATCCATTTTCAATTTAGTTGATTTTCTTCATTGATTTTGCCCAATCCATAACATTTGCAGGAGCACGTTTAAAGAATAACTCATTACCCATAAATTCCATATAGGGTTGAGAGTGCTTCCAAAATGCATAATACCCTTCACATAAGTAGTTTAAGCCGGGCTCACCGTTTTTGGTTTTTATTATTCTGTTTTTAGGACATTCGCCATGACAAAGTTTCAAGAACTCACACTGCCTACACTGAGTTGGCAAAGTATCTCGTTTATCGGCTCCAAAACGTAACTGTTTTTCAGAGAAAGTCATTTCGTAAATTGTGTGCGTATTTACATTGCCAATCTTATATTCCGGAAAAACATAATGGTCACAAGCATATACATCACCATTAAATTCCATTGCAGTGGCATGACCACAGGTTTCACCAAAAATACAAACGCCCGGTTGCTCACCAATAGTGCCGGCAAGTGCTGAATCGAAAAGCTGTATATAGTATTTTCCAACGTCTTTTTTTATCCATTCATCAAAAATAGCAATGTAGAATTGTCCAAATTTTTTGGCATCAACTGTCCACGGTGCTACCACTGATTCGTCGCTGCCTAAGCCATCGGGTGGAAATAAATGTAAACCATCAGGACGCGTTTGAGTTATTTTTTCGACAATGGGTGAAAACTGCATATATTTACTTCCAATTTCTTTGAAGAAATTGTAAATTTCAATGGGGTAATCCACGTTATAATCATTGATTACTGAAAGTGTATTGAATTCAACTTCATGCTTTTGAAGTAGTTCTATGCCTCGCATTACCTGGCTGAAAGTTGCTTTACCTGCTTTGTTTTTTCTGTAAATATCGTGGCAATGTTCAGGTCCATCTATCGAGATTCCAATCAGAAAATTATTATCTTTAAAGAATTTACACCATTCATCAGTCAATAAAGTGCCATTTGTTTGAAGTGTATTATCAATATTTCTTCCACGTCCATATTTTTTTTGAAGTGTAAGTGCCTTTTTGTAAAAGGAAATATCTCTCAACAATGTTTCGCCACCATGCCAAGTGAAAAGCACTTCAGGAACTGGTTGCACCTGAATGTAACTTTCAATATATTTCTCGAGCGTTGAATCACTCATCTCCAGATTTTTTCGCTTATCGTATAGTTTTTCTTTTTCCAAATAATAGCAATAGGAGCAATTGAGATTACAACTTGATCCATTGGGTTTTGCCATCACATAAGTAGGCATCGAGAGTGGATTAAATGCAAATGTTTTCTTCATGTTAAAGTATTGTTATAAAAATATGTTTTTGAAAAAGAACAAAAAATGAAGAATAAAGGTTGAAATATATGGAAAAATTGTTATCCATTTTCAACGGAATAAGATTAAATTAATAATTTATCATGTTAATTACTATGCTACATGGAAAGCAGAAGACAACAAAATCTACCTTTTAAAAATAGAATCATCTTTAATCATTGAAAATAAAGAATCAAATCGAATTTGGGAATCTTTAACAGCAAAGAAAAAAATAATTTCAGGACAGACAGAAGTCTTTGCTAATTGTGTCAACACAAAATTGAAGTTTCAATCAAGAAAGTTGTTAGGATATGTACACATGGCTTATGAATCAGTTTCAGAAACTGATAAATTATCTTCAGTTGAAAATGGTGTTTTAATAGAAGAAAAATATAGTCAATAATACCTGTTTGAAACCCAATAATAATTATTATAGAGCGGAAAGTGTGAGATTCGAACTCACGGAACAATTACTCGTTCATCGGTTTTCGAGACCGACCCAATCGACCACTCTGGCAACTTTCCTTCATATCATGAAATGCAAAAGTACAAAAAAATCAGTAATTCAGGTTTTGTTATATCGATATTTTCATTCATTTTTACTTACAATTGCCTGAATTTTTGTAATTTCGCAGGCTATTAAACATGTAAGTATAAAATCGAAGAAAAATGAATATAGATTTTCAAAAGTCAAACGGATTGGTTCCGGCTATTATTCAGGATGAAATGACGTCTAAAGTGTTGATGCTCGGATATATGAATGAAGAGGCTTTATCAAAAACTCAGAAAAGTGGTCAGGTTACTTTTTTTAGTCGTACTAAAAACCGCCTTTGGACAAAAGGAGAAGAGAGTGGTAATTTTCTTAATGTTGTTTCCATCGCTTCCGATTGTGATAATGATACTCTTCTGATAAAGGTAAAGCCTATTGGACCAGTATGCCACACAGGTGACGACACATGTTGGGGTGAAAAGAATGATGGAGATGTAGCTTTTCTAAAATACTTACAGGACTTTATCACCGTTCGTTTTAAGGAAATGCCCGAAGGTTCTTATACTACTTCATTGTTCAAAAAAGGATTAAACCGCATGGCGCAGAAAGTAGGTGAAGAAGCTGTTGAAACTGTTATTGAGGCTACAAATGGAACTGAAGAAGGATTTATCTACGAAGCTTCCGATTTAATTTATCACCTTATCGTTTTACTAACATCAAAAGGTTATTCACTGGATGACTTGGCACAAGAACTGAAGAAAAGACATAAATAAATTTAGGCTTGAAACTAAAAAGTCCTCTTTGGGGATTAGGAGTTATGGAAAAGAAATTAATCATTAAATATACCGATTCAGATATTTATCAGCAGGACGATTTAGTTCTGAAAGATGTAAAATTGGAAGTTTATTCGGGTGAATTTGTTTACTTGTTGGGAAAGGTTGGAAGTGGAAAAACGTCACTATTGAAGTCGCTTTATCACGAAGTGCCTGTTATAAATGGTTCGGCTGAAGTACTTGGATATGATTTGTGCAATCTGAATCACAAAGATGTACCCTATCTACGTCGTAAAATTGGTATTGTATTTCAGGATTTTCAGTTATTAACTGATAGGACTGTTTATAAAAATCTTGAATTTGTGCTGAAAGCAACAGACTGGACTGACCAATTGGCTATCGACGAAAGAATAAACCATGTTCTAGAACAGGTTGGAATGAGCTCCAAAGTATCTAAAATGCCTCACCAGCTTTCGGGTGGCGAACAACAACACGTTGTTATTGCACGTGCTTTGCTCAATTCTCCTGAAATTATTTTGGCTGATGAACCTACCGGAAACCTCGATACAGTCACCGGAAACGAACTGCTCGAATTACTTTACACTATTTCTCAGGCTGGAACAGCAGTATTGATGGCTACTCATAACCTCGCTTGGCCTGAAAAATTTCCCGGTCGTGTGTTACGTTGTGAAAATGAAAAATTGGAAGATCTTACTGCTGAAGATATTGAAATAGTTGAAATTGATACTACGGATAAATAATGAAAAAGCTTCGTTGTCCGCAGTGCGATATTCATCGGTTTTATGTACGTAACGAGCAGTACGACAAAGTGCTTGTGAACGTGGATGAAAACTACAATGTAATACCCTTAAATCCCGATGATTCACTTGTCGATTTTGATTTATCCACACTATATTGCCTCGGTTGTTCCTGGTCTGGTTCACCAAAAAAACTCAAGGGCGGAAGCAAGAAAATTTATTAAAATCAGCAATTAACTCATCCATAAATGCATTAATATGCCCATCTACCTGTAATTTAAGTGTATTTTCCTTGTACCACTTAATAACTTCTTTAGCTCCTTCTCTGAATTTCACCTGCGGATTAAAATCAGGTACAATTTTTTTGATTTTAGAATTATCGAAAATCATGCTGTGTGCTTTGTCACCCAGCAAACCGGAACCTATTTCAGCATCATAACGTGCTATGGTTTCTGACGGAATATGAACAATAGTAGGATTTACACCCAATTCAACAGCAAGTACGTTATAAATTTGATTCCATGTCAACCATTCATCAGACGTTATATGAAACGACTCACCTATAGCTTTTTGATTACCTAAAAGACCAACCAAACCTACAGCAAAATCTTTATGCCAGGTAAGTGTCCAGATCGAAGTGCCATCACCGGGTAAAATCACAGGCAAACCCAGTAACATTCTGTGTAACACAGTGTAACCACCAATTGACGGAATCTTGGTTTTATCGTAGGTATGAGATGGACGGATAATTGTGTATGGAAAATTGATTTTTACTCCTGCTTCCTTCAATATTAGTTCGCATTCAATTTTCTTACGGGAATATTCCCAATATGGGTTATCCAGTGGCGTTTCTTCGGTAACAGGTAATATTTCGGGAATTTGATAGGCTGAAGCTGAACTAATAAAAATAAATTGTTTGATTTTACCCGAAAAGAGGGAAATGTCATTTTGAATATGCTCGGGCTCGTATGCTATAAAATCCACTACCACATCAAATTTCTGATTTTCGAGCACTTTTGCTGTTTCTTCCAGATTCCACTTGTTGGCAATAATTGTTTTTGCTCCCTGTAATTGGCGGATATTTCTACTTAATCCCCGGTTCAGGTGGTATAAATCAATCCCTCGATTTATTGCTAATTCCGTACAAGCAGAGCTTAACACACCAGTTCCACCAATAAAAAGTACTTTCATTTGATTATTATTTTAACAAACTAAATAGATTTTTTGATAAATAACTATTTCAGCATCACTAATTAGTTGCATAAAAACCAATAATCAAAAACGCTGCATATCAATGATATACAGCGTTTTATTCTTTTGCGGAGAGGGAGGTTTATGAACCTCTCTTATTACTCTATTGAAATTCAGTTATTTACCATTCATTAGACCCTTAGGGGGTACGAATTAGGAAATATACTAAAAAGATCACTTTTTGTCTGTCAATGACTTATGCTTGTCTGCATAACTTTCAGGTTCAAAAATACATAAATAATTTGATATATGCAAGTGCCAAATATTGAAGTATTTATACATTGTGCAAGGTGCAAGTTTCTATATATAGAAACACTTGCACCCTGCACTATTTTTTGAGCTATAGAATATAAGTTAATTATTAACTCTTAAATTGCCGGAAATAATTCTACAACACCACCAACAAACCTTACCAATTGAGCTAATATCAAAAACACTTCCTAAATACTTGTACATTTTTAAAACTTCGAAATTTATCCTAAGCTATAATTCTGAATGGACTAATGATTCAATTACCCATACCACCCCTCTAATATAATTATTTGTCCCCTTTGATTTTTGCAAAGGATTAATATCTTTGTCATAATTTTAAATCAAAAATATTATTTATGAAAAAGCGAATCACGATTCGAAGAGTAATGCTCGCCTGTATTATTCAAACAGCCTTATTAATGCCGATTTTGGCAACAAATTCTACTGTTTCCAATCTCAATGAACCAATGCCTGATCAGGTTCAGAACAAACAAATTAACGGAATTGTAAAAGATGAGTCAGGTGAAATACTACCTGGAGTTACTGTGTCTGTAAAAGGAATTGCATCAGGTACAATAACAGATGGCAATGGACGTTTCTCACTTAAACTTCCCGAAAAAGCAACTATTCTGGTATTTTCCTTTGTCGGAATGAAAACTCAGGAGGTTGAAATTGCAGGTAAATCACTAATTAATGTTACACTTGAATCTTCAACTGTAAATCTTCAGGAAGTAGTAGCCGTTGGTTATGGTACTATGAAACGGAGTGACCTTACTGGCGCTGTATCTTCAGTTGGTAGTAAGGAAATTGCAACCTCTGGTGCAAATACTCTTGAGCAAGCGCTTTCAGGTCGGACGGCAGGTGTGGTTGTTAATGCTGCTGACAATGCACCCGGAGCAGGTATGACCATTCAAATTCGTGGAGCAAACTCCATTAGTGCCAGCTCAGCACCATTATATGTAATTGATGGATTTCCTGTAGAAGGTGCTTATAACTCAGGTGGTAACGGAACTCTAACAGCTTCAAGCGCATTATCCAACATTGACCCCAATGATATTGAATCCATAGATATTCTAAAAGATGCTTCTGCGACTGCTGTATATGGTGCACGTGGAGCTAATGGTGTTGTAATTATTACAACAAAAAGCGGAAAAGATGGTAAAGTAAAAGTAAGCTTCAATGCCAACTATGGAGTTCAACAAATGGCAAATAAAAATACGTATGTACCCGGTGATACGAAATTCTATACTCAGGCACAACACGACCGTATTTTTCCATTTGACAAACGTATAGCTACTCCAACATCCAGTAGTTATGGATATCAATGGTGGAACGTTGCCCCTTATTCCAGCCCTGACTCAACAAATACAAATTGGTTAGATGCTGTAACACGAAGTGGAAATATCCAGAATTATAATATATCTATGTCAGCAGGTAACAATAAAGGAAATTATATTGCTTCGCTGGGTTATTATAATACGAATGGAATACTAAAAGCAACTGATGCAACCCGTTATACCGGGAGTTTTAAAGCAGAAGGAAGTCCGAATAACTGGATAAAGTTGTCATTTAATAATTCTTTTGCATACTCTGAAAATAATGGTACTGTTACAGTTAATGCTGTGGATGGGAGCAGTGCCGGTGCGGGAATATTGTCTCAGGTTTTTAAAGCCCTTCCGTTAAACCCAATGAACATTGTGACACTTAATAATATTGATACAGATGGAAACCTTATGATTGGAAGTCCTTTGGAAATGTTGAATAATGTAAAAATGAAAAGACAGACTCTTGAATCAAGAACCAACTTTGCATTAACACTAACCCCTGCTAAAGGGTTGACAATACGCTCTACAGGTGGTATGTCCCAAAACAAAACTGATTTTAAGATGTATGTACCGTCAACTACAGGTTGGGGAGCATTATACAATGGACGAGCTGTAATTCAAACCTATACTTATACATCATGGTTGAACGAAAATACAGTAACATACGATACGAAATTTGGAAAACATAAAATCAATGTACTCGGTGGTTTTTCACAACAATATAGTTCAAATTTTAATACAACTCAGGAGTCAACTAATTTTCCTAATGAAACACTGGGCTATAACAATATTGGTGTAGGGCAAAGTGTTGCAACTCCGAGTTCTATTGCTGCAGATTTCTTATTATTATCGTATTTTGGTAGGGCAAATTATAACTACAACGAAAAATACCTCTTTACAGCTACAATAAGGGCAGATGGTTCTTCAAAATTTGCTCAAAATAATAAATGGGGATATTTTCCCTCTTTCTCATTTGCATGGCGTGCGGCTGAAGAAAGATTTATCAAAAGACTTGGCATATTTGATAATTTGAAAATTAGAGCTGGTTGGGGAGAAACTGGGAATCCTAATATTGCATCCTACCAATCATTGACAAATTATGGATTAACAAAATATACTTCAGCCACTTCATTCATAACAGGTACTTATCCGATTAATATAGGAAACCCTAATCTGAAATGGGAAACGTCTATTCAAACAAATGCCGGACTTGATTTTGCGGTATTAAAATCACGCTTGTCAGTAACTATTGATGCATATATCAAAGAAACAAAGGATTTGTTGCTGACCGGAGATATACCGGCCTCAACTGGGTTTACCTCCTACTTATATAATGCTGGTTCTATTGAAAACAGGGGAATTGAAGTTGCTATTACCGGCCTGATTCTAAATGGTCCATTAAAATGGACTGCCACATTGAACAATTCGATTAATCGGAATAAAGTAACAAGTCTTGGTAACTTAGTTTCGCAAGATTGGATGTTAGTGCCCGGAACTACAAATTCGAGTACGGCTATGTTGAAGATTGGCCAACCGATTGGATTATGGTATGGTTATCAGACCGTTGGGATTTGGCAACAGTCGGATTTTACATGGAATAATATGCTAAATAAGTATGTGCTAAATAAAGATGCCAGCGGAAATACACTTGCTGCTTTATCAGGTGCACAACCTGGTCAGTGGAAAATCAAAGATATCAGTGGGCCAAACGGAGTACCGGATGGAAAAATCGATGCTTATGACAAAGGACCTATAGGAAATTCACAGCCAAAATTCAGCGGTGGATTGAATAACCGGTTTGAATATAAGAATTTTGATTTGACAATTTTTATGGAATGGAGTGTCGGTCGTGATATTTACAATGCAAATATACGACACTTTACCGGAGTACAGACTCAAATGCAAAACACAATGAAGTTTGATTACTGGAAACCAATACAATATCCGTTGGATGCCAGCGGTAATGAAATACGCACTATTACTGATGGGAATGGTAATGTTGTTCCGAATATTCTTCCGGGCGGAGAAGGAAATATATATGCTCAATACCCATTAGATGGACAGCCTTTGATGGATATGCACGATGGATATATCGTAAAAAACGTATCTTACCTGCGTATTAAAAATATGATGTTGGGTTATAATTTTGATTCTAAATTAGTTAAAAGATTTGGTATTAGCTCCCTCAGGGTATATGCAAATATATTAAACTTGTACACATTTACAAACTACAATGGCTATGACCCAAATGTAAATACACAAGATTTGAACGGCTTACGTCCTGGTTATGATCTGAATTCATATCCTTTATCACAATCATTCATGGTAGGTATTAATGCAAATTTCTAAGTCAATAAAATTTAAATTTAAAAAAACATGAAAAAGAACATAATAATTAGTTTTTTAGCCGGTATAATGACTCTAATGTCATGTACGGATAGATTGAACGAAACTCCCATATCGACTTTATCGCCAGCTAACATTTTTACTACCATGAATGATGCTAAAACAGCTATAACAGGCATGTATGCTGGCTTTGTTCCTTATTTTGCTGTAATGACACCCGTAAATGGTTGGGGTGAATATGGTACCGATATTTCGTCGGGAAGTTTTACAGATGCAAAGCAAAAGTTTAGCCAGTACACGTATACGTCAGCTGATGCAGATGTACTAACCATTTGGTCTGGTTTATACAGTATCATCAATCGCGCAAATAACATCATCGCAAATGTACCGAATATTGCAGCGGCTGATGCGGATAAAAACGCAATAATTGCAGAAGCAAAATGTATCAGAGCATTTTGTTACATGGATTTAGTGCAATATTTTGGGGGTGTTCCGTTACGGGTTGAACCTACTCTAAGCATAGAAGATGCTGTGTCAAAACCACGTGCTACCGAACGCCAGACCTGGACACAAATTATCAACGATTTGCAATATGCAGAATTGTATTTACCAGCTACTGCCCCTGCAGTTGGACGGGTTACCAAATGGACAGCTAAGGGCTTATTAGCTAAAGCTTATCTGACACGTGGTGGATATCCTGTAGGTAATTATGCAGAAGAAACAGACTCTTTGTGGTTTCAAAAAGCTGCACTCAAAGCTTTTGAAGTTATATCACAAAGTGGTATTAAATTGAATGCAACTACTCCCGGAAGTGCCACGGCTTTTAAAGAATATGGAAAAATGTTTCTTGAATCGGGTAAAAACAGTGCAGAATCATTGTGGGAGATACAGTTTAAAGATCCTGATTATGGTAGTGCTTTTGGTTGGAAATCAATAAATGGGAATAGTGGAACAGGTACCGCTGATGGTTCGTTCATTTATTCATGGGGTGCAGGGCCTTTGAGTACTGATTTTGCTTTAAGTTTTAATGATAACGATATTCGTTTTCAATGGTGCGTTGGACCTTACAAAGTTACTACTGCAAATACCCGTACAGCTATTGCGGTAACATCATGGGTGCCTTCAAAATATCGTTGGGAACGCATGCCTTCAAACGTTTGGAACGCAGCCATTAATTTAATCATTTCACGAATGGCTGATATTTATCTTATTTATGCAGAAGCAAGTAACGAAGCTACCGGAGACCCGAACAATACTTCATTAGGAATGAGTGCCTATGCTGCCATCAATATGGTACGTATCCGCGCACAGGTTCCAACAATGGATGATACCTATTTAATGAAAGATTCACCGTATTCTCCAACTGAATTGATGTACAACATTTCATTACAAAGTTTTGATAAAACCAATGCAAATTATGATAAACGACACGTTTATTATACCGGAACTACAACAAAGGAAAGATTCAGGTCTGCCGTATTGATGGAACGTGGATGGGAATTGATGGGCGAACGTCACCGCTGGTTTGATTTGAAACGAACAGGTAAATTAGTTGACTATTGTAAATCTGTACATACTTTTAGTTATGGAGGTAATTTATCAAATGTAACTGATCCTATTGATAAAAGTAACTTTACGGCAAAATTCTATGCTTCAATGATAACTTCTCCGAGCATATGGCCGGCAGCTAAAATCCAATCTTATCAAAACTATATGCCAATTCCTGATACTGAAATTAATATAAATCCTGCTATTGGAAAATCAAATCAGAATCCGGGGTATTAATAATCAAAATAAAAGCATATTAAACGAGCATTAAAACCGAGGATTAATGCTCGTTTAATATAAATAGAAAAAGACCATATTTAAAAGGCAATAATTGTTTACGTATCATAGATTCAATATAAAATAATGCTTTTTAGATGGCTTGGATATGCTTTTAGATTTTTCCATAAAATAATAAAAGGGGCAATATTTTTTTTGCACCCAATTCTTAAATATTAAATAATTAAATAGAATGAAGAATTACGAAAGATTGCAAGGAATGGTTGCAGCTACATTTACCCCAATTGATGCTAATGGGGAAGTTGATTTTCTGATAATTGAATCCTATGCCGAATGGATTGCATCTACGCCTATAAAAGGAGTTTTTGTATGCGGAACCACAGGTGAATTTTCGTCGTTAACGTTAAGCGAACGAAAAGAAATTTTAGAAAAATGGATTAGTGCCTCCAAGAACCGATTTAAGGTAATAGCCCACATTGGATCAAATTGTCAAAAAGATTCGAAGGATCTTGCTGTTCATGCATTCTCAGCAGGAGCTGATGCCATAGCCTCGTTAGCTCCAATGTTTTTCAAACCCTCAACAGTCGGGGAGTTGGTTGATTACTTCGCTCCTATTGTAAATTCAGTGCCCGAATTGCCTTTTTATTACTACAATATGCCCTCTATGACCGGGGTTAGTCTTCCTGTTGGTCAAATATTAATAGAAGGAAAAAAACGGATGCCTAATCTTGTGGGAACAAAATTTACTCACAATAATCTGATGGAATTGGGAGTATGTCTTAATTTAAATAATAGTGAGTTTGAGGTCTTGCATGGGTATGATGAAATCTTGATATCGGGTTTAGCTATGGGAGCTGTTGCAGGTGTTGGAAGTACATATAACTATTTGCCCAATATTTATGAAGGAATTTTTAAGGCAATGGTTCAAAACAACATAAATGAGGCCAGAGAATTACAGATGAAATCAATTAAAACAGTAGAGATCATAATTAAATACGGAGGAGGTGTAAGAGGTGGAAAAGCCATCATGAACCTACTCGGCATAAAATGTGGAGATTGTCG
This sequence comes from uncultured Bacteroidales bacterium, assembly GCA_903830915.1. Classification (GTDB taxonomy): domain Bacteria; phylum Bacteroidota; class Bacteroidia; order Bacteroidales; family Paludibacteraceae; genus Paludibacter. The sequence continues at coordinate 15,132 of CAIKVR010000302.1, forward strand.
TTCACCTCTCAAACCGTTTTCTGAATTGGAGTATCAATCCTTAAAAAAGGACTTAGAGGGAATCGGGTTCTATAATTTCTAATTAAGTAACGATTTATTTTATCATTATTGGTATGATGCACATAAAAAAATATTTAGTGTTATGGATGATTTTGTTCACTTCAGCCTTGATGGTTTGTGCGAGTGAAATGAAAGTAAAAATACAAAATCCAATCTTGCCAATTTTATTAAATAAAAACTATAATCCCGCAATTAGATTGGACTTTATTCGTCCGAACAAAAACAAATACCAGCTTAACGAACTTGATTTCAATTTGTCAGGGACTTTAGATGCCAAAAACATATATTCCATAAGTGTGTGTTGTACTAATTCAAAAGGAAATATTGACACAGCCAGGGTTATAGCCACAAGCCTTATTAACTCTAATAAAGTCAACATTAAAACAAATTTTGATATCGATTCTGACACACTCTCTGTTTGGATCTCTGTAAAAGTTGTGAATGTATCGGATTTAAATAAAACGATAAAAATCAACTGTGAGCAAGTCATAGTAAACGAAAGTAGTGTAAAACTTTATCCTACCAGCGAATCTAAATCTCTTAGATTGGGAATTGCTGTGCATCAACACGGACAGGACGGAGTGAACACCACTCGCATTCCGGGGCTTATTACGTCAAAAAACGGAACCTTAATGGCTGTATTTGATGCGCGTTGGGACTCAGGTAGGGATTTGCAAGGGAATATTGATATAGGTCTTAAACGTAGTTTTGATAAAGGTCTTACATGGCAGCCTTTACAGATTGTTTTGGATATGGGTACGTGGGGAGGACTTCCCCAAAAATATAATGGGGTAAGTGATGCTTGTATTTTAGTGGACAACAAAACCGGTGCAATTTTTATTGCCGGCCTTTGGATGCATGGTGTGTTGGATGGAAATACTGGTAAATGGGTCGAAGGACTTACTGAGAAAAGTGATAATTGGATACATCAATGGATCAAAAAAGGCTCACAGCCGGGCTTGGATGTAAAACAAACCTGTCAGTTCCTTATAACCAAAAGTACAGATGACGGAAATACCTGGAGTAAACTGATGAACATTACCTCCACAACAAAACGTCCGGAGTGGTGGCTTTTCGCTCCTGCTCCGGGTCATGGAATTACTCTTGATGACGGAACGTTAGTTATGCCAACACAAGGGAGAGATAATACAGGGAAACCTTTCTCCAATATTACATTAAGTAAAGATCATGGAAAAACATGGGAAACAAGCAATCCTGCTTTCTACGATGTGTCTGAATGCATGGCAGTAGAACTAAAAAACGGGAATATTATGCTCAACATGAGGGATAATAAAAACCGCACAGACACACTAATAAATGGTCGTAGGATTTGTGTCACCCCGGATAGAGGACAAACGTGGTCAGAATCTCCAACATCGCGCAAAGCATTAATTGAACCAACATGTATGGGCTGCATACATCGACACAAATATTGGGTGAACGGGCGTGAAAAAAGTGTTTTGTTTTTTTCAAATCCCAATGATAAAAGTCAACGTATAAACCTGACTATAAAGGTTAGTTTTGACGAAGGGAACACCTGGCCACAAAAAAATTGGATAACACTTGATGAATACAAAAGTGCCGGATATTCCTGCCTCACATCAATTGACGATAATACATTAGGTGTTTTGTACGAAAGTAGTCAAGCTGATTTGGTGTTTCAGCAAATAAATATTGATGAAATTTTGAAACAAAATGAAAAATAAAGTATCATATCCTTGGGTAGTAGTAGGTTTGTTGTGGTTTGTAGCATTGCTTAATTATATGGACAGGCAAATGCTTTCCACGATGCGAATATCAATGATGAAAGATATTGTTGAACTTGAATCGGCAGCAAATTTTGGTAGGCTTATGGCTATCTTTCTTTGGATTTATGGACTTATGAGTCCGGCATCAGGTATAATAGCAGATCGAATAAGTCGTAAGTGGTTGATCGTTTGTAGCCTGGGGGTATGGTCGGCTGTAACTTTATTAATTGGATTTGCGACTAACTACAATCAATTATACATTCTTAGAGGAATTATGGGCGTGAGCGAAGCGCTTTATTTACCCAGCGCATTATCTTTGATTGCTGATTATCATCAACAAAAAACACGATCATTAGCAGTTGGTATTCATATGACGGGGCTTTATCTTGGTCAAGCGATTGGAGGTTTTGGTGCTACTCTGGCCTTAGCTTATTCCTGGAATCAAACTTTTCATTGGTTTGGAATTATTGGGGTAAGCTATAGTATAGTATTAGCATTCCTCTTAAAAGATAAAGCACGAACTGCCGACAATGTTAAATCAGGAATGTCGTCAATGAATAAAACTTCCGTTTTGAAAGTTTTAGCGATGTTGTTCAGCAATACATTCTTTTGGGTTATTTTACTCTATTTCTGCATTCCAAGTTTGCCCGGATGGGCTACTAAAAACTGGTTACCTACATTATTTTCACAAAGTCTTTCAATTGATATGTCAGTTGCCGGACCAATGGCTACTATAACAATTGCACTTTCTTCATTTATCGGAGTTATATTTGGAGGAATTCTATCAGACAGATGGATAATCTCTAATTTGAAAGGACGTATATTCACAGGAGCAATTGGATTAAGCCTGATTATCCCATCATTGGCAATTATTGGATTTGGTCAATCCCTGGTTATGGTAATATCCGGTGCAGTATTGTTTGGCATTGGTTTTGGCATGTTCGACGCTAATAATATGCCTATCTTGTGTCAGTTTGTTCCCTCACAAAACAGGGCAACAGCTTATGGAATAATGAATATGGCAGGAGTTTTTGCGGGGGCTGTCATCACAACTTTTTTGGGAAAATCAACTGATGCTGGAAACCTCGGACGTGATTTCGCATTAATGACGGTAGTTGTTTTGATTGTTTTAATAATTCAGTTGTCTTTCCTAAAACCAAAAACGGACGACATGAAAGAGATTTTGAAATAAACTAAAAATAAACTTATGAACTTAAAAAATTTAATCGTATTACTTCTATTACTTTGTCCAATAGCAATATTTGCTAAAGTTCTACATGTTTCTCCAACCGGAAACGATGCAAATCCCGGAACGGTGGAAGAACCGTTTTGTACCATTCAGGGAGCTGTCAACAAATTGCAAGCCGGCGATATCTGTTTAATTCATAATGGAACCTATCGCGAAAATATCAATATTAAAAACTCGGGAAATGCCGTAGCGCCTATCATTATTCAGTCAGCTAAAGGAGAAAATCCTGTGATTTCGGGATTGAATATCCTAAATTTGAGATGGAAAGCAACCGACAAAAAAGGCATATTTGTAGCTGATTACAACAGTTCGGGTTTTGAACAATTATTTTTAGATGGAAAGCCTTTACTGGAAGCTCGTTGGCCCAATGTGCCGAGAGATAAAAACGGTGATTGGGATTTCTTTTCTCCGAAAATGTGGGCTGCTGTCGATTCAATCGGCAATAATTATGGGATTGTAAAGGATACTGATTTGGCATCGACCGGTTGGAATGTAACAGGTGCAACAGCGATTTTGAATGTTTGTCACCAGTTTTTTGTCTGGACAAGAACAGTAGAAGGTCATTCGGCAGGAAGTAATAGTTTCAATTATCCCAAGAATTTGGGAAATAGTGTTAAAGCAGAGGATGAATCGGGTGCAAAACTCAAATTCGATGACGATCGGTATTATTTGATTGGAAAAAAGGAATTTTTGGATGCTCCAGGCGAATGGTTTTACGACAGCAGCAATAAACAGCTTTTTGTATGTATGCCGGAGGGAAAAACACCTCAAAAAGCACTGCTGGAAGTGAAGACACGTAACTATTCATTGACGGCTACAGCAAACGCCAGTTACATAACCGTTGATGGTATTACCTTTTTTGGAACAGCTTTTAAGTTTGGGAAAGACTATAATAGCAGAAGCAGCAATATTGTTTTCATGAATAATACTGTTTTGTACTCTTCATGGACTGAATATTTCTCAATGCCAAAAGAAGATGTCCATGAGAAGTGCGACAGAAACTACCCAATGATTGATGCAGACAATGCAATAGTTTTAAATAATATTTTTGCTTACGGAGCAATGAGCGCACTATATATCAGCGGTTTCTCAAATCTGATTGAGAACAATCTATTTCATGATTTTAATTACAATTCAACATTGGGCTTTCCACCCTTACAAGTGAGTAAACCCTGGGAAGCGCTGATTGGTAAAGCTGGCAAAGCAACCGTCCGAAACAACACAATTTACAACAGTGGCGGTATTGCACTTCAGGTGGCACAAGCCGATAATGATGTATTTATGAATGATATGTATAATGTTTATCGTTCATGCTGGGGAGGAAATAAAGATGTGTCAGCTCTTTATGCACAGAATACGTTCTGCCATGGAACACGACTGCATCACAATTGGGTGCACGAAGGATATGCAGGAACTCCACCACACCAATGGGGCGGCGGTATGGGCATTCGGGGCGATGACAAAACAACTGGTTTAACAATAGATCACAATGTGATTTGGAACATTGGTAGTGCCGGAATTGAACTGAAAAACCCCGACAATCCTACACCGGACATGGCAAACAGAGCTTGTAGTAATACCATTTTTCAACACAGCAAATACAATAAAGTAAAAAGTGGTATGATCGTGGAGACGCATCGTAATATGTGTAATCAGTATAGTTCTGTTGTCAATAATTTATCAGAAACTATATATGGTCATTGGTTTGCCAGACCAATTGAAACGCTTGCCGATTACAGCCACAATGCAACTGGAAAAGTAGTTGAAAGCTTGTTGGAAAATCCATTGTCCTTCGATTTTAGACCCAAAGCAACTGCCACCGATGTAATTGACAAAGGGAAAGTATTTCAAGATCTTACCGATTGTCAGTTTGGTTCAGCACCTGATATAGGTGCTTACGAACGAGGTGACAGTATTTACCGAATTCCAGGCAGGCGCGAAGTGAAAGCTTCATTCCCAATCGTTCCGAATGGGGCAATCGTTTCAGCCGACCGCGATGCATTGATGTGGCGACCTGCTTATAACGCAGTTTCTCATGTGGTTTTTTTTGGAAATGATGCTAACAAGTTAGTGAATAGTGGAAAATTCACAGGCGAAAAAAATGTTTTTACTTTGCCCAAATTGATTGCAGGACAAAAATACTTCTGGCGAGTAGATGCCACTATGGCCGATGGTTCTGTAGTGAACGGTGATGTTTGGAACTTTAATGTAAGCCAATAATTTAAACACAGTTAAAGCATAATGAATCAAATCAGTTCATTTTCAGCTTTGATGTTCCTTTCTTCCGTGCAGCTAATTGCTACGGAGAAAAAACCCAATATCATCTTAATTCTTGCTGATGATATGTCAGCAAAAGAATTAAGTATTTATGGCAATAAGGAACATAAAACTCCAAATATTGATCAATTAGCAGCGGAAGGAACCCATTTCAGCACCTGTTGGGGCGCTGCGGTGAGTTCACCGGCCAGAGCCATGTTAATGACCGGTAAATATGCCGATCAAACGGGATGGTACGATGTACGCTCTACTCCTAAAGGTGATGAACCGAACGCTTTGTTGTTTAAACAAAACACTCTGATTAGTAAAATTGCCAAACAGGCTGGTTATACTACAGCCATGTCGGGTAAATGGCAAATGGGTGGTGGTGACCCGACCAACGATTGGATGTGGGATGAGTGGTCGTTACCCTATAAAACTATTCCTTGGACAGGAGCAGTCTGTCCAGATTCATTTGTGCTGGCTGGTCAGGTTCCTATGTATTGGGGTGGTCCATTCGGGGCAAATGGAAAGCCAATGAAAACAACGCCGCAGGATTTTACCGAAGATTTACATAACGCATTTATGCTAGATTTTATTACCCGTCATAAAGAAGTGCCATTCTTTTACTATTGGACTACAAACTTGCCCCATGTAAGTTGGGATTATGAACACCGAAACCCCGAAGACAAATCGAAAGATGGAAAAGTCTGGGATTGGAAGTATGTGGAAATGCCCAAGCGTAATGCGAGTGGGAAGCAACTCTATAATCCTGACGGGACAAAACAGAAAACAAAGGGAACACTCAAAGCCGATATTGAATATTTGGATTATGAAGTTGGTAAGTTGGTTCGAAAATTGAAACAACTCGGAATTTATGAAAATACGATTATCATTTTTACGGCCGATAATGCCACGACAGGTTGGAAAGGTAGCGTAATAGAGGAGCAAGGGCCTAGAGTTCCTTTAATTGTCCGTGGTCCTGGTATTGTCAGGAAAAAAGAACCGCAACCAGCTTTGGTCGATTTCACTGATTTAATACCTACAGTTGCTCAAATCATGGGTGCACAACTTCCCACGACTGAAAAATTTGACGGAATAAGTTTTCTGCCAGCGTTAAAAGGAGAAGCATTTACGGGACGTGATTGGATACATACGAATCACAGCCGTTATTCCATGTTTCGATTGTCAAATTGGATATTGGATGGACATAATACATTGTGGTATTGTGCTGAAAAACGCGATCACAATTACGAAAAAACTTCGTATGAAAAGAATGAATCTTCTAAATCAGTCATGAAGCAGTTTAAACTCCTTTCTGCCAAATTACCAGGGATGGATACCGCTTCGGTATCGTACAAACGAATGAAAAAGTACAATGATAATTACAAAGAGGTTAAAGAACTTGAGAATAGAACGTCACATTTAGATGCTCCTTAATGTAATTCAGATAGAATGAAAAATAGAATAATTATACCACTGCTCACAGCGGCTCCTCTTATTACACAGGCACAAAAGCCAATGAACGTGGTCATCATTATGGACGATCAGCATCGGTTTGATTTTACAGGTTACATGGGGCATCCTATTATCAAAACGCCGAATTTGGACAAATTGGCACAAGAAGGTGTCGCCTTTGAAAACGCTTATTGTGTGAGTCCTATCAGTGTACCCAGTCGCACGAGCATTTTTACTGGAAAGTATGTTCATCGAACCGGAAAGGTTTTTAATGACAAAGAATTACGTACGGATGAATGGACTTTTGTTGAACCTTTGAAAGCCAAAGGGTATAAAATCGGAATTGCAGGGAAAAACCACTGTTTTACAGACAAATACTTAAAAACAAATTTCGATTATTGGGAAGAAACCGGTCATTGGGGACGAAAGCATGGTACAATAACAGAAACTGACAAGAAAGTGAATGATTATTTTGACCATGATCCTCGTCCGGGTTTTGAGACGTCAAAAAACATGCTGGAAGGTCTTATACCTGGTCCAATGCCTTTCCCGCAGGAACAATGTCCTACTTATCGGATTGCCGAAGATGGCATTCAGTTTCTGGAGCAAAACAAGGAAAAACCGTTTATGCTTTACTTTTCGTTTGGCGACCCGCATTGGCCAACTGTTGTACCCGAGCCTTACTATTCAATGTACAATCCCAAAGATGTAATCATGCCACATGCAGATTACGATTGGAAAACTGCACCTTTTAAGCATTTCGTGCAAACACAAGCGGTTGGTATAAATAATTATACCGATGCCGAAAAACGAAGAGTAATAGCCACCTATTATGGTCAGATAACTTTTGTGGATCATGCTATAGGGATGTTTCTGGATAAACTGAAATCGTTGGGACTCGACAAAAATACAATTGTAGTATTTATGTCTGATCATGGCGATTGGGGTGGAAACTATGGTATAATAGCCAAAACCGGAGGATTTCAGGAAACACTGATTCGCGTGCCAATGATAGTGAAAATACCAGGCATGACCGACCATAAACGCGTGAAAGCACAAGTGAGTAACATTGATGTATTGCCTACGATATTCGATTATATTGGAATTCCCTTTCCGCGAAATGTACAGGGAAAATCCTTTCTAAAAGTATTGAACGGGGAGAAAACGGAGCATCGCGATGTGATTTTTGCCGAAGTGGGCGATGCCAAAACGCCACCTCCGGCAATGGACAGAAAAACCTTTGAAGAGGTTCGGTTAAAACGCGAAAAAGAAGAAGGAATGTTTTGGTTTATTGATTATACCACCAAAGGACGGTCGGTGATGATACGGCGCGACAATTGGAAGTATGTGTTTAACACAGGTTTCGTGAACGAATTGTACGACCTTAAAAACGACCCTTATGAAATGAACAACCTGATTGACAAAGCTAAATACAAAGATAAACAGGCTTCATTGAGTCGGGAGTTAATGGAGTGGCTACTAAGGGAACCGGTAACGAATATGGAACCGTAGAAAAGTAGTATTTTTGAATTTTGAAATAAAATAAAAGAATGATATTTAATAAATTAAAACTGTCCCGCACCACTGCACTTGCACCTTTGTACATAGCTGCAAGTGGGTTGATGAATCAGGCTGAGGCCAAAAACAGCAAACCTAATTTCGTAGTAATCTTGATTGACGATATGGGTTATGGTGATATTGGACCTTTTGGTGCAACTACCCAAAAAACGCCAAACTTAGATAAAATGGCTGCCGAAGGGATGAAACTGACTAGTTTTTATGCTTGTCCCATTAGTTCTCCTTCGCGCATGGCCTTGATGACTGGAAGTTATCCTATCCGTGCGGGTATGCCCGAAGGCGTTTTTATGCCGGCAGATAAGAATGGGATAAATCCGAATGAAATTACCGTGGCTGAATTGTTGAAAGCTCAGGGCTACAAAACAGCCTGCATTGGTAAATGGCATTTGGGTGATGCGCCTGAATTTATGCCGAATCGCCACGGATTTGATTATTATTTTGGTTTGCCCTATTCCAACGATATGAGTCCGCGTGAAGAAGGCGGAAAATCGCAATACGAAGCAACGTCCGATCCTCGTCAGAATGAACCCATGCCACCATTGCCCTTGCTTCGTAATGACAAAGTGCTGAAACAGGTAAAAACAGAAGATCAAGAAGCCCTGATTGAAGATTATACTAAAGAATCTGTTCAGTTTATTCACGAGAATAAAAACCGTCCTTTCTTTTTGTATCTGTCACACAATGCGGTGCACGTGCCCTTCCACCCTTCCAAAAAATTCAGCGGACGTACCGGAAACGGCGAACTAGCCGATTGGGATGAAGAAATGGATTGGAGCGTGGGTGAAGTTTTGAATGCCTTGCTGAAAGAAGGTTTGGACAAAAATACGATGGTGATTTTTACTTCCGATAATGGTTCGCCTTTCCCTATGCAGGGTCGCAGCCAGAAAGGCGGCAGTAATTTACCGTTCCGTGGCGTTAAACATACGGTTTACGAAGGTGGACTGCGTGTTCCCACCATTGCCTGGTGGCCGGGAAAGATCAAAGCCGGTACAAGTTGTGATGACATTACTTCAAACATGGATATTTTGCCCACGCTGGTATCACTGGCAGGTGGAAAACTACCTACCGACCGCAAAATTGATGGTGTAAACCTGTGGCCACAACTTTCGGGCGTACCCAATGCCAAAGCACCACGCACTTATTTTGATTATTACCTGAATGATGATTTGGCTGCTATCCGGGAGGGGGAATGGAAACTTATCCGCAAAGAAGAAGATGGACATTTTCTGAAAACACCGGAATTGTATAACCTCGTAACCGATCAGGCTGAAAAAAATAACGTAGCAACTCAGCATCCGGATATTGTGGAACGATTGGAAAAACTGGCACAATCCGAAGCAGCCGATTTGGGCGATGGAAAACCCGGTCCCGGTTGTCGCAAAACTGGACATGTGGATAATCCAAAAACCATTTTACCTTCCGATTATAAACCCTATCGTAAACTGATTGCACCTGCAGGAACGCCGGCAAATGACTTACGCTGGTTGGCCAATGAATCGCGTATGTTGACCGCTCAGGTTCAGAAAGCCATTGATTTCTGTGAAAAGAAAGGTGGTGGAACAGTCTTGTTTGGAGCAGGTAGATATACCATTGGGCAAATTACTCTGAAAGATAATGTTACCCTGCAATTGGACACTGCCACGGTTTTGTTTGGTTCGCCTTATCCGAATGATTATAAGTACGTTGATGGAAAATTTAGTGGATTAATCTGTGCTAAAAATGCAAAGAATTTCAGCATTAAAGGTGGTGGCACAATTGATGGAAATTCCAATGCATTCAACAATCTGTTGCCTGGTGTGGATATAGATGGCAAACCATTTGCATTGTTGCAGTTCAGCAACTGTACCTGTTTTGTATTAGAGAACCTGAAACTTACAGCAATCAACTGTTTGCCAATGGATTTTATCGGCTGTTCAGAAAGTCAGGTGAAAGAAGTGAAAATCAACAAATAAAAAATCTTTTTACTAAAACAAAAATCATGTCTAAACAAAATAAAATTATAGCCTTTACAGGTTCGTCCCTGCTGCTTTTGTCGGCAAATTCTATATTGGCACAACAACCCAAACAACCAAAATCCAGACCCAATATACTTTTCATTTTATCCGACGATCATGCCAGAACCGCCATAAGTGCTTATGGAAGTGAGCTTTCAAAAATAGCTCCGACACCCAATATCGACAAAATTGCACAAAGTGGAGTCTTGTTTTCTAATATGTTATGTACCAATGCTATATCGGGACCGAGTCGTGCTTGTTTGCTGACAGGAAAATTTAGTACAGCCAATGGATTTACTCAAAACGAAGGGGGCGTTATTTTTGACGGTTTGCAACCAACCGTTTCCAAATACCTGCAGGCAGCCGGTTACAACACATCTCTTTTCGGTAAATGGCACCTCTTTTCCGACCCGACGGGTTTTGATTATTGGATGATTCACAACAACCCTGGTCAGCAGGGAACGTATTGGGATCCGATTTTTAAAGTAAATGGCAAACAGGAAGTGCGAAAAGGATACGCCACCGATTTAACTGCCGATGCGGCGTTGGACTGGATGGATAAGGGTCGCGATAAAAGTAAACCTTTCTGCATGATGCTGAATTTCAAAGCACCGCACCGACCATGGGAACCGGATATTAAATACGAACATCTTTTTGACGACATTACCATTCCTACACCTGAAACTTTCGACGATGATTATAGCGGTCGTGAATTGACCTTGGGTAAAAATATGGCTACCATAGCCTATCATCTTTCACGCAACGATCTTAAGATGACACCTCCCGATAGCCTGACCGGACTAAAACGTGAAAAATGGCTGAGTTGGGGGATGTTGGGTGAACGTCAGCACGTTTCTCCCAATCCAAACATGAGTGATAAAGAACTTAAAATGTGGAAGTTCCAAAAATACATGAAAGACTATCTCCGTTGTGTAAGGTCTGTGGACGATAATGTGGGGCGTATGATTGATTATCTCAAAAAGAATGGATTGTATGAAAACACACTAATCATTTATATGGGAGATCAGGGTTTTTACCTGGGCGAACACGGACTATTTGATAAACGCTGGATGTATGAAGAAAGCCTGCAAATGGCTTGTCTTGTGAGTTTACCAAATTCGATAAAGGATCCGGGTATGCGCACTATTCCTCAATTAGCAATGAATGTTGATATTATGCCAACTTTGCTCGACTATGCCAATGCAAAGATCCCAGCCGATGTACACGGTGAAAGTCTACGACCCTTACTGGAGCAAACCCCAAAAGCGAAAAAATGGCGTAAATCAGCATATTATCAATACTTTGAATATCCACGTTACCACAATGTCCAGCCACATTACGGAGTTCGCACTGAACGTTACAAGCTGATTCATTTCTATTACGATGTGGATGTATGGGAGTTTTACGATTTGAAAACCGATAAAAATGAGTTGAAAAATCAATACAACAATCCTGTCTATCAGAAACAGATTGCCGAACTGAAAAAAGAAATCGTCCGCTTACAAAAGAAATATCAGGATGATATAACCCTCCAACAACGAAGGGAAATAACCACAAAGCATATGAGGCAGTACGAGGAATGAAATGTCAACATCTGGGATGTATATCTCTGATGTTCTTTTACCCATTACACCCTTTATCTTTATTCATTTGACCTTGTTCATTGATTTGAAAGTACTTATTTTTGTCATTACATTAATCATAAATAAAATACTAGCGTGAGAAAACATTATCTACTCCTTTTGTTTATCCTTTCAATTTTTTCTGTTTATCCTTCAGCTTATTATGTATCACCGACTGGCAGCAACAGTAATAATGGTTCAATAACAAATCCATTTTTAACTATTAGTTATGCTTATACAAAAACTGTTGCCGGAGACTTTATCTACCTTCGTGCCGGAACCTATCGCGAAGCAGTGGCTTTGGTTAGTAAATCAGGAACTTATAATAAACCAATAACACTGACTGCTTATAATGCTGAAAATGCAATTATTTCCGGATTGGATGTTCAATCACTATCATGGTCGTCAAACTCAGGGATGACCAATGTCTGGGTAGCATCCTATTCCGGTAGTGCTTTTGAACAATTATTCTGCGATAGCAAACCCATGCTGGAAGCCCGATGGCCTAATGTTCCCAAAGATACGAACGGAGACTGGAATTTTTTCTCACCCGATGCATGGGCAACAGTAGATGCAAGTGGAAATAGCTATGGCACTGTAAGTGATAATCATTTAGCACTGACTGGCTTGAACATTACCGGAGTCAGGGCAGTTTTGAATGTTTCTCACCAATTTTATTGCTGGACACGTACAGTAACAAGTCACTCGGCAAGCACAAGTACTTTTACCTATCCTACCGATTTGGGGGCGAGTGTTTCTGTTACTGATAATTATAATGATGATCGATACTATCTGGTTGGTGAGAAGGTTTTCTTGGATACTCCAGGCGAATGGTATAACGATACCATTAACCATCAACTATACTATTATCCGATAAATGCTAAAAATCCAAACACTTCCACGATAGAAATTAAAACCAGAAATTATGGTTTTAAAGCCGATTTAAATTCCGATTACCTTACTATTGATGGTATTACGTTTTTTGGCACTGCCTTTTCCTTCGGAAAATCTTATACCACCAGAAGCGTTGGGATAACATTCAAAAACAATCAGGTATTGTATTCCTCCTGGACAAATAACCTGAATTTGTCATCTACCGATCCATATTACGCATTAAATTTAGATAAGAATTATTCATTTATACAAGCTGACACGGTCAAAGTAATCAATAATACTTTTGCTTATGGAGCGTTAGAAGCAGTGCTTGTAAATGGATACGGTAACCTGATAGAAAATAATGTATTGCATGATTTTGATATCAGTTCTTCACTGACTTATCCAGTGATGGAAGTGAGCAGAAACTGGGCGGCTTATGTTGGTAATGGAGGAAATGCAACGGTTCGTTACAATACATTTTATAACAGCGGAGGTATACATCTAGAGCTTGGACAAGGTGGAAACGACGTGAGTTTGAATAAATTATATAATGCTTTTCGTGCTTGTTGGGGTGGAAACAAAGACCATGCAGCTATTTACACTAACTCAATTTATTGCGGTGGTACACGCATTCACCACAATTGGATTTATGATTCTAAGGCTGGAACACCGCCACTGTCTTGGGGAGGAGGTATGGCCATTCGGGGAGATGACAGCTCTGTTGGGTTGACTATTGATCACAATGTGGGTTGGAATATTGGTAGTACCGGTATTGAACTGAAAAATGTAGCTTCGCCCACAGTCGCTCAAGCGAACAAAGTATATAACAATACTATCTTTCAGCACAGCATCAATAATACCACCAAGAGTGCAATGATAATTCGCACTGCACTTACGAATGAAAACATGTACAGCTCGGTGGTAAACAACATGGCACAGACTATTTATGGCGATTGGAGTGGGGTTGCACTCGGCACACTTGGTACAAAGAGCAACAATTCAACAGGTACAGTACCTGATGCGCTGATGGAAGATACTACACACTATGACTTCAGACCAAAAACAACTGCAACAGCAGTTTATAACAAAGGAATAGTGGTGGCAGGAATAACTACCAGCGTTTTTGGTACTGCCCCTGACATTGGGGCTTATGAACGGGGTGACAGTATTTATTGGATTCCGGGTCAAAGAATTTCCAAAGCAAGTTTTCCTATTTTGCCGGATTCAACTATCAATGTTCCCATCACCCGCGATGCTCTGATGTGGTTACAAGCCTATAATGCTGTATCTCATCAGGTATATTTCGGAACAAATATTGTTGCTGTAAGCAATGCTACCACAAGTAGTGCCGAATATAAAGGCATACTGAAAGGAAACAGAAATGTCTTTACTTTACCTGCATTATCCAATGGCATTAGTTATTTCTGGCGGATTGATGCTGTATTGGCTGATAATACAGTGACAAAAGGAAATGTATGGAGTTTTTCAACCGGTTTATCTATCGTTACTAATATACAGGATACAACAGACTTAAATCAATTGAGTGTTTTCCCAAATCCGGCAACTGATATGCTAAATATTTATTCGGCAGGATCTAATCTCCGTCAAGTTGAAATTTATGACCTCAGCGGTAGTCTGATCAAGCAGTTCAATGTAATTACAGACAAAATACAAGTGCCAGTTTCAGATCTAAAAAGTGGAATGTATATAGTAAAAATAGTCACTGAGAAAAACAACTGCGTAAAACAATTTGTGAAAAGATAAATTGATTGTTGCATTGAACTTTAACAAAGTCCCCCTTCGGGGGATTAGGGGCTTACGAACTAATATTTACCCATTTATCCCCTTGTTTTTATTCAATTGTCCCTTCAATAAAGGGATTAATAAGCGAACTTTGTACCATAAAAATTTCAATATTTAATTCAAATACAATATTTATGAAAAAATCAAACTACTTCAAATCTATTTTAGTGGCTCTTAGTGTAGCCATATCTTTCACAAACATTTCAGCTCAGAAACTTATTGCAGGTTGGGATTTCCAGACTTCCACCACTGGTGGAACAGCTATTGTTCCTACCAAAGACATGACCAATTTTACTCAAAACCTGTTTGTCGCCAATTTTGGCAGTGGAACACTTTATTTGGATGGAACGTATGGTTCGGGACCCTATAAAGTATGGAGTATTACCAGTAATAACGGTGTTGGCGATTGGCCGAATGCTGGTGATGGATTTTCAGAAGAACAAAAAAACCCTGCAGCATTGGCTATTGGAAAATCTGTGAATAACGGTAAATCAATAGTATTCAAATTTTCCATGAAAGATTTTAAAAATCTCGCTATTTCCTATGCTACATTAGTGGCTCCTAACGGATTTAATTCGCAAACATGGGCTTTCAGTAAAGATTGCAAAATCTGGGTTGATTGCAGCTCTACAACTATAGATGAACGTAATGTATTTAAACTTGTAAAAGTACCTGCAATTTCTACTTTAGATAATGTTTCGGAAGCTTTTTTCAAAATCACCTTAAATGGGGCTACTACCGAAGATGGTACCAGTCAGGTACGTTTCGACAATATTAAATTTAAAGCTACATCAATTAAATAAATGACTATAAACATAAATTATTAAATATTAAAATTATGAAAACAAAAAAATTACACAATTCATTTTCAAAGGCTTCGGTGATTAGAACTATTGCCTTCTTTGTGCTGTTTGCCAGCTTAATCACTAACTCACTTAGTGCAAAAGATGCATTTATCTGGAATGGCAATACCAGCAACGATTGGGCAACAACCACAAACTGGACTATTACCAGAGGAACGGTTCCGGGTACAAGTACCTATCCCGGTGAAGTCGGAGCAACAGACTCTGTTGTTGTTTCAAATGGTGGAACACCATCATTAGCTTCCGGTTTACTTTCTATCTCTACTCTAACCGTAAGTAACGCAACAGGTGCTTCTTCAGGTTCAACTTTAACTATTAGCAACGGAGCAACTTTAGCGGTTAGCGGAATAGGAACTACAGTTATTCCTACAGTTTTATTGAAAGGTGGTAATATCGTAAATAATGGAGCACTCAACATAACCTCATCTGCAACCGGTGTAGGATATGGTATTATTTGTTCTACACCGGTTGTAGCACCGGGTTCTGCAACAACCTATTCATATTCGGGTTCCGGCAGTTTAAGTATTAACACTTCGACAGGTACTGGTTGTTCTGTTGCCTTTAATGGCACCAATGCCAATTCTACCTATAAAATAGCATTTCCAAGTGCCACAACATTAACATTAAAAGCAAATGCAGCTGCATTAAGCGTTGCCTCGAATACAACCAGTCCGGTTCTTATTAGTGGCAAAGGTTTCACGTTAGGAAGTTCAGGTAGTGGTGTAGCAGCTGGTATTTTAACGCAAAATGGAAACGGAACCAACGTTACTATTGATGCCGGTACGACATTAACACTATATTCGCTTACAGGAAATACTGCTAAAGCGGTTTATCTTTATTTCTCAGCAGCAGGTGGTGGTTCTTTTACGAATAACGGTACTATCAATATTAATGGACCGATTGCTGGATGTATTAACTTGACAAACTCAGCAGGAACGGGTTCAAATAACCTTTCTTTTATCAATAACGGGACTATCAGTGCAAATGTTGCTATATCTAGTACTTATTCAGGGGTTATGAATATTGTTAATGGAGCTGCTACATACGGAGCAAATACAAATGCAATATCTAATACAGGTACAATGACTTTGGTGAATACCAGTGCAGCTGCTAACACAGGTTACTGTTTATATCATGGTAACGGTGCTATAACCGGAGGTCCATTTTCGTCGACAATTACCAATAGTGGAACATTTGAGTTGAATGGTACACTGACAAGTACCGGAGGTGTAGCAGGAAGACTTACTATTAACAATACCGGAACTTTTATTCTTAATCTTCCTTCAACAGGGACTTCTTGTTTAGATAAGACAATTTTTAATAACAACAGTGGCGGTACGTTGGATTGTAAAACGGCAACTATTAGCTCTGGAACAGGCTATGTGGTAACCCTAAACACGGGATCTACACTCAAAACAGCGAGTTTAACATCATATTCTTTGAGCGGCAGCGGTGCGGTACAAAACACTGGTGTTAGTTATGTTCTTTATGGTGCTGCAGCTCAAACAACCGGAACGTATATACCAGCCAGTATAAATAATTTAACAATAAATAATGCTGCCGGAGTAACATTGGGTTCAGCAGTTACAGTAAACGGTACTCTTACGCTTACTTCCGGTGCATTTACTATTGGTAACAATACTTTGACATTGAATGGTGTTGCTGCAAATAATGGGGGTACCTTAACTCATTATTCAAAAGGATCTCTTATCTTTAGCGGGTCATCAGCTCAAAATTTCCCTTCATTGTCAAATAACAAATGTAAATTAATTACATTAAACAATTCAGCGGGTGTAAGCTTAAATGCAGGCATTGAGATTGATAGTACATTGACACTAACAAGTGGTAAACTAAGTCTTGAAGCAAACGATTTGACCATTGGTACAAAAGGTTCAATTGCAGGAGCTACTTCAACAAACTATATTGTAACTAACGGCGCAGGAAAACTAAATCAAAATGTAGGTTCTGCAACTTCTATTTTATTCCCTGTGGGAGCTTCTGTAAGCAGTTACGACCCTGTAAATGTAACTCCAACTACCGGCACTTCATTCGGAGTAAGAGCATATACAGTCTTATCAGGTACACCAGCTTACGGTGTTAGGTATAACCCCAAAGAATGGGATATTACTCCTGTTGTAGCATCCTCAACGGAAATTGCATTGACACCATCGAATCTGGTTGAATCTGTTTCAAGTCCTGTAATAGGTCACTATGTGAATGGTGCTTATGTAAACAATTCCAACATAACTGTAAACTCCGGAACGTTTACCGGTACATTTGATACATTTTCTCCTTTTGTAACGGGCGCCAATGTGGATGTTACCGCTATTCAGAATGCCACTGAAAGCACAAAAACTAACATCTATGCTACAAATGGAACCATTAATATTGATAATTCAATCAGAAAAACGATCAATGTATATTCAGTTAGCGGAAGTAAAATTCGTACGATAATCAGTGATTCTAATCATTCTACTATTGCAATCGGAAAAGGAATCTATCTTATCAGTGTTGATACTAACACTCAAAAAGTTGTTGTACAATAAGTTGATTCCTTATAAATTAAGAATAATATATTAAAAACAATCTCTCTCAGCTAAATGTTATCTTTTCTGAGAGAGATTAAAACCAAATAAACAATTTATTATATAAAAATTCATAGTATGAAAACACTTACTACTTTAAAAACATTATTGGTGGCTCTTTGTGTAGCCACATCATTCTCAACACTATCTGCACAGCAGACTCTTGTGGCAGGTTGGGATTTTCAGACTCCTAATGCAACAACCGGAGCAGTTGCTATTACAAATTCGACGAGTACTCCACCAACTCCAACAATGTTTCCCTCTAATTTTGGAACCGGTTATCTGTTTTTAGATGGCACCAATGGTTCAAGTTCGTTTTTAGTGCCATATGGTGAAATTAGTGGAACAACAGGAGTAAATTACAATACTATTACTGGTGATGGTTTTAGTACTGTAGTAACCAGTCCGGCAGCATTACTTATTTCTCATAAAACAATAGCCAGCCCTGCAAGCGATACAAACGGTAAATCGATCGTGTTCAAATTCTCAATGACCAGTTACGATTACGTAGATATTTCCTATGCAATTTTCAGGCATGCAACCTCAACTGATAATGGTTCATTTACAACTACAGCGTGGTCGTACAGCACCGATGGTGTAAACTTTACTTCAATTGAAAACTATGATATTTCAGTATTATACCAAGCACCAAATTATTACGGTGGAAAATTGGTTTCAATACCTACTGATGGCTCACATCTACCTGCTTTGGCTAATGCAGCTATAGCCTATTTAAAGATGACTGTTAGTGGGGCTACCGGAACAACTGCATATGATAATATTAGATTTGATAATGTAAAAATTAAAGCTGCCAAAGCATTTTCAGTAGCTCCTACAATTACTTTCCCTGTAACTACAGTTACTAAAAATTTGAGTGATGCCTCCTTTACTGAAAAAGCAAGCAGTAATTCAGGCGGAGCAATAACTTATAGTAGTGACAATACTGTTGTTGCAACGGTTGATGCTTCTTCCGGTGCAGTTACAATTGTAAGTGCAGGTGTTGCAAATATAACGGCTACAGTGGCTCAATCTACGATGTTTACCAGTGGTACTAAGTCCTATGCATTAACTGTGGGTACAAATGCCGTAAATACTGTTCAAGACAACTCATATAGTGTTTACTCAAATAAAACTGCTATACTTATTAAAACTGATATAGCTTATCCTTATGAACTCATTTCAGCCAATGGACAAATGATTGCTAAAGGCATAACTCTTGCGGGTGAGAATGAAATAACTGTTGCTACAAAAGGCATGGTGCTTGTTAAAGTCAATGGACATGTAACGAAAATTATTCTGTAATCTATATTCGATTTAAAAACAAAACTTTAATTTTTTCAGGATAATTAGGGTTTTAATATAGCTATTCAAATTATATTTATTAAAAGTTGAGTCACTGGTAATTGGTATTTTAAGGCAAGAGGGGATGTTTGGATTTTCAAACATCCCTTCTTTGCCTGAATCTGAAAATTATGTTTCAAATCTGTTTACGGAAAAATTTATTAAATTTGCCATTAATATATAGTCTATGAAAAAGCTCCTGAGTACACTTTATCTCTTACTGCTTTCTAATGTTTTCAGTATGGTCTATTCGCAACAACGATTGGACTTTAACTACATTGGTGGTAAGGAAGGACTTACCGAAAATGTGGTTAATGACATAGTACAGGATAAAAACGGATTTATCTGGTTGGCAACCAACGATGGTTTGAATCGCTACGATGGCTATAATATGATTTATTTTCGTTACGACCCGTCGAAAACCAATAGTTTGAGCAGCAACGTACTCACTTCTTTGAAAGTGGATAAAAACGGGATGTTGTGGATTGGTACCAGCGATGGTGGGTTAAATAAATATGATCCGGAGAATAACACTTTTATTCGATTTCAGAATAATCCAACTGATGCAACGACGATTGCCTCAGGAATGATTGATAATATTGAAGAAGATAACGATGGAAATATCTGGCTCAATATTCGTAATAAAGGCATTGATCGCTTGGTGATAAATGATTCAAAAACACAATTCATTCATTACAACACACATAACCTAGGAAATAATTATGTTCCGGTTTTAAAAAGCAATACTACTACCGGAATGTCAAAAAGCACATTGGGAGGCATTTGGGTATGTTCGGAAAAAGGCATTCAACGAATTACTGCCGACCAAATAAAAGTAGACAATCTAATCGGCTGGGGACAAAATGCATCGATACCTGCAAAAAACATCATAGAATCGCCCGATAAATCAGTTTGGATAGCTTACGGAAACGGTACTATTATAAATTTTCAGACTCCAACATCTTCCCTAAATTCAGACTTGGCAATTCGTTCCAATCTTTCAGTTGGTCCATTTATTGGTAATGTAACATTGGATATTGATCAGCAAAATGAATTATGGATTGGTAGTGGAAACGGTCTTTTTAAAGCTAATAAAAGGTCAGTTATTAACTACAGTTTTGGTCAGTATCCGTTGAACAATCTTCCCACAAATCGGATTTTATGCACTTTTGTAGACAGGTATAATGTACTTTGGTTGGGAACTTACAACAATGGAGCTTTGAATTTTCCACTTAATCAACAATTATTCTATATTTTCGATGATTTGATGTTATCACGTGAAGAAAAGTCTAATCCATTTTTTAATAATGCTATTCATTCGGTATGCGAAGATAAATCAGGTGCGCTGTGGATTGGTTCTGAAGGTGGTGGTATTATCCGTATTGGGGAAGGCCTGAATGCTTTTATTGATAAAACAAAAACCGAAAGGTTGAGTGTCGATTTCTTATCAAAGTCCCATTACTCATGGTTATTAGACAATAATATTTATTGCTTATATTTCGATTCGAAACAACGACTGTGGATAGGAAGTAGCGAGGGATTGATTCAACTTAGCTTTAATTCATCGTACAATCCTCGCAAACCGCTTAGTAAGAGTGATTTCAGTGTCAAGTATTTTACACTGAAAGAGTCGGAATTTCAGGTTTTTGGAGAAGGAGCTGTTTTTGCGTTAGCCGAAGATAAATATGGGACTGTTTGGGCGGCTAAGTGGAATGGTGGGTTACATCGTTATATCGAAAGTGAAAACAGATTTGAGGGCTTTCACCCCAATCCTGCTCAACAAGGATCAATTTCACACAATACTGTGCGGACAATTTTGTTTGAGCCCAATGGTGAAGCATGGATTGGCACAGCCGGTGGCGGATTGAACAAGATGATTTTTCCGGATGGGAATAAAGGAAAACCATATTTCATTTGTTAC
Source organism: uncultured Bacteroidales bacterium (assembly GCA_903830915.1). Lineage (GTDB taxonomy): Bacteria > Bacteroidota > Bacteroidia > Bacteroidales > Paludibacteraceae > Paludibacter. The sequence goes on from CAIKVR010000302.1 coordinate 36,486, forward strand.
AAGAACGACCCGGATAACCCTCAGAGTTTAAGTAATAACTACATACTGAACTTGCAAAAGGATAAATCCGGCAATCTGTGGGTTGGTACATTCGGTGGTGGGTTAAATAAATTGATAAAGTCGGATGAAGCGTCACACAAAATAACTTTTAAACGCTACACAATTGAAAATCAATTACCCGGAAACACAATTAAAGGTTTGATGTTTGATCGTGAAAATCGCTTATGGGCGACCACCAACCGCGATTTATTCCGCATGAATATAGGTTCGGAAAACATAACACAATTAATCAGTTCTTCGCGCTTTAAAATTGATGAATTCAAGGATAATGCTAATTATTTGTTCAAAAATGGATACATGCTTTGGGGTGGAATAAACGGATTGGTCATTTTTTCACCTGAAAAATCGGAAAACAAGAACTCAAATGTCTGTCCGTGCCTGACTAATATCTTTATTGATAATAAACAACTTAACCCCGGCGAAAAAACAGATGGCGATATATTGTTGAAAAAAGCTATTCAGTATACAGATAAAATAGTGTTGCCCTATTACAAAAACACCATTGAATTACAATTTTCGGGCATGGATTTCTCTAACACAAAAGGGATTGTTTACAAATACTACCTTGATGGTTATGATAATAACCCTGTGGTTTCGAATAAGTCCGGTGTTCGGTACACCAAAATCCCGTATGGTTCGTATAAATTTCATTTGAATGCTTCCGTAGATGGTGTGCACTGGTGTGATAATGAGGTTGTGTTACAAATAAGAATATCACCACCTTTTTGGTTGAGTATTTATGCTGTTTTGTTTTATATTATATTTGCTCTTGGAATCGGATATCTTGTTTACCGATTTATTGTTTTCAGATTCAAACTACAAAGTCAAATAAAAATTGAACAGATAAAATCAGAACAAACGGGGAAAATTAATGATTTAAAGTTGCAGTTTTTCACCAATATTTCCCATGAATTACGTACACCGTTAAACTTGATTACAAATCCAATTGACAGCCTTGTTTCTGATCCGGAAATGAACACAGTTCAGCTTAAATTGCTGAAAATGGTACAACATAATACCAACCGTTTACAAAAGTTAATAAATCAATTGCTGGATTTTCGAAAAATTGAATCAGGAGTATTAAGTCTTTCGTTAGTCAAAGCTGATATACTACCCTTTATTCATGATATTTACAGGTCTTTTGACGATGTGGCTAGAAACAAGGCCATCAATTATAGGTTTAGCTGCAGTGAAGCTATGTTGGAATGTGTTTTCGACCCTGATAAGATTGAAAAAATCTTGTATAATTTGCTGTCGAATGCCATAAAATTTACATCGCCCAATGGAATTGTAATACTTACTGTTTCAAAAGAAATTTCTTACACCAACGGTTCCAAAAATAATCCTTCAGAATTTCTTAAAATAGAAGTTTCGGATACAGGTATTGGTATTAAAAAAGAAAATCAGGATAAGATTTTCCAGTATTTTTATCAGACCGAGCAAAACAAACTTGAGAAAAATGTGGGAACAGGAATTGGTTTGGCTTATATCAATAATGTGGTAAAAGTACATCATGGTACAATTACCTTCGAGAGTCAACTGGGTGAAGGGACTAAATTCACTGTGTTGTTACCACTTGATAATGATGAGTATTCAAAATACAGTATTGACGAAAAAACCATTCCGACACAATCAGAAAATCTGGAAATTGATATAAAAGATCTCCGGGATTCGCTCAATGGTGATAAGGCAACTATTGTGAAAACTAGTACTCATAAAAAAACAGTCTTGATTGTTGACGATAATGAAGAACTATTGTCGTATCTGAGAATAGAATTATCAAATGAATACAATACTATCACAGCCCTAAATGGGTTAGTCGGTATTGAGAAAGCTAAGGAAAATCTGCCTGATTTGATAATTTCCGACTTGATGATGCCCGAGATGGATGGGATTCAGATGTGTAAAATTCTGAAGACACAACTTGAAACCTGCCATATCCCGATTATCATTCTAACTGCTAAAGCCGATGAAACTTCAGAGAAAGAAGGATTGGAAACTGGTGCGGATGAATATCTGTTGAAACCTATCAAAACCAATTTACTTCGTTTGCGTGTAAGGAATTTGTTGGAAACAAAATCAAAAATTTATGCTCACATTAACCTGAAAGTCGATGCTGTGGAGTTTCAACAGGCTACCCGCACCAAAGATCAGGAATTATTGGATAGAGTGGCCGATAAAATAAAGCAAAGTCTGGATGCAACCGAACTGGACATTATGGAATTAAGCAAAGTGCTGGGAATGAGCCGTTCGGCCTTGTATAAAAGACTCAAACAAATTACCGGTATGTCAACTACCGAGTATGTACGGTTTATTAAGCTGAACGAAGCAGTTCATCTTTTCAAACAAAACAAATATTCCATCGAACAGGTAACGTTCATGGTCGGATTTTCAGACACGAAGTACTTCCGCAAATGCTTCAAGTTGGTCTTTGGCTCTTCGCCATCAGAATATATTAAGAAAATGAAGGAAAGTGGTGAATAAAATACCCATTTAGCCCCTTTTTTATATTCATTTCTCCCTTTCAAAAATTGCTTTTGAGATTAATTTTGCTTCAACAAATTTAATATCAAACATATATGGCAGTTTTAAGAAGTAAGCAGAATCCGATTATCTTACCGGATAATGTAAAACCCTCCAGAGAAGATTTTGAAGTTCACTATGTTATGAATTGCGGTGTTACCGAGTTCGAAGGTGATGTATTGTTGTTACTCCGTGTTGCAGAAACACCTATTAATCGTGACCCGAAAATAGTAAAAGCACCCTGGTTCAACGAGGCAAGCGGAAAAGTGGAAATTGAAACATTTGCTGCTGCAGATGCACGTGTTAACTTTTCAGATCCACGTGTTATCGAAGCTCCCTGGCGCAGAATTCTCACCACTATTTCGCACTTACGTGTAGCTCGCAGTAAAGATGGTATCAATTTCGTAGTGGAAGAAACTCCGGCTATGTATCCTGCCAACAAATACGAAGAATTCGGTATTGAAGACCCCCGAATTACCAAATTGGACGATACATATTACATCAACTACAGCTGTTGCGCCAGCGTTGGTGTAACTACCTGTCTGGCAACGACCAAAGACTTTAAAAACTTCGAGCGTCAGGGCGTTATTTTCACTCCTGATAACAAGGACGTAGCTATTTTCCCCGAAAAAATAAACGGAACCTATCGTGCATTGTGTCGTCCGGCTTCAGCAGAATACAAACGTCGTGAAATCTGGATTTCAGAATCGGACAATTTGCGTTACTGGGGCAATCATAAACAATTGGTTTCGGTAAACGAAACTGACTGGGACAATGGTCGAATTGGTTGTAGTGCAGTGCCATTTATGACCGAAAAAGGATGGTTGGAAATTTATCACGCCGCCGATGCAAACGACCGTTACTGTTTGGGTGCATTATTGATGGATAAAGATGACCCTACCAAAATACTCGGAAAATCATTTAAACCCTTAATGGAACCTTTGGCATCCTACGAAAAATGGGGTTTCTATGGTCCGGTTATTTTCCTTTGTGGAGTGCTGGTTCACGACCGCACTGTTAAGATTTATTATGGTGCAGCTGACACATCAGTTTGTTATGCAGAAGTAACTCTCGACGATATTTTTGCAGAATTGACCTACTATTAAACATGTTTATAAAGTTAGTAAAGTTCATAAAGCTGAAAACGATTTCACTTTATGAACTTTATAGACTTTTCACTTTATAAACTAATTTTCTCGGATTAAATACCTCAAATCAATACTTACCATGCTTTCAAAAATCAAAAACGAAATCTCGCATTTCAACTCCTTCCCACGTAATATGCGGTATCTGCTGATGGCAAATTTAATGTATGCCTTTGTACTACCGGTTATTGAATTATTTGTAGGAGCTTATATAGTTTCACCTCCCGATGCAACTAAAATACTCACAGTAGCTGAAAAACAGGCAAATATAAATTTATACTTGTTTTATCAGTTTGCAGTTTATTTTGGTACTCCATTAACTTTTGTAATTAATGGATTTTTGTTGCGAAAAATTAAAGTTTCGTATCTTTATTCGTTGGGATTATTGTTGAGCGGTGTTTCTATGACTTTGATGATGTCATTTAAACATCTTAGTCCAATTGGAGTTGTCTGTGCAGGTTTGATTATGGGTACCTCATATGGATTTTTCTGGGCCAATCGTGATTATATGTCGCTGGATGCTACTACAGATGAGTCACGAAATTATTATTTCAGCATTGATACTATTTTCTATACGCTTACCTGGATTATTGTTCCATCGATTATTGGTACAGTAATCGCATTCGGACCTACACATCTACTCTATACTGCTAAATCTGCCTATATTGGCATCACTGTTGCTGTATTTATTCTTTCATTATTGGCTGTTTTTATCATCAATAGAGAAAAATACCACAATCCAAAAAGTGAAAAATTCCTGTTTTTCAAGTACGATAAACTTTGGCGTAAAATGATTGCCTTTTCAATTACAAAGGGTGTGATGCAGGGTGCTATCATGATTTTTCCAATACTCTTGATTTTATCCATGATTGGTGGAGTGAACATGTTGGGAATCATCGTCTCAGGTGGGCAAATTCTTTCTGCCATCATGCTTTATATCATCGGACGTATTGCCAAACCAAAACACCGCTTAGCTATTTATATTGTTTCAATTTCATTTTTTACCATTGCCATTCTTATTCATGGTACACTTTATTCGGTTTTGGGAGTAATTTTATACAATGTATTACAATTTATTGCCAAACCACTTCACGATGTATCGTACTTCCCTACCGAATTCAGGGTAATTGATATAGTGAGTAAAATAGAAAACAGAAGTGAGTTTTCATACATTATAAACCATGAGATTTCACTCTTTTTTGGAAGAATAACAGCCATCCTTTTGGTACTGTTTCTAGCTTACGAGATTAATGCTGACTTTGCACTACGCTTCGGATTGTTCTTTATTGCTGCGGTAATGCTTTTATCGGTTTTTATCGGAAAGAGTCTGATTAAAGATTGTAATAAAAAGGAGATTATTGATGATTTTGCTGTTGAAATTACGCAAGTTGAAGATGAACAACAAAGAAAAGCTATTTAATATTGGAATAATATATATTACTTTTCTAGCCATCAGTTCGCTTGATTTGATGGCTCAAACCGACAGCTCTTTTTTACCAAATCATGCCCTTCAAACCTTTGAAAGTTACAAAGGCACAGACTACAATCAGTCTTTGCGCCCTCAGTTTCACTTTACTTCACTGAAAAACTGGCTCAATGACCCCAATGGGATGGTCTGGTACGACGGCGAATATCACCTTTATTTTCAGCACAATCCAACCAATATAAAATGGGAAAACGTGTTGGTTTGGGGGCATGCGATAAGTACCGATATGGTTCACTGGACACAACTGCCTCACGCCATTATGCCGGCTCTAAATCATGGCGGAATTTGGTCGGGGTCTGCTGCAGTAGATCAAAATAACACGCTTGGAAAACAAATAGGAAATATCAAAACATTGATTGCTTATTTTACCTACAATGGTGGTCAAAGTGCTGCATACAGCACCGACAAAGGTCGAACCTATCAATTCCTGAATGATGGAAAACCAATCGTACTGAACCCCGAATACAAAGGAGCACGTGACCCGAAGTTTTTTTGGCACGAAGCGAGTAAAAGATGGATTATGGTGCTTTGGATAAAAATGGTGGAAAATGAAGGGTTGCCGAATGAAAAACCGGGTAAAGTAAGGTTTTATTCATCCAAAAATCTGATTGACTGGACGTTGACAAGTGAACTTAACCGAAACTGGGCTTATGAGTGCATTGACTTTGTACAACTTCCGGTGGATGGTAATCCCCACAATAAAAAATGGTTACTTTACGATGCCAGTTTTGATTATGAAGTAGGTACATTCGACGGAAAAACATTTACTTCCGATAAAAAATCATTTATCGGTGACTTGGGACCAAATTTTTATGCCGGACAAAACTTTAATAACAGCCCCGATAGCCGAACAGTGATGATAGGTTGGATGCGTGGTGGAAACCTTTTCCAGAAAGCAGAAATGCCGTTCAGTCAGCAAATGTCTTTCCCCACAACTCTTGAACTAAAAACAACACCCGAAGGCATTCGTCTGTATCGTTGGCCAATAAAGGAAATTGAAAAACTATACACGAAAACTTATACATTCAATAATTTATCCCTTGAAAAAACAAATGAAAAACTTGCTGAAATTAAAGCAGAATTAATAGATTTGTCAGTTGAATTTGAAACAAAAAATCCATTGAAAATTTCAATTCGCGGATTGGATGTGATTTACGACAGTAAAACCGATTCTATTCATTTCGGGAAAACACGAATTCCTGCTCCGGCTTTTCAGAATAAAGTTAGTCTGCGCATTTTGCTTGATCGCACATCGTTTGAATTGTTTGTAAATAATGGAGCTTCTGTCGCTACTTTTTATGCAGTACCAAAAGCTGAAAACCAACGTATAGCTATTTCAGGAGAAAAAGAAACAATAATTAATTCGTTAATTGCTAATGAGTTAAAATCTGCATGGCACTAAAAATAATAAAACTTATTATGAAAATCTATATTTTAAAATCAATTTCTATTGCAATGTTGTTAGCGTTGACAATCACTGCTCAAGCAAAAGAATACTATGTTTCCCCAAAAGGAAATGATACCAATTCAGGCACAATTTACTTACCTTTTAAAACCATTCAAAAAGCAGCTGATTTAATGGTTGCAGGCGATGTGTGTTTTATTCGTGAAGGTATTTACCACGAAACGGTTACACCCAAAAACTCAGGAACAGTTGTTAAGACTATTCGATTTGAAGCCTATAACAATGAAAATGTAATTCTGGATGGAACAAAACTGGTGGAAGGAAAATGGACAAAATACAAAGGCAACATTTACAAAACAAAGGTAGAAGCCAATAAAATAGATCAGTTATTTGCCGATACAGCCATGATGATTGAAGCGCGCTGGCCAAATATGAAATCGACCGAAGTGTTCGATCGCAGCAAATGGGCGGCAGTAGATTATGGCAGCAAACACGGTATGATAGTAAGTGAAGCAATAGCCAAAACAGGCATCGATTGGACAGGTGCTCAGGCTTATCTCAACGTGGCGCATCAATGGTGGACCTGGTGCAGACCCATTATTTCTCACAAAGTAGGCTCAAAAGAACTGAATTACGCTGCCGATTTAGTGGGTTTATGCGATTACACACCTGAATTCAGAAAACCGGATAATCTGCTGAATGCCTGGGCTGACGATTATTTCTATCTTTTCGGGAAACTTGAAGCACTGGATGTAGAGAAAGAGTGGTATTTTAATCCTAAAACCAAAGAACTTTATTTTTATGCTCCCGAAGGAAAAAATCCGGCAACATTGAATGTGACTTACAAAGTCACAGATTACGGATTTTATGCCAAAGACAAGAATTATATTTCAATTAAAGGCATTAATTTCTTTGCCTGTACCTTTCTGTTGGAAGATTGTAATCATTGTATAGTAGCAAATTCCAATCTGAAATTCCCAAGTTATGCCCGTACTATTACCGAATACGATCAGGAACGAAAAGAGTCGGTGTTCAGCAAAATTGTAGGTGATTACAACAAAGTGGATCATATTTCCATTTCCTTTGCCAATAATTTGGGTTTAATGACCATGGGAAACTACAACGAAGTGACCAACAGCATTATTCATGATGTAAACTGGTCGGGAACGTTGATTTACCCGGCTTTGCAATTGTCAGCAAGTCCGCATCTGGGTGTAAACTGGTTTAATACCATTCAATATCCCCCAACACCACGCACGCCCGAAAACAGCGATGTTACTTCCTTTGGCAATGTGGCTGGAAACAATACCTTATACAATTGCGGAGGACCAATTTTGGTATATCATGCAGCCCAAAGCATAGTGGAATACAATCATATTTACGATGGTGGCTTGGCATGTAAAGACGTTTCGTTGGTATATGGTTGCTGGCCATTTTCACACAGTAGTACGGTTCGTTACAACTGGGTACATGGCTGCATTACCGAAGATTATCATAGCAAAGAGAAACGCGGTGGGCTTGGAATTCGCTGTGATGACCAATCCCGTCACAATATCTTTCATCACAATGTGGTGTGGGATTGCGGAGATATAGGCATCATTGCTAAAGGTGACGATAATATCATTTATAACAATACCGTTTTCAATTGTCGGAGTTCAATTGAAATGCCTCAAAAAGCAGAACCGCTAAAAGTGTGGGCGGTGCAATGGCCACGATTGTTGAATGAAAATGTAAACACACGTGCTTTCAATAATTTGATTAACAACCTAAAAGCGTCCCGAAATCCTAAAGATACACTAGCTGCCAATGACAAACTGTTCAATAATTATATTGCTCAAAAGCCTTATCCATTAAGAGATATTTCAAAACGTGATTTTCGTCCGTTAGAGAATTCCGATATTGTGGATAATGGAGTTAGTATGTCTTATGCCGAAAACAAGTATTCAGGTAAATTTCCCGATATGGGAGCTTATGAAGCTGATGGCGAATTGTGGATTCCCGGCGCAAAATGGGCTGAAAATAATGATTGGATGAAGGTACTGGTAAAGACAAAATAAGTACATTGTTATTCAAATATTAACTGCAATTACAAATATACAATCTGTAATTGCGGTTTTTCTGTTTTAGATCATTACTTCCCCTGCTCGAAAATCTGTCATTGTATTGATTTCATAGTTCCTGGCTTTTGTTTCTGAAGTTTTTACCCATTATACCCCCAATATTTATTTTTTTGTCCCTATTCTTCTTTCTACAACAGCTTATTTTTGCTACGGATATAAACTCAAAAAATCAAATTAATCTTAAATAATAAATCATGAAAACAAAAAGATTACTCAATTCTTTTTTAAGGGTGAAGGCGTTTACAGCCTTTACTCTTTTTGTGCTGTTTGCCAGCGCAATGACTAACTCACTGAGTGCCCAGACTTACACTCACATTTGGAAAGGTGGTTCTGGCGATTGGGCTACACTCAGTAACTGGTACGATGGAACTGGATCTGCTCAGGCCGCTGCACTTCCGGTAGCTGGAAGTGTTGTGAAAATCATTACTGGAACTTGTACAATTAACAGTGGAACAACTGCTTTGGGACATGTTTTTATTGGAAATACAGATGCTTCTACTCAGGGTAAATTGGTTATTGCCTCAGGAGGTACCCTAACATCTTCTGCTGCAGGTAATAGCTTGACTAATGGTGCTCTTGTAATTAACGGTGGTATTCTGGAAAATAATGGAACGTTGAATGTGACACAAACAGCATTAACAACTGGTTATTGTATTCGTCTGGAAAATCCATCCACTGCCCCAACTGGTGCGTGGGGTATGTTTGGAGATGGCTCAACAACGGGTAAAGGAGCAGTAAATTTAACTCTAAGTGGTGCAACTGTTACATCAGGTGGTCTTGTACTATTTAATAATAGTAATACAGGGTCGAATGCACCTTTAGTTGAATTGAATAATCCAACTCTATCTATCCCAAGCAACGCAACTGGTATTACTGCAATAAACGTAACAGCAGCCTGTAATGGAAAGATTGGTGGCTCAGGGGTTACGTTGGGTAGTGTAGCTACCGGTGTGGCAGCTGGTATATTACTTCAAAATGGGGGTGGAAGTAATTTAACGATCAATTCGGGTACCACCCTTACACTTTACTCACTCACAGGTAATACAGCTAAAGCGTTATATCTTTTTTTCAGTACTGGTGGTGGCTCATTTACAAACAATGGTACTATAAACGTTAGTGGACCGATTGCCGGTGGTATAAACTTAACTAATAGTAAGTCAACAGGGACAAACGACCTTTCGTTTACCAATAACGGTACTATCAATATGAATGTGGCGATATCCGCTACTTTTGCCGGAGTTTTGAATTTACCAACTCAAGCTGCGAATGGTACCAATACGAATACAATAACCAATGCAGGAAGAATGACTTTGGTGAATACTAGTGCTGTTGCTAGCACAGGTTACTGTTTGTACACTGGTAATACTAGTTATACTTCAGGATCATTGTTGTCAACAATAACTAACAGCGGAACATTTGAGTTGAATGGTACTTTAACTAGTACGGGAGGTGCAGCAGGTAGACTGACGATTAACAATAATAACAACGGAACTTTTATTCTCAATCCACCAACAACTGGGGCTTGTTTAGATAAAACGGTGTTTAATAATAATAGTGGCGGTATTTTGGATTGTAAAACAGCATCTATTAGCTCAGGTTCAGGCTATGTGGTATCAATAAAAGCGGGTTCTACCCTAAAAACGGCACATCAATTCGGTCTGACTTGTCTTTCAGGGTCAGGTGCTGTAACTGAGGCTGGAGCCAATTATGAATTTAATGGGGCAGTAGCTCAAACCACCGGTGCACTTCTTACAGCTGCAAATAATATCAACATTACAAACACCTTAGGTGTAACGTTAGCCGCTTCTGCTACCATTTCGGGAACATTGACCGTTCCTACCAGTGGAACTTTGGCAACCGGTGCGTTTGCTTTAACAAATAATGGTACGGCAAATATCAATGGTACTTTCCGTATTGATCAATCGGGCAGTGCAGCCGGTTCGGGAACATGGAATTATGGTTCGGGTGGCACATTGACGTTTAATAATACTACAGGATCATTTAGTGTGAGTGGCACTCCGGTATTTTGGCCAACAACTAACGGTCCTGTAAATGTGACTGTAACTGGTGCCGGTGGTATAACCATGGGTATAGCTCGCACAGTGAGTGGATATATCAGTGCTTCGGCACCTATTGTAGGTGCAGGTAACTTTACTATTAATGGAACACTCCAACTCAATTCTGGAGGAAGTGTGGACGCTGCACCAACTTATGGAAGCAGTTCATTATTGAAATATAATACTGGTACGACCTATGACCGTTATAAAGAACTTGATACAACTACTCCTGCTAACATACAGCTTAGTAACAATACAACATTGAACTATCCAAACGGGGCTTCAGTAGCTCGCACACTAACAGGTAACTTGACTGTTGATGCCGGCTCTTCATTGTATATGGATTATAACAGTATTGGAATGAATCAACCCTTATCCGTGAATGGAAACGTAACACTGAATGGTAACTTATCATTAGGAGATGCAATTGGTGGAGATTTAAATGTAGGTGGAAACTGGACACGTGCAGCCTCTGGTTCAACTTTTACTGATCATTCTCGTGCTGTTACATTTAATGGAACAGGCTCTCAAACCATTTCTAATACAGGTGGCGAAACATTTGCTTATCTGACTGTTACAAAACCATCAGGGATTTTGACTTTAAACAATAATACAACAGTTAATAATAATTTAGTAATAAACTCAACATCAGCAGTTACACTTAGTTTTGGAAAAACATTAGCCGTTACAGGAAATTTTACAATTAATAGTACTTCAAGTGGCACAGGTACATTTGTAAATAATGGTACTACTACTGTTACCGGAACTACTTCCGTAAACCAGTACCTTGCTTCTGCCCGAAACTGGTACATTTCTTCGCCAGTTAACGGAGCTACCACTCCTTCGGGCTACACCGTATACCGATACCGTGAACCGGGTGATAATAGCAGTTATACTAATCCTGCTACTGCCTATTGGGAAAGTCTTTCCCAGGGAACTACTTTTGAAAACGGACGTGGATATATTGCTTTACCCTCTTCGGGTCCTGTTACGCTTACTTTTGCAGGAGCAATTAATAACGGAAATATAACTACCGGCTCACTTACCCGTACCACCAATGCAAGTAAATTAGGATTTAATCTGGTCGGCAACCCATATCCTGCTTTTCTGAATCTTGCAACTATGGATACTACCAAGGTTTTGGGTTCGTTCTGGTTACGTTCAAGAAACTCAGGAGATACTGCATATGATTTTGATACCTATAACATAACTTCTGGTCTTGGTATTTCAAAAAGTTCTAAATCTGTTACAAGTTACATTCCACCAATGCAGGCTTTTTGGGTGCGTGTAAAGCAAGGTCAAAGTTCTGCAACATTGACATTCAGTAATGCTATGTGTGGTCATAGTAATACATCTAACAATATTTTCCGTGCTCCGTCAAATAGCAACGTAAATCAACAGGCATTGTATTTACAGCTATCCAACGGTGTAAATATGGATGAAACAATTTTGGCATTTAACCCGAATGCCTCAAATGGAACAGATGCGTATGATACACCCAAAATGGGTATAAATTCTGCTTCTATTCCTGAAATTTATACTGTTGTTGCTAACGAGCAGTTGGCAATTAATGGTATGAATTCCATACCATATGATACTGAAATTCCACTTGGTTTCACAACCGGGACAGCAGGAACATTTAGTATAATAGCATCCCAGCTTGTAAATTTCGACTCTTCGGTAAACATTTATCTTAAAGACTATAACGATTTGGTAAATACACCAGTTCTACTTACATCTGATGCAGTTTATAATTTTAGTTCAAATGTGACTACAAATAATACCAGCCGCTTTGCACTGTTATTTAAATCACCTTCCGTGACTACCGAAATAAATCCAACTGAGAAAAACAATATATGGATTTCGGCTCGTAACAGACAAATTGTACTTGAAACTAACTTTACTGGTGAGACTAGCGTATCGGTTTACAATGCTGTTGGTCTGAAAATTTGTTCCAATAACTATTCAAAATCAAATGTTCAGTTAGGAACATCATTTGCTCCAGGTGTATATATGGTAACAGTAAATAATTCGGGAAAAACCATAACGAAAAAAGTGATTATTGATTGATGATTTTAATAAAAACCTTAATCTGTTTTGTTTACAAACTCATCCCAGCCTGCTCCTTCGGGAGTTGGTGGGATTGAGAAACTTAAAATCAAAAAACTTTAATTTTGAATATGATGAATACAACTAAAAAACAATACATTGTGCCTCAAATTGAGCGTATTGAATTAGACAATGAAATAGCGCTACAATTGGAATCAACTCCACCCAAAGCTCCGGGAGAGGCAAACTTAAAAACTCCGGAGTATTTTAATAACTATCCATTTAAGGCGAATTTGGGATAAACAGATTTATGTTCTCTCTGATTTTTGTAAGGTTAGAAAGAATGTTTGTTAAGTCAGGCATTCTTTCTTTTTTTAAATCAACTTGTTTTTTTAACTCTCAAATCCTTTTTCTACTTTTGACGCCTTTAAATTTTACCCTTTAGTGCGATGAAACTAACCGACAGATTTCCCCTTTTTCTTTTTTTTTCTATTGTAATTATAAGCTGTACTAACTCACCCACCGAACTCCAGAAAGCAGAATCACTGATTGAAAGCAAACCCGATTCGGCCCTGTATATTCTCCAACATATACCCACTACAAAATACAAATCTGACGAAAATAAAGCACTTTTTGGATTGCTAATGACTGAAGCGTTGGATAGATTAAAACTTCCCCTCTTACCTGATTCGGTTATTGATTTTTCGCTGAATTATTATCTGAAGCACCCCGATCCTGTTCGATTAGCAAACTGCTATTTGTACAAAGGTCGAAAATATAAATATGCTTTACAGTATGATAAAGCTTCAAGTTTGTATGTAGAGGGTTTGGAGCTGATTGAGAATAGGAATGAATACTGGTTGTCGGCTAGATTAAACTTTGATATGGCAGATATTAATAACTATCAAAAAGAATATGCCAAAGCAAGAAATAATTATACCAAAGCATATAATTCGTATCTGAAAGCAAAATCTGTGTATTTTGCCAACACAACCTTACTTTCTATCGGAATTACCTATAATCACGAAAAAAAATATCAAGAAGCTCAGAAGTACTTTTACAGGGTATATTTCCATACCAGTGATTCACTCACGAAGGGCTTAGCAATACAGAATTTAGGTATCAATTATTATGCCCTGAAACAGTTTGACTCTGCGCAGTATTACCTGAGAAAATCGATGCCCTTTCCCTATATACAAACCAACAAAGCTATCCGGTATTATTATCTGGCTGATTTGTATTTTGATCTGAACAGCTATGATTCAGCCGTTTATTATGCCAATCAATCATTCAACTACAAGCCCGATATAATTACCCGGCGTGAATGTTATCGTATACTTGTAAATACCTATAATGCAACAGGAGATATTTGCAGGTTGAAGAAATCAATGGCAGATTATCAAAACTGTAATGACTCCATTCTAAAAATTTATGCTCAACCCAAGGGAAGCTATATTGAAAACCTGCATCACACAAAAGCAGAATCTAAACAAAATAAACTGAAACTGTGGATTGTAATTTGCATACTCATTATTTCTATATTCATGTCATACTTGCTGATTAAGCGATTAAGACGGCATTCTAAGAAAACCATCAAACAAACGGAAGAAAAGCACATCAGGCACAAAGCAGAAATACGGACAGAACCTGTAATTAAGAAAAGAAAAGTGCTGAAAGACAAAATTAAAAAGATAAAGACTGAGCAAATTCAGGAGAAAAGACCACTAAGCATAGCCGAAAGAGAGTTGCAGGCACGAAAAATCTATGAGAAATTATTACATCTGAATGATACTGAGTTCTTCTTTCAGGAAATGAATACCTTGTTTAATAATCTGGTCATTAAACTCAGAGCAAGTTATCCGAGCTTAAATGACAAAGAATTGTTATGGTGCTGTCTTTATCTGCTTGAAGTTCCTACCCACGACATGCTTATTCTGTTGGAATACAAAACAGATAACAGTCTCAAACGGATGAAAAACAGATTGTCCGTGAAAGTCGGTATTGAAAATGCCGGTTTATTGGGTGATCTCTTATTAAAAATTATTTCAGAAGATTAGTTTATTTACCTGATTATAGCTGATTATAACACTTTAATTTTCCCCGAATTCCTGCCAACCAACTTCTTAAAACTACCCCGTTTTCGACCGAAATTTTCGTCGAAAAACCCCCTGTACACCATTTCGTCGCAAAACAAATTATAATTCACAGCATTTCAATAAGTTACAAAATAGCTTTGTACACCTCAAACTAAGCCAAAAATTTGGCACTTCCTGTTTCCTTGTCCTAATTTTGTCACTCGATCGATCGAAAAATTTTCAAGTAAAAATCAATTAAAACAAAAAGGCAGGTATGAAGTAAATGTAAGAATCAGAAAAGAATTCATGAGTCTCAATGAATCTTAGATGAATTTCATACAGTGTCTAAAAAATTAGTATTGTATGAGAATTTCAAAATCGATGCTTTCAAAAACCTGTGTTATTACAGGTCTTCTATTAGTATCTCAATTCAGTTTTGCAAGAGATATTATTATCCGAAAGGATGATCAGTCACCGCCACCACAACCCATGCCTAACCGTACATTTGTTGACACAGATATAGCGCTAACAGCAACGGTAGATAACAGTAATCTGGCTGTTTATTTTGATTGGGCAGTAGGAGAGGCAACCATTATAGTTTATGATGAAAACCAGAATGTGGTTTATCAGGCTGTATCAGATATAGATAGTATCCTCGACTTATTTATCCCTTTGGATTGCTGGAGTACAGGAGACTATACTATTACAATCAGCTATGGAACAATCAATCTGATTGGTGACTTTCAACTTTAAGGAACAATAAACGAAGCAGTACAGCCATAAAATATTAACATAGTGAGCTTATAGCTGGCTGTACTGCTTTAACAAACATTTAAAACTTTTCTTATTTAAAGTAATAATCAATTTAAAAACCAACTAAAATTAAGACTGACATCTTAGTTCTTGACTCTTGGTTCAAAAATCTAAAAAGAATGGCAGAATTTAAAATCTCTCTTCAAAAAACACTCACCCACGAA
>CAIKVR010000303.1 GCA_903830915.1 uncultured Bacteroidales bacterium
AATGAGTTATTGCTTAAAACATTTATTCAAAGGTTCGGGATTAACCCGTACTTAAAGAAAAATAGAACTATTATCTCTGAACTAAGGAATTGGGGCACAATTGCCGCTTAATTTAGAGCTTTTTATAACGAACTATTGTTTATTACCACACAACATTAAATACTCTAATCGTCAAATCCAGATTGCTGTTTACAATCATTTTTTTTGATCAGTAAAAAAAACAACTCTAAATATTAATTTAAGATCACGTATCATGAAAAAAACCTCCTCTTTCTTTAAATTGAAAAAGTTTTATAAACCGGCTCTTCTGGCAGTAACAATGCTGGTTGCTTCTTCATTGGTAGCTCAGGATATTACAACCGGGCTACAGTTACATTACTCATTTGATGCTGTTACAGGAACATCAGTTACAGATGATTCAGGCAACGGTAACACCGGTACAACCGTGGGTGCTCCAACTGTGTCAACCGGAAACTCAGGTAATGCATTAACGTTTCCACTCGTAACCGATTATATGCAACTACCTAATACTATTACTACTTCACTAACGGATTTTACCATTGCAACCTGGGTTAAGATTAATACCGCAGCTGGTTGGTCTCGTGTTTTTGATTTTGGTGCGGGAACTGCAACTTATATGTTTTTAACCCCGCATGTGGCAAATGCAACTGGTGTGGTGCGATATTCTATAAAATTCAATAACAGTGCAGAACAAGTTATTAATGGTACTTCTGGTCTTGCAACAGGCACATGGGTTCATGTGGCAGTTACTCAGCAGGGAACTACCGGGACTTTGTATGTAAATGGTGTGGTTGTTGGAACAAATACTGCTTTGACACTTAATCCTGCTGCATTAGGTGCACTTACTCAGAATTATATTGCGAAATCACAGTGGCCTGATCCTACTTTAGCTGGTAGCATTGATGAATTCCGGATTTATAACAGAGCCTTGACTGCAACTGATATTGTTGCACTAACAGGTCTGAACGAATTAAAAACTCAACAAACGGCTCTGACACTTGGTGATATTTCTACTGTAACTTCAAAACTAAATCTGCCTACTAAAATGGGAACGCAAGGTGTAAAAGTTAGTTGGGTATCTTCCAATCCGGGAATGATTGATACACTTGGGAATGTAGTTCGTCCGAACAAATACAATACTCCTGTTCAGTTGACAGCTACCTTATCTCAAACTGTGAATGGAATTCTTTACACACTCACAAAAGAATTTACGGCGACTGTATCGGCTATAAATCCAGTATTAACTACAGAGCTTGTAGCTAACTGGAATTTTGCACCGGGTAACATTTCTATGGATGGTGATACAGTACGTGTAAAAGATGCTTCCGAAAGTGGTTTTGTTGGAAAAATGATGGATGTAGCGCGTATCAGAACCATCGGTAACACAACCAAATACAACGTACTTGACCTTGGAAGCAATAAGGGATATTTTGATATGGGAGCAGGAATCGGTGAAGCCATTTATTCATTAAATGATTATACTGTTGGCGGATATTACCGTGTTGATTCTGCTTATACAGCATTAAATAGTTGGGGAAATCTTTTGTATAGTTTCTCCAATTCGATAGATGCATTGGTAAGTCATAACGGAACAATGTATGCGGGACTTAAAAACCAAAATGCTGCTCTTAGTCCGGGTGCCTGGAATAATGGTGGTGAACAGGGAATTGGTGTGAATGCCAATGCAGCAAAAGGAGGATGGCATCATTTTGCCTTTACTCAAAAAGGAACTGTAGCCACAATTTACGTGGATGGCATTGCTGCCACTACAGGTAGTATAACCTGGCATCCTTTCAATACTTTACGCAAAGATGGTTTCACCGGAACGCCTTACAACTTTATCGGACATCCGGTATATGCTTCAGGGGGCGACGTTTATCTTCAAAAAACACTTGTTTACGGATTACAGGTTTACAATGTGGCTTTGAGTCCCGATGATATGACCAATTATTTAGGTGTAACCGATACAATCGCATCACTCAATAATGCTTATTTGGAAAATGCTGACAACCTTATTCCTGAACTTACTACAGAAATGAATAACTTGTCGTTAGGTGATCTCAGTGCAGTAAGTTCAAACCTTACATTACCATCGAAAGGTACTTTGGATCCATCCATTATTATTTCATGGAAAACGAACCATAACGAAATAATAAATTCAACTGGTGTTGTAACCAGCCCTAATTATCATTCGTATAATGTAGTATTAACCGCAACCCTTACGAAAAGTGGTCAAACTCAAAGTAAATCATTTACTGCAACAGTATTGCCAAAATCGGGTAGTGAATTCACGAAAGAGTTATTAGTTAAATATGACTTTACATCAGTTAGTAATGATACAATTGTTACCGATGCCGCTGAAAAACATTTTACAGGAGTTCTGAAAAATCAAGCTAGAATTCATACCATTGGTTCGACTGATACCGGCAAATACAATGTTTTAGCGTTGGGCGACAGTATTGGATATTTCGATATGGGACTTGAAGTAGGAAAATTGATGTATGGATTGAAGGATTATACTGTAGGTGGATTTTACCGTATCGATGCTGATTATACAAACTTAGCAACAAATGGAAATTTTTTATGGACATTCTCTAATGCCATAAACATTTTTACAGACGCTTCAGGTTATCTTATTGGTAGTCTTAAAAATTTAGCTGTTGCTATTTCTCCTAACAAATGGTCGGGTGAGCAAGGTGTAAGTCTTGCAACAGCTGCATTAATGGGTGGTTGGCATCATTTTGCATATTCCCAGAGTGGCACTATCGGTACAATCTATGTAGATGGTATGGCAATTTCGATGGGCGAAGTAACAAATCTTCCTTCAACTACCTTAGTAATGGATCAACGATTGGGTACTTTATTCAACTGGATTGGTCGTTCTAACTATTCAACCGATGCCTATCTGCGCAAAACACTGATTGCTGATTTCAGAATGTATAAAGTTGCATTGACCGACGAACAGATTCAAATGACTGAATTAGATATTTCAAATAAAATTGCTGCATTGGATGTTGCTTATTCAATAAACGACGGAACACCGGTAAAAAATGTAAATCAATCTCTGTATAAAGTATTTGCTGAAAATGGTAAGATTACCATCAAAGGATTGACAGGAAATGAAAAAGTAAACGTTTTCGACATTACCGGACACCAGTTCAAGATGGAAACGCCTTCAGTGGTTAATGTCAAGTCAGGTGTTTATATTGTAAAAATCAATGATACAGCAACTAAAGTGGTAGTTATGTAATCTTCTCAGAATCAATGGCCTTCTTATCGCTTATGATTTCGGATTATTTATACGGTAATAAAATTGATTGGAGACTGCGAAAATTAGCCATATAAAATGAATCATCCATTTCAGTAAGTATTTGCATAAATGAGAATGTTTTTGAAGAAAGTTTCAAAAACATTCTCTATTTTTACACTTTTGGAATTAATCAAGTAAGGGATGAAATGAATATGAATACAAATATTCTCCAAACGAGAAAAAACATGCCCTGTGAGTTCCTTGTGGCCTAAATGAGTATTTATATAGCAAAAATATCCCTGATATTCGGTCACAAACAAAATGGGATAATCTTGTATTACGAAAGTTCCAACAGACAACATTAAGCACAAACAAATGAATATTTACAAAAAATTACTTTGTATCATTATCGGAGGTTTTACATTTATGCCTCAAATGCAGGCATCTCAGCCAAAATCTTCTTACTTGCAGCCAAAATACAAATCGAGTGCATACCTTTTTGTTTATTTTACAGGTAATCGCAAAGATGAAGAGCAAATTCGCTTTGCTTTGAGCGAAAATGGCTACAACTTCAAAGCACTAAATCATGACCAACCGATAATTAAATCCGCTGATATTAGTTTAACAGGCGGTGTAAGAGATCCACACATACTACGCTGTCAGGATGGTAAAACATTTTACATGGTGGCAACCGACATGACATCAGAAAAAGGATGGAGTTCTAACCGGGGTATGGTTTTGCTGAAATCAGCTGACCTGATTCACTGGACTTCAAAAGCCCTTCATATCCCAACCTTATTTCCAACTGAATTTGGCAATATATTACGAGTTTGGGCTCCACAAACCATTTATGACCCACTTGAAAAGAAATACATGGTTTATTTTTCGATGCTTAAAGAAGGGGCAGGAGAATATGACAAAATTTATTACAGTTATGTAAATAAAGATTTTACAGCATTGGAAACAATCCCAAAACAACTTTTTTTTAGTCCTGACCAAAAGGCCTGTATCGATGGAGATATTGTTTTCAATAATGGTAAGTACCACCTTTTTTTTAAAACTGAAGGGCATGGTAACGGTATTAAAAAAGCTACTGCCGACAAACTTACCGGTGAATGGACATTGAAGGACAATTACCTGCAACAAACCACCAGTCCGGTAGAGGGTGCAGGTGTATTCAAACTCAACAATTCAACTGATTGGATTTTAATGTACGACATGTACACCAGCGGGCGATATCAGTTTACACGTAGTTCGGATCTTGAAAACTTCAAAGTAATTGATAAAGAGGTAACTATGGATTTTCATCCTCGGCATGGCACAGTGCTACCAATAACTAATGAAGAAGCTGATTACCTGAAATCTTACTGGACTAAACCGGTTGATATTCTGTTATCAGCGAAAGCCGAAGGACTCCGATCAATTAATATTACGGTAGATGAGAATGCTAAAAAGCTAACTTTCCCGGTAGAGTCAACTACCGATCTGAGTAAATTTAGCCCGGTTTTCGATTATTCAAAAAACATGAACGTAAAAACCATTGGAAATTCAGATTTCGGCAAAGGAGAGGTGAAATATGAAGTGAAAATTGGTCTGAAAACCGAACAATATACGGCTACAACTGTAAAAAATCACAATCCGGTACTAAACGGATTATATGCCGATCCGGAAATTCTCTATTCCGAAAAAACAAGTAAGTTCTATATCTACCCAACTAGTGACGGATTTACTGGCTGGTCGGGCACTTATTTCAACTGCTTTTCTTCGGACAATCTGGTAAATTGGAAAGACGAGGGTATAATTCTTCAGTTGGGTAAAGACGTAAGTTGGGCAAACCGCAATGCCTGGGCACCCTGTATTGTGGAAAAGAAAATTAATGGTTTGTATAAGTATTTCTATTATTTCTCAGCAGCACAGAAAATTGGAGTAGCTTGGTCTGAAAATCCAACCGGTCCATTTACGGATCTTGGCAAACCACTCATCGACACTAAACCTGAGGGCGTTAAAAATGGTCAGATAATTGATCAGGACGTTTTTACTGATCCACAAACCGGTAAAAGCTACTTATATTGGGGCAATGGGTTTATGGCTGGAGCTGAACTGAACGATGATATGGTTTCCATCAAAAAAGAAACACTTACCATCCTGAAACCAGATCGCACATTCCGTGAAGGAACGTACGTTCTTTTTAGAAACGGAAAATATTATTTTATGTGGTCTGAAGACGATACTCGTAGTGAAAATTACCGTGTACGCTATGCCATTTCAGATTCTCCACTGGGTCAATTTATTATTCCAGAGAATAATTTGGTTATTGCCAAAGATCCTAATGAAGGTATTTACGGTACAGGGCATAATTCAGTGCTTCAGTTGCCGGGCAAAGATGAATGGTACATAGTTTATCATCGCTTCAACTACCCTAAAGGAATAACAATGGGTGGTGCTGCCGGTTATAACCGAGAAGTGTGCATCGACAAGATGGAGTTTAATACTGATGGTACCATCAAACAAGTTACTCCAACCCATAAAGGAATTGACCCTGTCAACCTTAACAAATAGAATATCAATAAACAACCCGTTGGTGAAACATAGTAGCTGAAGTTAAAACTTTTTTACAACTATACACTTTGAAGAATCTAACCTGTTTTATTGTTTCTGAAAGTAAAATGGAATTCTAACACTCATATTTGAACGAATCATGTCCTTTTATTTGTCACTCAAATCTTATTTTTGTGCTTGTAATTTATAGCAAAAAAATAAGGATGAATAAAAGCACAATACTGTTAATTTGCTTTTTGGTATTTTACATCTCACTGCCTGTTAAGGCTGAAGAAAAAAAGATCCAAAAAAGAATTGTAAATGGTAAAATAATTACCGATACAAAAGGAAATGCAATCAATGCACATGGAGGTGGTTTTTTGAAAATTGGTGACTATTATTATTGGATTGGTGAAAACCGTAAAAACGGCATTTTCGTATCATGCTATCGTTCAAAGGATTTGATTAATTGGGAATTTCGTGGTGATTTACTTACTCGTCAATCTCATCAGGAACTCGATCGCGCCAATATCGAACGCCCGAAAATAATTTACAACGAAAAAACAAAAAAATTTGTCATGTGGATGCATTATGAATATGGTCGAGATTATAGTTATGCACGCGCTGCGGTTGCAATTTCGGACAACATAGAGAAACCGTTTACTTATCTTAAAAGTTTTCGGCCATTTGGGAATATGTCCCGCGATTGCACACTTTACAAAGACAATGATGGAACTGCTTATTTCTTCTCTTCAGCCCGTGAAAACTATGACATGATGCTTTACCGCCTTACTGACGATTATCAGGACACAAAAGAGCAGTTGGCTACACTTTGGCCGGGAGGACATCGCGAAGCACCTGCCTTAGTAAAACGTGGTGATTATTATTTCCTAATTACTTCAGGTTGTACGGGCTGGGCACCAAATCAGGCAAAATATGCCTATTCAAAATCAATAACCGGACCATGGTCTGACCTTATAAATTTGGGAGACGAAACTACATATAACTCACAATCAACCTATATAATTCCATTAGAAGGAAAGAAATCAACCAGTTATTTGTATGTGGGTGATCGTTGGGATGGTAATCAGTATTTTAACTCAACTTATGTATTTTTGCCACTTCTGTTTAAAAGTGAAACTGGATTGTATTTAAACTGGACACCAGAATTACTTCCGTTGGTATTAGATGGTGAGCTGTTTACCTTCAATCAATAACACCTGTTCATTTTTTACAATTTACTCTATTTGCTTTGCTAATTTCCTGAACATTAATTTTCTCGTTAAATTGAATTATAATATCATGAAAAATAAAAAAATAAAATTACTTGTAATAATGACCACTTTGGCAATTTCTTTGCAAGCGCAAGTAATTGTTGGAGGCACTGAAGATGCTGTTTCTTCGCCTACAGAAGGAATTATTACATCAAACTTTGTCACTGAAGCCAATATGAAGAATGACCTGCTGCAAATGCTGGCCAACTTTATGAAATATGTAAAAACAGACTATACTGATGCAGCTGCAACAAATAGTGTGAATGAAGCGTGTGGTTATTTTAAAGGAGAAAATAATGCCGGTAGTAATGAGCAAGGCGTGAGACCTAACGCTGATCTTTCCATGATTTGTGCATTTTTGTATAAATATGGCAAAGACAAAGTCACTCTTCCCAGCGGAGTAACATGGGATGATGTAAAAAATATGGCCAGAAAGAGCTTGATTTTTGCTTATTCAACTCACAAGGCAAATAAGCTAAAAACATGTACGGCAGGAGATTATTGGGGCTCAACAAGCAGTACCGACTTTGTTTGGGAAAGCTCGTTATGGTCAATGTCAGTAGCATATTCTGCTTATTTCCAATTCGACTCGCTGAGTACTGCTCAGAAGCAGTATGTGTACAATCTCGTAAAAGGCGAAAGTAACTACGAACTAACCCGCACTATACCGACTGGCTATTCTTTGGATACAAAAGCAGAGGAAAATGGTTGGGAAACTAATATTTTATCTTGTGCCCTTGGTTTGTATCCAAATGATGCATTAGCATCACAATGGTATGACCGGTTACAGGCTTTTGCAATTAACTGTTATTCTCAGCTCAATGACGCAACAGATGCAACAGTTATTGACCCAACTTATAATACTAAAACAGTAAAGGATCTATATCTGGGAAAAAACTTGTTTGATGATTATACCTTGCAGAATCACAATTATTTTCACACCTCTTATCAAAATGTGGTCATGCAGGAGTTAGGCGAAAGTTTTCTGGCTATAAAAATGTTCCAAAGCGGAATTAACGGTACTGAAAAATGGAAAACGAACGCACTAATGCACAACAATCAGAACGTAATGGACAAAGTTCTCAATAAACTGGCATTAGCAGATGGCGAATTAGCCATGCCGAATGGTAACGATTGGAGCTTATTCTTGTACGACCAGATTGCTTCATATTCTACATTGGCTTGCTTCCTGAAAGATCCTAATGCACTGATGCTCGAGAACGTGGCATATAAGAACATCAAAGCCAGACAATCAACTACGACAGATGGAAGTTGGTTATTGCGTCCTGACGTTGGGGCACGTCGTATGGGTGTTCAGGCTCACCGATTAATGATGACCTGGTTGATGCACGAAATGGCTTCGACCGCCAGTATAACCCCTACAGTATGGAGCGATTTTAGAAAAATTTACGATAAAGCTGAAGTCTTCAGTACACAAAACTTAGTCAGAGCCAATACAAAGGATCGTTTCACTTGTTTCTCTTGGAGCTCAGGAATTACAAGTTATACAGGCTATTTCACACAAAATAGTCCGGACAAAAACAAAATTATTGTTCCTTACAAAGCAAACAATACTGGTAATCTGTTGGGATGGTACACAGTAAGCGGACAAACTACCAACGCTGCACCTGTTACAAGTGGTATTTATAATCTGCAAGGCAACAGCTACACCATGAACGGTGTTATTAATACGAATGGAGCTACTTTGACTAACAACTTTGCGCTCTATTCTACACCGGGTAATGCACTGATTTACCTGGATTATGTGAAAGCCAACAGCGCAGTAACAATCACCGGTGCAAGAGGAGGATTGCTTGCAATTAGTACTGATGATCTGACAAAACTTCAACGGACAATTTATCACAGCAACGGACGCTATCAGACCAATGGTGCAACTACACTAACAATGGCTACATCTTGGGCTAATATTGATAACCAGATAGGTATTGTCACTCCAGGTATCAGTAGCATGGCATTTGGTGACAGGGCTGTCAACAATTCTATTTATTCAACTAATTTTTATCCTCTCTACAGCGCAGCAAGCAGAAGCGTAGCTCAGGGTGCAGTAGTGGATAGTCGTCAAATTATCTATTACAGTGGAGTGAGTGCCGACAAAACGAAAGAATTTGCTGGAAATGCAATTTTGCTGAGAGATTCTCTTCCAATTGGTTGGAATGGTGTAATTGCAATTGACCCTGACAGTATTCGTTATATGTTGGTAAGTAATTTCGTAGGGGCTACAACAGCCGATATGAAAGCGATAAGTCTCGCTGAAGGTGCACCTGTATTCTCTGTTTCAACGGATATTTCGGGAGGAAAATCAATCGGACATTTTTCGCTGACTGCTTCCCACAGTGTGGGTAATGCTTTGCGTATTTTCGTAACTTCTGGAATCATTACAGCGCAACAAGCAACAGATTCCATCAGTGCATATCTGACTAACAGTACCGCTTCGGCAAAGACTATCGGGCTGAAAATCTTAACATCCAATGGAAAAATAACAGGCAACGTAAATGTTCCGGCAAATAGTCGTGTATTGGTGAGTGTAAAGAGTGGAACATTCGTCACAACCGACGCACCCCTACCCAAAGAACCAACCAACGACATCACCGTATTGGTATTAAAGAATGCCGGATTCGACACTGCACCCATAACCTACAATGTGGCAGGAACGTTGAACTCAAGCGCAGTAAATATGTGGGCAGGATTGGGTTACACCAGCGCATATTCATATAATGTAACGAACTGGACCAACCGCAGCATTGTGAATGCGAATGCGTCTTTTACTGCAACAATGACGTATGGTTCTGCTTTTAAATTTAATAGCATCACCATTCCCACTACCGACAAGAATGGCGTGAGTGCAGGAGCTTGTCTGGGTATTTCATCCGGTTGGGGAACGGGTAATGCGGTACAATTTACACAAAAAGTGCTGATGCCAGCCGGAAAATACATCCTAAACTACGATGCTTACAATGGAAATACAAGTGCTGCATCGGTTGTAAGCAACCTGACCGGATTTCGTAATGGTGCAACTAATACATACGATGCAACCACCAATTTCACCGCTTCTGTATGGACAACTCCGGCTGTGGCAGCTACTTTTGCAGGCACATTTCAGGGGGAAATTAGTGTGGGAGCCTGTTGTTCAAATGCAGGTTCAGGAGCTGGTCCAAAGCTTCTCATTGACAACATTCGTATTCTTACCGACCAAAGTATAGAGAGTGTGGAAAGTTTTCTGTGGGGTGTAGCCAAAGATAGTGCTCTGATAGCAATGAATCGATACCCCAAAGTCACTAGTGGCAATTTATATAATAACCTGCAATCAGCTTTGTTGCAGACTTATACTACTATTGGTGAATGTACTACAGCTATTCAAGTACTTCAAGATGCAACTGCCAAATTTTTAGCCGGTGCACCTATTTTTACGGATATTAATCCAACTTCTGCTAGCGAAATAAATAATAGTCTTATTAATGTATACAACGTATATGGTCAATTGGTTAACTCGGGAAAATACACAAAATCTGATGCACTGAAATATCTGAAAAATGGCATCTATATTATTGGAAATGAGAAAGTTTTTATTCAACTCAATTGATATCTAAACAGGATGATGTTTTGTGTTTTATTTGCAAAGAGTATTTTAGCAATTTTACTGGGTTTTATTTTAAATTTTTAACATGGCTGTTAACCCACTAATTATTTGATTTTCGCGCAACTAAATCTAGAATTTCCTCTGAGGATTAATCAAACTCAAAATAAATCTTCAAAAATATCGACATATCCGTTTTCGATAAAAGCCAAAAAACATATTACAAGCAGCATCTGGTGAGTTATTTTTACACATTTCTGATATACTTCACCTATACTTTCGTTCATATCATTTTCATTCCAATTATGAATCTGAGTATTCAATAATTTAAAATTATATCTGTTTTTGCATTTGTTGTATTTACATTCAAAATGTAGTTGTACAGAGCTCTTAGCTAATATATTTGAACATTTCGTCTATCAAACAGAAGTATGTTTGATTTTAATCAACTTAGATTACTGATTTTTTTAAAGCAAGAGAGAATATATTAGGTTAACTTCGCTTTATACGTCCTGTAGGGCAGATAATGAAATTTAACTAATAAAATTCAATCCGAATTTGTAATTATGTCAAATTTATTCATATTTTTGTGTTTTTATAATTGTTGATTAACTTTCAACCAAAACACATGAAACTTCCTTCCTTTCTTCAAAAGCTTTTCACATTCTATCGTGAAGGTTTTCGCAACATGACTGTTGGAAAAACTTTGTGGATTATTATTTTAATCAAGCTTTTTGTGATGTTTGTTGTTCTCAAAATATTTTTCTTTCCAAACTATCTTAAAACAAATTTCAAAGACGATAAATCGCGGGCAGATCATGTCCGTCAGGAATTGACAATTAAAAACAACTAATTTTCTAACATTTTTATTAACTAATCACAAACAATTATGAATGTATTGGATGCAACTTTAGTGGATTGGTCGAGGGCACAATTTGCCATGACCGCCATGTATCACTGGCTTTTTGTGCCGCTCACATTGGGCTTGGGCGTAATTATGTCGGTAATGGAAACCATGTATGTAAGAACGGGTGACGAAGCCTGGAAAAAAGCGGCCAAATTTTGGATGACGCTTTTTGGAGTTAACTTTGCTATTGGTGTCGCTACCGGTATTATCCTTGAATTTGAATTCGGGACAAACTGGTCGAACTACAGTTGGTTTGTTGGTGACATTTTTGGAGCACCGCTTGCCATCGAAGCTATTCTGGCTTTTTTTATGGAAGCTACATTTATTTCCATCATGTTTTTTGGATGGAATAAAGTAAGTAAAAAGTTTCACCTTGCTGCCACCTGGCTCACTATTACAGGAGCTACCATTTCAGCATTATGGATTTTGGTTGCTAACGCCTGGATGCAATATCCCGTTGGTATGGAATTTAATCCGGACACAGTACGCAACGAAATGATTAATTTCTGGAGTTTGTTGCTTTCGCCCGTTGCATTAAATAAATTTTTCCACACAGTACTTTCCGGTTGGGTAGTTGGTAGTTTATTTGTTGCAGGAATCAGTTCGTGGTATTTGCTGAAAAAGCGCGAAACAGACTTTGCCCTGAAAAGTATGAAGGTTGCAGCAATCATTGGTTTGATTTCAACCGTATTAGTAGCTTACACCGGTGATGGTTCTGCTTACAACGTGGCTCAGCGTCAACCTATGAAACTGGCTGCTATGGAAGGACTTTACATAGGTGAAAGTAGTATTGAACTGGTACCTTTCGGAATTCTGAATCCTGCCAAGAAATCATATAAAGACAGCATAGATCCTTACCTTTTACATGTTGAAATTCCTTCGTTGTTATCATTGTTGGCAAACAGGGATATGAATTCTTTTGTTCCGGGAATAAAAGATATTATTGATGGTGGTTATCCTACAAAAAATGGCCCTGCACTTTCGTTTGACGAAAAACATAAACGTGGACTGGCAGCTCGTGGTGCTTTGGCTGATTATCAGAAGGCTGTTGTGGCAAAAGACAGTGTAGCTGCCAACAAATCAAAAGCTATTTTAAAAGCCAATTATGCTCAGTTTGGTTATAGCTACATTGATAAACCCGAAAAACTGATTCCTCATATCCCGACTGTATATTATTCATTTAGAATTATGGTTATGCTGGGCTTCTATTTTATCCTGTTGTTTACTGTAATTTTATGGAATCAAAAGAAAATTGAAAAACTGAACTGGCTTTTGTGGATAAGTGTTTTGAGTATTCCACTGGGTTATCTTGCCGGACAGTTGGGTTGGGTTGTAGCTGAAGTCGGTCGCCAACCCTGGGCTATTCAGGATGTACTTCCGCTGAATGCAGCTATCTCGCATATCTCGGCTAATTCAGTGAAGATTACTTTCTTCCTGTTCCTTGTTTTATTTTCAGCATTATTGGTTGCCGAAATACGTATTATGCTTAAACAAATTAAGAAAGGACCTGAAGTTGAGTAAAATTTAAAAGTATGAGGAGTTTGATTTGTTTGAAAAGTTCAAGAAAAAATAAATCAAACCCCAAACTTTCAAACTTTATTAACTTTCAAACTTTTCAAACCTTTTAAACTACAAACTTCTCAAATTAATATAAACTTTCAAACATAATATATTATGATAACATACTCATTCTTACAACACTACTGGTGGTTTTTAATATCACTTCTTGGTGGAATTCTGACTTTCTTGTTATTTATTCAGGGAGGACAGTCAATGCTGTTTTCGCTTTCAAAAACTGAAGACGAAAAACGTCTGTTGGTCAATGTACTTGGCCGTAAATGGGAATATACATTTACAACGCTTGTAACTTTTGGTGGTGCATTCTTTGCCTCATTTCCTTTGTTTTATTCCACCAGTTTTGGTGGTGCTTACTGGGTTTGGATGGCAATTTTGTTTTGCTTTATTATTCAGGCAGTTTCATATGAATTCCAAACTAAACCGGGAAATACATTAGGTACCGGCACATTCCGTACTTTTCTGTTCCTTAATGGTTTATTAGGCACTTTTCTCATTGGTGTAGCTGTGGCTACATTCTTCACAGGTTCGGATTTTATTGTAAACAAAGGAAATATCACCAATGAACTTGCTCCGGTTATCAGCTCGTGGGGTAACGATTGGCACGGTTTGGAGGCTTTGCTGAATATCCGTAATCTTACTTTAGGGATAGCCGTATTTTTTCTTGCACGGTCTCTGGCATTGTTGTATTTTGTGAATCGTCTGAATAATCAGGTTCTTGAAGCCCGTTCACGCAAATTCTTATGGTATAACGCTATACCTTTTGTCGTATTCTTCCTCGTTTTCGTTATTTGGACGTTGTTGTCCGATGGTTTTGCTGTGGACGCAAAAACAGGCGTAGTGTCTATGGAAAAATACAAATACTTCACTAACTTCATTCAAATGCCGATAGTATTGGTATTGTTCCTACTCGGTGTAGTTGCTGTATTGGTTGGTGTGGTTGGAACATGGATTTCGGCTAATTTCAAAAGTGGTATTTGGTTTGCGGGTGTTGGTACAATTGTAACTGTTTGCAGCTTGTTGCTGACTGCGGGATACAATAACACAGCTTATTATCCAGCCACTCCTAATCTTCAAAGTTCGCTTACTATTTTTAATTCATCTTCCAGCGAATTTACGCTGAATGCCATGTCGTTGGTATCGTTGTTTATTCCGGTAGTGCTTGTTTATATCTTTATTGCCTGGCGATCTATGGAAAAGAAACGTACAGATATTGAAGATGTAAATGCAGATGATCATGCATATTAAATTCTGATTATTTGAAATGAAAACAGGCTTTCCGGATTCGGGAAGCCTGTTATATTTGAAAAATGTGTGATTAGATTCACTATATTCCATTTTCAAAGTTCTGAGATGAGCTATTGTAAAAAAAGCAGAGCTACCAACCGGCAACACTGCTTTTTCTATTTCTAGTCGGAGTGCCTCTTAAAAGTTGCACCCCGATAGATTATTCAACTGAGAACTTGTATACACACCATTCGTCGTATTTCTGTCCCGGGCGCAACAATGAGCTAGGGAAGTGTGCCACGTTAGGTGAGTTAGGGAAACCTTGTGTTTCAAGACAAATAGCATCCTGACGGTCGTATATTTTACCTTCTTTACCTACCACTTTATCAATCCAGTTGCCTGTATAGATTTGCATACCCGGTTGAGTGGTAAATGTTTCCATTTTACGACCTGTAGTTGGTTCGTAAACTGTTCCTGCCAACACACAGTCGCCTGCTTGTTCTTTGCGCAAGCACCAGTTGTTGTCAATTCCCCATCCCGGAACATATACTTCGTCGTCGATAACTTTGCCCACAGCTTTCGCAGTGCGGAAATCGAACGGAGTACCTTCTACCGGACGAATTTCGCCTGTAAGTGCAAACGATTCGTCCAATACAGTGTAGAAATCGGCGTTGATTTGCAGTGTATGATCTTTGATAGTTCCATTTCCGGCACCTTTCAGGTTGAAGTATGAGTGATTAGTCAAACCAATGATGGTTGCTTTGTCGGTTGTAGCTTCGTAGTGCATTTTGATTTCGTTTTCGTCGCTCAAAATGTAGGTACAGGTAATGGTTAAGTTACCAGGATAACCTTCTTCACCATCAGGCGAGAAAAGTTCCAATACCAATTCCTGTTGCGATACCGATTTCACAGTCCATACCTTTTCGTTGTATCCGTGGATACCGCCGTGCAGGGAGTTTGTGCCGTTGTTGATTGGCAAAGTGTATTCCATGCCGTCAATACTGAACTTACCGTCTTTGATGCGGTTAGCAAAACGACCACAAACGGCGCCAAAGTAGATTTCTTTTTCTATCACTTCTTCGAGCGTATCAAAAGCAAGCACCACATCATCAAATTTTCCGGTTTTGTCAGGCACCATCAAACGAATAATTTTTGCGCCATAGTTGGTGATATCAACCGACATACCGTTTTTATTGAACAATGTGTAAAGCGATACAGGTTTACCGTTCAATTCTATTTCTAATTCTTTTACTGTTTTCATAGATTCCAAATGACCCCTAACCACTAAAGGGGAATTAAAATAGTTTCGTCTCTTAAAACTAATTTAATTGGGTGTTTTTTTTTTGAATTAATAATTCTAGTTATTTTTCCTAACCACTAAAGAAAATATGAAGACGAACTTGCATATTGCCCCTTTAGGGGTTAGGGGTTCTTATTCCCGGCCCCCCTTTAGGGGCAGGGGGTCATAATTTACAAGCTCCGTCGCCGATTTCAGCAATGTAGAATTCCGGTTTGATACCAATCTTAGCTTCGTAAGCAGCACCAACTTCTTTAATGAATGTATCGATAGCTTCATCTTTTACCAATGAAACGGTACATCCACCAAAACCACCACCTGTCATACGTGAACCGATAACGCCATCGATTTTCCAAGCTTCGGCAGCCATTGTATCCAATTCAGGACCTGTAACTTCGTAATCGTCGCGCAACGAAACGTGAGAAGCATTCATCAATTGACCAAACAAAGTCAAGTCACCAGCTTTCAAAGCTTTTACAGCGTCAGAAGTACGTTGAACTTCACCCACAACGTGGCGGGCACGTTTTTGAGCTACAGGATCGGTAATTGCCGATTCGATTGATTTGAATTCAGCCTCGGTCAATTCAGCCAGGTATTTCAATGGACGAACCGTATTCAATTGCTCAACAGCCAATTTACATTCGGCAACACGTTGGTTGTATGCACCTGAATCGAGTTTGTGTGGACTATGAGTATTTGAAATTACAATTTTTACTCCCTCTAACTTTACAGGTACGAGTTCAAATTGAAGAGTGTCGCAATTTAAATGCACTGCATGATCTTTCGCACCATTGGCTGATACAAATTGGTCCATGATACCACACATTACCAATGCAAATTCATGCTCTGCTTTCTGACCAATTTGCGCCAACACTGTGCGGTTGAAACCTGTTCCTAATTGATCGTTGAAAGCAAAAGCTGTAACAACTTCCAATGCAGCTGACGAAGAAAGTCCTGCACCATTTGGTACATTACCCCAAATCAACATATCATAACCCTGAGTAATAGCCACACCACGTTTTACAAACTGAGCCAACACACCAAGCGGATAGTTTACCCACGATTTATTGAGCGGAGTTGTCAACTGATCGAAACCAAGAGAAATGATTTCAGGTTGGTTCAACGATTTAAAGTTCATCACTTTTTTGTCGTTTTTAGCCAACAACAAATAAGTTCCAAAACTCAATGCACATGGAAATACGGATCCACCATTGTAGTCGGTATGCTCACCAATTAGGTTTACACGGCCCGGAGAAAAGTAAGTTGCTTCGGCTGCTTTGCCGTAAGTTGCTTCAAAAGCTGCTTTTAATTCTTGAACTGTCATGTTTTTGTATTTTTAATTGTACTTTATACAGTTATTAATTTCGGGACAAAATTAGTTGAAAATATGGAGTTTATAGCGTTGGATAATCATGTTATAGAGCATAATTATTCTACTTTAAAGTTTGTTGAAGTTGTTTGTTTTTTGGGGTTGATTGATTTGACCAGAACAATAATTTCTTAATGATTTTTTATATCTGAAATTTCCCTGTTTATATTATTCAACATATCATCAATGGTAAACTTTAACTGTGAAATCTGATTTTTCAAATCTGTATTCCAGTTGTTCACACTAATTGAAATGGTTTTTCCGGCAAGGGTTTCGTTGCGTGCAGAAGTAAGCAATTCCAAAAAACGTTGTTTGTTTCTGGGTGTAAAACTATTATCTCTTGTACGAGTTTGTATATACATATTGAAATCATTCACGGCTTTGTTCACGTGATTCACAACCTCATTATATTTTTCAGATTGAATACGTAGATTTTCGTTATTGATTTGAAGTGATAAGTTTGCCATTTCTTCCCTCACATAGTTATTAATGCCCCCACAAAGTGTAATTCTTTTATTTTCACGTTCAAGTTTATCAATATTCTTCAATTTAGACAGCGATTTAATAGAATCGGAAAAGTTGAAGTTTGATTTAGAATTGAGTTTTTGAAAATCATTGATATCAAATTCATTATAACTGATTGGATTTGTAATGCATTGCCAGATAGGGTCAAGTGGCATGTGGGTTTTTATAAACTCATCGGGTTGAATTTGAAAGAAATTATCACGGTATTCATTCACATATTCATTGTTTCTCATAAAACCGGCAGCCCAGGTAGGATCAAAAAAATAGTAATGTTTATCAATCTCAACAACATTCCATGCATGGCTTTTATAAATCGGCTCTCCGTTTTGCCTCACATAACCCTCTACCAGATACGAGCGAATACCAATGGAATTACATGATGCATCAAATAATGCAGCATAATTTGCACAAACACCTTTTCTTCTTTGTAATGCATCATCTGCTAATTCCTGTTGATCAAAATAAGTAATCTTTGCATTCATTCTATCCAGATCATAACTGATGTTATGCGTTATCCAGATAAAAATTGCCCGTATTTTTTCAATTGGAGTTGAAAGATTTTGAGTAAGGAAACCAGCTATTTCAGCATTCGTTCTTTTGTTAGCCGGAACAGTCAGTGATTGTTTATCAATTATGCTATAATCGACCGCAAATAAAACTCCTGAATTCATCAAAATGAATAGAATCAGACAGAATTGTTTCATTGATTGGGAGTTTTAAAATTTTTGCCGGTAAAAATAGTAAAAAAAAGCGTATTCCACACTAAAATATTTAGTATAAAATACGCCCTTTTGAAATCAATGTAATTTTCCCTGATTTAAAAGGAAAAAAGACTGAAAATTAATCGGGAAATTCCATCAAGTAAGCTTTGATAAAGGCATCAATATCACCATCCATCACACCGTTTACGTTGGAAGTTTGATAATTGGTACGGTGATCTTTCACGCGGCGGTCGTCGAACACGTAACTGCGGATTTGCGAGCCCCATTCTATTTTCTTTTTTCCGGCTTCGACCACTGCTGATGCAGCACGACGTTTTTCCAGCTCCAACTCATACAGTTGCGATTTCAATAAGCGGATTGCATTGTCTTTGTTGCCAAACTGCGAGCGGCTTTCGGTATTTTCAATCACGATTTCGTCCATCTGATTAGTTACCGGATTCATAAATTTATAATGCAGACGCACACCTGTTTCCACCTTATTTACGTTCTGTCCACCTGCACCCGATGAGCGGAAAGTATCCCAAGTCAACATGCCCGGATTTACTTCAATTTCAATGGTGTCGTCAACTAATGGAACAACATAAACTGAACAAAAAGAGGTCATTCGCTTACCTTGTGCATTGAAAGGTGATACACGCACCAAGCGATGAACACCGTTTTCACTTTTCAGGTAGCCGTAAGCCATTTCGCCATCAATTTGCATGGTTACGGTTTTGATACCCGCTTCGTCACCATCCTGCAGGTTGGTAATTTCGCATTTATACTTTTGTCGTTCGCACCAGCGCTGATACATTCGGAAAAGCATAGATGCCCAGTCCTGAGCCTCTGTACCACCTGCTCCACCCACAATTTTAATCACTGCTCCCAGTTTGTCTTCCTCGTGCGAAAGCATGTTTTTCATTTCCAACGTTTCAATCGCCTCCAGGGCATGACGATAGGCTTCATCCACTTCTTCCTCGGTCACGGCTTCCTCTTTGTAGAAATCGTAGGAAAGTTGAAGTTCTTCAGCAGCTGTTTTCACCCCACTGTAGCCTTCAACCCAGTTTTTAAGTTCTTTGATTTTACGCATTTGGGCTTCGGCAGCTTTCGCATCGTCCCAAAATCCGGGAACATGAGTTCGTAGCTCCTCTTCTTCTATTTGAATTGCTTTTGAGTCGACGTCAAAGGTACCTCCTCAACGCGTTCTCGCGCTCCAACAAATCTTTTAGTTGGTCTTGTGTTATCATTTTTAGTTTAATTTGCCCCCAACCCCTAGAGGGGTATGAAGATTGTTTATAATTATTATTGAATTTTAAATTTAAACTTTGGAAAAGTTGGATGTTGAAAAAGTTATTTAGTTTTAAAAGAAAAAACAAGGTGTAAAAACCAGCACAAATCCCAAAACGAAACCTACTAAAACCTGAGAAGGTGTGTGAGCTTTCAGTTCGAGGCGTGCTAGAGCAACCAGTCCGGAAATAATCAGTATAAATACAAACAGCCAAACAGGATTGAGAGCTGTGCGGTAACAAACTCCGAAAATAGAGGCACAAAATCCACCCATTCCGGTAGCGTGAGCACTGATTTTCCATCTCATGTTGATAAAAGTAACAACCAGAATTGAGAGGGTTGATCCAACACCCATAGCCACAATAAACGTGGGAAATTGCAGGGTTCGCCACATAAACATAGCCCAGAAAACATAGGCCATAAACGAGAAAAGGTAAGGCATGGTACGTTCTTCTTTTTTCGATATAAACAGGTCGTTCACTTCACCACGTTTCATCATCAACAATATTGGTACTGCCGGCATGATACCTGTAAATAATAATGTACCTATTATTGCTACCCATCGCCAAAACAGCGGCATCAGCGTAAATATATCCATATTCATAAGTAGAATCATAGCGTATGTTGGCATCAGCAAGGGCTGAAAAACCAGAGAGATTAAATTGAAAACCCAGCCCCCTAAATCCCCCTTGGGCGACTTAAAGTTAGTATTATTTTGTATATTCATATTTATTTTCAGCCTCCCTGCCCCTAAGGGGACTTAAAGTTAGTTTTGTTTTTATTTTATTTAAATTTATGGAGAATAAGTCTTTAAATCCCCCAAGGGGGATTTAGGGGGCTTCTAAACTTCTTTTCGCATCCTCGCTACCGGAATGTTCAGTTGTTCTCGGTATTTTGCCACCGTTCGGCGTGCCACCACGTAGCCTTTGGTTTTTAATATAGCTGCAAGGGTTTCATCTGTTATCGGTTTTTGTTTATCCTCGGCATCAATACAGTCCTGAAGGATTTTTTTGATTTCGCGGGTTGAAACTTCTTCACCGGAGTCGTTGGTCATTGATTCGGAAAAAAAATATTTTACCGGGAAAATGCCGAATTCGGTCTGGATATATTTGCTATTGCTCACTCTCGAAATGGTCGAAATATCATAACTCGTCCGGTCGGCAATATCTTTTAGAATCATCGGTTTCAGATAGGTATCATCGCCTTCGATAAAAAATTCTTTCTGGAAATTCACAATAGCTATCATCGTTGTGAGCAGGGTTTGCTGCCGTTGTTTGATAGCGTCGATAAACCAACGCGCGGAGTCAATTTTTTGTTTTACAAACATGACCGCATCTTTCATTTCACGACTTTGGTTCTTTTTGTTTCCGGCGTAATCCTGAAACATTTCGTTGTATGTACTGCTTACGCGCAATTCAGGTACATTGCTGTTGTTGAGCGAAACGGTGAGTTGACCTTCATCGTTTTCCAAAATAAAATCGGGGACAATTGTTGTCATTGATTTCTCCAGAACATTTCCGTCCCAGGCATTTCCAGGCTTGGGGTTTAGTCGGGTGATTTCGGTCATCACTTTTTTCAGCATGGTATCATCCATTTCCAACCCGCGCTGAATTTTATCAAAATGTTTTTTCGAAAATTCCTCGAAATACTCTTTGACAAGCCTTTTTGCCATATCAACCGATTCGCATGATTCTTTGCGTTCGAGCTGCAACATCAAACATTCCTGTAAGTTTGACGCTCCTACTCCGGCCGGGTCGAGCTGGCGTACAAGGCTGATAATCCGGTACATTTCTTCATCGGTAGTTTCCACTCCGGCCTGAAACACGATGTCATCCACCATGGCTTCGGGTGTACGGCGCAGGTAGCCCTCGTCGTCAACATTACCAATCACGTATTCAAGCAATAGGCGTTCCTGATTCGAAACATGTAGTAAGCCTACTTGTTCTTCCAGAAATTCGTGAAAAGTCATACCTACCGAAAACGGAATATCCTCGTATTTATCGTCCTTCGATGTGTTATTGGCTTTGAGTTTGTAATCGGGAATATCATCGTCGGCCATATATTCTTCCGGGTCAAAATCATCGTTGTTGCCACCATCGTCAATGCTCAGATCGTCCATTTCCTCGGTTTCTTTTTCCGATTCAGCACCTTCTTCCAAGGCCGGATTTTCCTCCAGTTCCTGGCGGATGCGCTCCTCCAGCTCCAAAGTAGGCACTTCGAGCATTTTGATAACCTGAATTTGCGCAGGCGAAAGTTTCTGTTGTAGTTTTTGCTGTAACTGTTGTCGTAACATAGGGTCATTAACAGGCTATAAGCCAACGAACAGAGCAAAGATACATTTTTTTTGGAAGAAAAGAAAGGGGTGAAGGGGTTGGCAATTTTTGAAGTGAAAGATTTTTGAACTATTTTGTAAAAGGTTATACGAAATTTGTAGTTTTGTAAAAATATTAATGTTCAATATTTTGAGAGCTCCATTTTTTGTAATTCTGCTTCTTTGTTTGAGTTTAGTTTTTGGGGCAAACACAATTGAGTTCGCGTTAAGTGAAGGTAAATCACATCTTTAATCAAGCAAAGTAGGGGGGAACGCCAGCATTTAAAGTAAACATCAAGTTGATTTATAGTTAAATATTAATTAAAATACAACCATAAAAATATGAATTACCGCCTAAATTGTGTTTACTTTCCAAATATTTATGTATTTTTGTAACCTTTTGCATTTGTTGTACGGAAATTCTTATGAATTTATGAAACGAGCATGAAGCAGATCTTTATCAAAGAAAATGAAAATCTGGTATGCGAATTCCATACAACATTTCTAAAAAATATTCATGTATGAAAAAAACAATTTCAATTATATTCTTTCTATATCTTTTTTTAGCAATTACTTATGCTCAAACAACCAATATTTCGGGCTCTGTTGTAGATGAGTCGGGCGAACCGATTATTGGTGCAACAATTACCTTAAAGGATAGTAGAAAAGTTGGAACTTTAACTAACTTAGAAGGTAAGTTCAGACTTTCTGTTTCTGCAAAATCAAAATCAATTATTGTATCATATATAGGTATGAAGGCTCAGGAAGCAGAAATAAAACCTGTAATGAAGATTAAATTATTTTCTGATGCTCAATTGCAGGAAGTTGTAGTAACAGGGATGCAAAAAATGGATAAACGCTTGTTTACCGGAGCTACTGACAAGTTAGATGCATCGAAAACTAAACTTGATGGAATACCCGATGTAAGCCGTGCCCTGGAAGGACGATCTGCCGGAGTTTCGGTTCAAAATGTGTCTGGTACTTTTGGAACTGCACCTAAAATACGAGTACGTGGAGCAACTTCTATTTATGGTAGTTCTAAACCACTTTGGGTGGTGGATGGTGTGGTAGTTGAAAATGTGACTGATGTAAGTGCAGATGCTTTATCTTCGGGTGATGCGATAACATTAGTGAGTTCGGCAATTGCCGGATTAAATGCAGATGATATTGAGAGTTTTCAGATTTTAAAAGATGGTTCAGCCACTTCAATTTATGGTGCTAGAGCAATGGCTGGTGTGATTGTAATAACTACAAAGAAAGGAAAATCAGGTGTAAGTAGTATAAGTTATACGGGTGAATATACTATGCGATTAACCCCAAGTTACAACGAGTTTAATATTATGAATTCTCAGGATCAAATGGGAATCTATAAGGAAATGGAACAAAAAAGTTGGTTAAATTTCTCAGACGTATATAGAGACAAGGAAAGTGGTGTGTATGGAAAAATGTATCATTTAATAAATACATATAATCCTGTTACAAAACTTTTTGCTTTGGAAAACACACCGGAAGCCCGAAATGCGTATTTGAAAGAAGCAGAAACGAGAAATACTGATTGGTTTTCAGCATTATTTCAGTCAAATATAATGCATAATCATTCCATATCTATTTCATCGGGTACTGAAAAAACCTCATTTTACGCCTCATTAAGTGCCTTATATGATGATGGTTGGGCAAAACAAAGCAACGTGTCAAGATACACTGCCAACTTAAATGTAACTCATAATATTTTAAAGAACTTATCATTGAATTTAATCTCAAATGGTTCGTACCGAAATCAAAGAGCACCCGGAACCTTAAGTCAGGATGTGGATGTGGTATCAGGTCAGGTGAAACGTGATTTTGATATTAACCCCTACAGCTATGCTTTGAATACATCCAGAGCGTTGGATAAAAACACCTATTATACACGCAATTATGCCGACTTTAATATATTACACGAGTTAGAGAATAATTATATTGATCTAAATGTTGTTGATTTAAAGTTTCAGGGAGAATTAAAATGGAAGGCATTAAAAAACCTTGAATTTGGAGTACTCGGTGCTTTAAATTATAAAACCACATCACAGGAAGATTTTATTAAAGAATCATCAAATCAAATATTGGCATACAACGCAGGTATTGTTCCCGAAGATGTGACAATAAGAGATGCGAATCCATACCTTTACAAAGACCCTGACTATCTTTATGCATTACCTATAAGCATCTTACCTGAAGGTGGAATCTACAAAAAACACGATTTTAAAATGAAATCGGTTGATTTCAGGGCTACAGTTAACTGGTCACAAGATTTCAACGATGATAACGTTGTGAATCTGTTTGGAGGAATGGAAACCAATGAAACAGACCGGAATAGTACTTCTTTCAATGGCTGGGGCATGCAATACGCTATGGGAGAAATACCATTTTATATCTATCAATTTATAAAGAAAGGGATTGAGGATGGTAACTTATATTATTCATTAAGTAATACCCGAAAAAGGAGTATATCATATTTCGGATCATTAACCTATAGTTATAAAGGCAAGTATTCGTTAAATATAACATCGAGAGATGAAGGCTCCAACCTTTATAAAGGTAATTCACGATGGTTACCAACATGGAATTTTGGACTGTCATGGAATGTACACGAAGAGAAATTTTTTCAGGAATTAAAACAAAAAATTTCGCACTTTAGTACCAGAGCGTCTTATAGTTTAACGGCTTCGCCTGTACCTGATTTTATTACAAATTCAGATGTAGTTATTAAAAGTTATAATCCCTATCGCCCTTTTGCCGATTTAAAAGAAAGCGGTTTGCAAATTGTGTCGTTACAAAACGAAGACTTGACTTATGAGAAAAAAAATGAATTAAATCTTGGCGCTGACTTAGGATTTTTGGACAATAAAATTAATGTTAGTTTTGATTGGTATTCGCGCGATAATTATGATTTAATAGGACCTATAAATACATCAGGTGCAGGAGGAGAAACAATGAAATTTGCAAATGTGGCCAACATGAAAACAGGTGGGGTAGAATTATCAATCTCAACAAAAAATATTGTTTCAAAAGATTTTAGCTGGATCTCAGATTTCATATTTGGTAAAAATCAAACAGAAGTTACAAAGTTAGATATGCAATCCAGCATAATTGACCTTATATCCGGTGCTGGTTTTGCTAAGAAAGGATATCCTAACAGAGCATTGTTTTCAATCCCCTTCGCCGGATTAGATGAAAATGGTTATCCTACATTTTATAGGGCTGATGGGTCAAAAACAAATGTAAGAGACACTTACATTGATTTTCAAAGCAGAACAAACCTGGATTATTTGAAATACGAGGGACCTACAGACCCTACCATTAACGGTAGCTTTGGTAACATATTCAATTATAAAAGTTTTAAACTGAATATTTTCGTCACCTATTCTTTTGGCAATGTTGTAAGATTGGATCCTGTTTTTAGCAGTAAGTACTCAGACTTAAATTCGATGACTAAAGAGTTTAAAAACAGATGGATGATACCCGGAGATGAAAATTTCACCAACGTTCCGACTATTTTAACCAAGCGACAGTTAAATGACATTCAAGATCTAACAAAAGCGTATAACGCTTATAACTACTCTGATGTTAGAATTGCTGATGGTGGATTTGTTCGGTTGAAAGAAGTATCGTTGACATACGATTTTCCTAAGAAAAAGTTATTAAAAGAAATGAGCAATTTGTCTGTAAAGATTCAGGGAACAAATTTGTTACTCTTGTATGCTGACAAAAAATTAAATGGTCAGGATCCTGAATTTTTCCGTTCAGGAGGTGTTTCTACCCCGGTTCCAAAACAATTCACTTTAACATTAAGAGCTGCTTTCTAATTTATTAATATTACAGAAAAATGAAAATCAGACATTTACATACCTTCATTATTGCTGTTGTAGCAGTTTTATTTGTTTCATGTGGAGACTTTTTGGAAGTCAGTCCAGACAATCGGGCTTTAGTTGACACTGATTCAAAAATAACAAACCTTCTTGTGTCAGCTTATCCCGATCAATCAGCTTGGTTACTATGCGAATTATCATCAGATAATGCCGATGACAATGGGAGTACATGGACAACAACTACTGCTTTAGAAAAACAAGCATTTACATGGTCGGATGCCTCTGAGGATCAGCAAGATTCACCACAAGCTATTTGGGATGGATATTATCATGCTATTGCTTCAGCGAACCAGGCATTGCAAGCTATAAATGACCTTGGTAACCCAACCAGACTAAATGCTCAAAAAGGTGAAGCTTTAATTTGTAGAGCATATTGTCATTTTGTTTTAGTGAATGTTTTTTGCAAAAGCTATGGTGCTAATAGTTCTGCTGATTTGGGAATTCCTTACATGAGTAAAACTGAAACTAAAGTTTCACCCCACTACGAAAGGGGAAATGTTGCCGATGTTTACTCAAAAATAGATGCCGATATTCAAGCCGCTTTGCCACTGATTGATGACCAGATTTATTCGGTGATAAAATATCATTTTAATCGGAAAGCTGCCTACGCATTTGCAACACGATTTAATTTGTTCTATCGGAATTACAACAAAGTAATAGAATATGCTCAGAATGTTTTAACATCAGACCCATTATCAGTTTTACGTGATTGGCAATATGGAGGAACTTTATCGAACAACGACAACTTCAGACCTGACTGGTATATTGGCAATGATAATCGGGCAACACTATTAGATATAACAACACAATCATTATGGGGCAGAGTAGCCGGACCTTCGTTCGGAGGATCTAAATACTCACACAATGCAATGATTGCAGATAATGAAACCGTATCAAGTTCTGGCCCTTGGGGAAGTTCTGGAATGTTTTATTTCAGAAGTGCAAGTTACTCACAGATCCCTAAGGTTATTTCCAGAAAATTTGTTGAATATTTCGAGTACACTGATCCGGTAAACGGAATAGGTTATCCTCATATTGTACAAGCCGAATTTACGACAGATGAAGCATTGCTATGTAGGGCAGAAGCTTACATTTTGA
Source organism: uncultured Bacteroidales bacterium (assembly GCA_903830915.1). Classification (GTDB taxonomy): domain Bacteria; phylum Bacteroidota; class Bacteroidia; order Bacteroidales; family Paludibacteraceae; genus Paludibacter. Next base: position 26,884 of record CAIKVR010000303.1, read on the forward strand.
AAAAAGACTATGATAATGCAACCAAAGATTTAGCTACATTTATGACAGCCTATTCATCGGCGGGAGCATTAATGACACGGACAAAAATAAACTCATTTTACAGTGGTATAGGATATTACACACCTACTATACCTACCGTAAAAAAACATTTGAATCCTGACTTTGTTATTGAAACGGGAGAACAAGAAAACTTTATAGATTGTGTTCTGCATTTACGCCGTATATTAACTATTCACGAAGGATTGCGTTGGTTTGATGTAAAAAGATATGGAATTGAATTAAACAGAAGAACTATAGAAGGCAATACAAATATTTCAGTATCATCGGATACACTGAAGGTAAATGATCCTAGAAGAGCAATTCAAATCCCTCAAAATGTGATTAATGCTGGTATTACTGCCAATCCAAGATAAAATAATATGAGAAAACATAATTTTTTGCTTCTTAAAATTCTTATAATCGTTGGTTTATCAAGCTCTTGTCGAACAGATGAACTTGGTGATTCAATTTTTGATACCAATTCGCCTGATCGTACAAAATTTGATTCATGGTTGTTGGAAAATTACATCAACAAATATAATATCGATTTCGTTTATAAATTTTCGGATAATGAATCAGATAAAACCTATAATTTAATTCCTGCCGATTTAAAGAAATCACAAATACTGGCACAGATAGTAAAACATGTGTGGCTAGAAGCTTATGACGAAGTTGCGGGTATTGATTTTACCAGACAATATGTACCAAAAATGATTTTTTTAGTTGGTTCGGGAGCTTTTGATGGAAGTGGAAGTGTAGTGCTTGGCACAGCACAAGGTGGTTTAAAAGTAACTTTATACGCTGTAAATGATTTAAAATTGGAGATAGGCTTTCTAAATGAATACTATTTTCATGTGATGCATCATGAGTTTGCACATATATTAAATCAAAACAAAGGTTACGACAAAACCTTTATAAGGATAACTGAATCAGGTTATATTGGCAATGACTGGTATCTTGATACGGATGCCGCTGCTCAGAAAAAAGGGTTTATTACTGCTTATTCACAATATGAGGCGAATGAGGATTTTGTTGAAACGTATTCGATGTATGTAACTCATGATCAAACATGGTGGGATAAAGCTTTAGCTACTGCGGGTGCTACTTCAGGAACTTTGATAACAAAAAAATTAGATATTGTACGTACATATTTTTCGACAAAATGGAACATTGATATTGATTCAATCAGAACGGTAATTCTACGAAGAGGAAATGATGTACCAACGATGATGTATCAGAATTTTTAACAGTTAAATGAGAATGAAAAAATATAAATTCATATCGTGTCTTCTTTTATGCATTCTTGCTTTGCAATCATGTCTGTTTGAAGATGATTTGGTTTTTACAAATTCAGCTGCAGAACGATTAACGAATGCGATTAAAGATGAAACTGACTCTTTACAAACAGCATCAAACGGATGGATCATGCAGTATTTTGCTACAGAACAAAGTGGTGGATATAACTTGTTAGTAAAGTTTAATAAATATGGACAGGCAATTATTGCAGGAAAAAGTGAATTGACCCAAAACATTTATACAACTGATACTTGTCACTATGAGATGATTGGAGATACAGGACCGGTACTGACATTTAACACCTACAGTAAAGTCTTACATGCATTTTCAGTTCCTGACAATTCCGGTTTGGGTTTAGAGGGTGATTTCGAGTTTATCGTTACAAAAGTTACAGCTAATCAAATAATACTAAAAGGGAAAAAAAGGGGAACTACAATTCTGCTTACTAAACTTCCTCAAACCATCAGTTGGCAAAAATATCTTTCGGATTTGGAAACAATGGATTTGCTCATGCTTTCCAAAAATCCACCAAGTCTAACATTAAACTATGCAAATTCAATCTATTCATTCACATATAATAACAATCATACATTTACGATTCAGAAAGTAGGTTCAAGTACAAATATACCTGTTATTGCGGCTTTTGTTATAACCACATCAGGAATACGATTTCAGACAATTCAGGAGATAGAAGGACAAAAATTTCAGACTATGGATTTGAGCACTGATAAATCATCGTTAATTAGTGAAGAAAACCCCGAATTTAAACTTATTGCGATTGAAGATTTGGCTGCATATTTGAATGAAAGTACAAAAATATGGGAATTAAATCCTTCAGAATTAAGTCCAAATATTAAAACGATTTATGATCAGATATTACAATCTTGTGTTACAAAATACAGTGCTTCCAACGTCAAACTAATTCTTAAGTATTATTTAACGCGTAAATCCTTTGAATTAACCCTAACTTTTTCGGGTACAAAAACTAAATATGAAGGAAATTTGGATTTGTTGCTAACAACTAACACTAAAAACGCCCTATCAATTTCATATAAAGGAACAGCTGATAGTAATGGAAAAAGCTTCTATAACAATGTTGCCGGATTGAAAGATATAGTGAATATTATTTGTTCTGATTATTTACTTAACACTGATATAGCTATTAATCCAAGAAATATTAAATTCACCAAAAGCCAGGATAGTAATACCTGGTTCACTGTTATATGCCAATAGTTAGAATTATTATTAATTTAAAATTTACTTAAATGAAAAAAAAATTACTTTCTCTAGTAGTGATTGCGTTGAGTATTTCTTATTCAAGTGCTCAATCAACAAAAGCAGCGGTATCAAGTAAAGGTATTGCCATTTATGAAAAGGTTGCATTAATGCAATCGGGAAAAACCGTTAAATCGGTACAACTAAGTAATGCGCCTTTGCTAAAAAACAAAGTTGCATCAATGTCAAAAAGTGAGCGATTCAAGAAACTATCTTCAATGCGAAAAGCAGCTTTGAAACATAACAATAAATATCTGGCTAATTTTAAATCACGTACTCCATTATTAAAGCTAAAAGCAAGTATTGATACAACTTTCTATGAAGGTTTTGAAAGTTACGATGGTGTTAAGCAAAACTGGTTACCAACCAATTGGACTGAATTGAATAAAACAACTACAACTTATGCAACTGGAGATTCAATTAACCCAACATGGGCGGTAAATCAAGCGAATGATTACACAAGTCCTTCTACTGGAAATAGTATGGCTTGGGTTGACTGGGACGGAGTTGGAGCAAGTGCCAGAAATCAAGATGTTTGGTTAGTTTCTCCTGCTTTTTCACCTAAAAGTGGTGACTATTTAACCTTCGATTTCTTTTATAATCCATATTGGATGTACATTGATTATGTCAATTCTACAACAACAACCGATGTATTCAATTACAAAACACCAAATGCAACCTTACAACTGTATGTAAGTACAAATAATGGTACGTCGTGGACTAAAGTTTGGGACGCAATTGAGGATGCAGCTCAATTTAATGATTCAACTATTTCTAATTGGTCTTTTTCAACCGGTGCATGGAATACAATCAAAAAATCCTTACAAACTTATACAGGTCAATCAATTAAAATTGCTTTCCGTTATGTAGGAAAGGATGGAGATTCAATGGGACTTGATAATATAAGTATACGTCAGTTGATCCCTACAGCACTATATGGTCGACCTCAAGGATATTTCTTTGCCGGGTTAACAAAGGATTATAAGAATCTTGCATCTGATTTAATGTTTGGTCAGGCATATGATGCTGCTCAATGGTTTAATTACTCTAACGATGATTCTCAATCGTTCCTCTGGACTTTTGATGATCCTAAAAATCCGACATCTACTGTTACTTCAACTGATATTCATCCTTCAATTTCTTATCCTTATGGAGAATATAATATACCAACTTTAAAAGCAAGTGCAGGTGCTCGCGATTCTATTTATAAATGGGGAACCTCAACTTCAGGATCATATTTTATGGCTGGCGGTCAACTTTCCTTTGATTGGGGTACTGTTGGTGTTGGTAATTATGATTTAAATCAATATATTTACGACTTTCCAAATGGAACTACGGGTGATTATTTCTTTGGAACTACTGCGGACAAATCTGTAGATGCAATTGCTAATTATTTCGATAAACCAGCTCATCGATACCTGATTGACAGCTTATGGATTAACCTGGCGAAATTCTCTGCTCCTGCTGATGCAGAATTCAAAATTATTATTCATAGAGTTGTAGATGGATATTTGACAGATACAATTGCCACTGCCATTTGTACTCCTACAGATGTAATTAATGTTGGGGCAAAATACTACAGCATGGTTTTCAAAGGTTTCACAAATATTGATCCTACTACAGGACTCGAAGTTATAAATGACTATTTGGAAATAAGTGATGCTATTTTGGTAGAATTTACTGGTTTCAATAAATCTGGAATTACCATAGCTCCGTGGGCTCAAGGCTACGACAGTCCTATTGGAGAAAATAATGCATACGTCTTTCTTAATTCAAAGGATAGTGCTGGTGTAGTTAGTCGTGATTTTTATAGTGCTACCGAATATATTGGTGCTTACACCTCTTTCCTATTTAACTTGGGAGCAACTTATTCATTTTTAGTTTCTGATGCAGCTTCATTTGTTGCCCCAATTGCAGGTGGAAGTAAAACATTTAATATTAATTCATTGTATTCACCTGATGCATGGTGGTTAGATGCTGCTTTACCTTCATGGTTAACCTCTGAACTAACCTTCGATAGTACTAAATGGGCTATAACTTATACTCTTAAAGCAGAACCTCTTCCTGCTGGAGTTACCGGTCGGGGTACTGTTGTGAAAGTTTCTACATACGGTGCAGATATGTCCATAAATGTAAATCAAGGGGACTATACTGGTATTTCAGATACAAAAATGTCAAATACTTGTGTTTTAAACCAGGTCAACTCTTTTGATTTGAAATATTCATCAGAATTTACATCCGTGTCAATTTATAACGTTTCTGGACAGTTGATATCTGATTACAAATTGCCTACAACTGGAAAACTGACAATTCCGGTTAATGGCATAACCAAAGGTTTGTATCTATTTAAATTTATTGGTAACAATACTCAAACCGTAAAAGTTGTAAGATAAGCTTCCAATTTTCATTCTCAAAAAAAGGAGTTTATTTAATTAAACTCCTTTTTTTTGTAAACCAATATATTATAAAATTCCTATAATTTCCCGTAACGAGTCTGTTGAAAATGAACAAGGTAGGTTTTGAGTTGAAGTATTGGAATAACGAAAATAAATCTGATCAATTCCTGCATTCTGAGCCCCTATAATATCTGCTTCGTAGCTATCGCCAATCATTATTGTTTCAGCAGGCATTGACCCATTTAACTTCATTGCATATTCAAAAATTCGTTTATCAGGTTTTAAAAAACCTGCCTCTTCCGATAAAACCACATGAGAAAAATAATGCTCCAAACGGCATGTTTTTAGTTTTCGATACTGAACTTCAATAAAACCATTTGAAACAATGCTCAAAGGGTATTTATCTGACAAATAATCAAGTAACTCCAATGCATAAGGGACTAAAGCAGTTCTTGTCGGAAGTAAATCAAGATATTCCTTTCCCATTATTATAGCAACTTCTTCATTTGCTACTCCAACTTGTCTCAACGGATGAAGAAATCGCTCCAGTGAAAGTGCTTCTTTCGTTATTTCACCTTTACCATACTGATCCCACAATTCAAGATTACGTTTGGCATAAATTTCAAAATACTGTTCAAAATTATCGAAATGCTTATCAAAGTTTCTATTGTCATAAAGCTCTTGTAATGAAGACTTAGCATTAGCATGAAAATCCCATATAGTGTCATCCATGTCAATAAAAACATATTTATAACTCATGATATTTACAACATAAATTTAATAAAAATGCGTTTTCATGTTACCGAAAACGCATTATATAGTTAATAGAAATTGAAACTTATCAATTTATTCTACCTCAATAACCAGATATTTACTTACACTCCAGAATTCTTCAGGATCGACAATCAAAAGAACGAAATTACCATTTTCTTTTTCAAGCGTGTAGGAAGATTTTGGATGATTGGTTAGAATCTTAGCGTGAGTTGAATACAATGGAATTGATTTGGTTTTACGTGCATCAATCCGTACAAAATAGTTTTTGTTGAAATCGTGTTGCAAAACCCGTTGCTGACTAAAAAGCCCTTCAACTGATACAATTTTTTGTTGCTTAAGTTCGCTCAACGTTCCAAAAACATACCATGCTGTATGTATTGTTTCTTCTTGTTCTTTGATTTTTACATCCTTTGTTTTATTTTCAACAGTCAGATTTTCAACATCTCTACCTAATTTAACTACTTGAGTATCTAGTTTGACAATTAATGAGTCTTTTTTGGCTAGCTCACCGTGTAAAACGGCTACTTTGGCAGTCTCTTCTTCCAGTAATTTAGTAAGTTTTTTGATGGTTTTCTCCAATTGGGAAGATTTAAATGAACTTTTTTTCAATTTCGATTTCAACCGTGCTAATTCTTGTTTGTTAGCTCTGAGCATATCAAACAAATAGGTCATGTCTTCATTTATTTTTGTCCTAACATCTGGACCCAAATCGTTTCCAACAGGTTGTACCGATATAATTTTTTCTGTTTCCTTGATTTTTTCAATGTTCTGTTCAATCTGATTCATTGCAGAAAAATAACTATCAACTTCCTGCTGAAGTTTTACTTTGGAATTCATCAACGAATCATTTTGGGCTTGAAGTGCCTTATATTCAGAAGAGTTTTTGCCACATGATACCAGCATTACTGCCATCAAAACTAAAATGTAAAAAGTCGGTTTCATATCCTAAAAAACTAAATGGTAACTAAACGAATTTTAAATCCTAACAAAATTTGAGAAATCTTTTTCGGGTGCAAAGGTAACGTTATTCTTCAATTCCTGCAACAATTACAACAATTTCTCCTTTAGGGACTTGCGCTGTAAATTGTTGTGCCAATTCCGCCAAAGTTCCCCGTTTGGTTTCTTCAAAAACTTTAGAAATTTCGCGCGAAACAGAAGCCTTTCTTTCTTGTCCGAACACCTCAGCTAACTGAGACAGTGTTTTGACCAAACGAAATGGTGATTCGTAGAAAATCATGGTTCGTTTTTCGGAAGAAAGTTCACGAAGTTTGGTTTGACGACCTTTCTTCTGTGGCAAAAATCCCTCGAAACAAAAACGGTCATTCGGCAACCCTGAAGCAACTAATGCAGGTATTAATGCTGTTGCACCGGGCAAACATTCTACATCAATTCCATTCTCGACACACTGACGTACCACCAAAAAACCCGGATCGGAAATAGCCGGAGTTCCGGCATCTGAAATCAATGCCACTTTCTGTCCACCTTTTATACGCTGCACAACTGTTTCCACAGTTTTATGTTCGTTGAATTTATGATGAGACTGCATCGGGGTTTTTATTTCGAAATGCTTCAACAGAAAACCGCTTGTACGCGTATCTTCGGCCAAAATCAAATCAACTTCTTTAAGAACACGAATAGCACGAAAAGTCATATCTTCCAAATTTCCAACAGGTGTGGGTACCACAAATAGTTTCATAGCAAGCAGGATTTGAGCATGAATTTAGGAGGATGGATGTTCATATCTTTTTAAAGCAAAACGAATCTGAATCACCTATATTTTTTTATCTTTGCAAAGGGAAAAATTTAAATCTCACCTTTGGGTATTAATTCAGCTGCAAAGTTACAACAATAGCCGAAATTATTAAAAGAAAACAAACTTATTTTCAGTCAGATACCATGATTTATTCAGAACAAAACCATCCGATACAACAAAAACGCGGAAGTATTGAAGTTATTTGCGGTTCAATGTTTTCCGGAAAAACCGAAGAACTGATTAGACGCCTGAAACGTGCAAATTTTGCCAAACAAAGGGTGGAAATTTTCAAACCCAAAATTGATACCCGTTATTCGGAAGATGAAGTAGTTTCGCACGACCGCACATCTATTCGTTCTACACCGGTTGAATCTTCGGGAAGCATTCTTTTAATGTCTGGTGAAGTGGATGTAATAGGGATTGATGAAGCTCAGTTTTTTGATGAGGGACTGGTGGATGTATGTACACAGCTTGCAGATCAGGGAATTCGGGTTATAATTGCCGGACTGGATATGGATTTTAAGGGAATTCCTTTCGGGCCTATGCCTGCTCTCTGCGCTGTGGCAGAAGATGTTTATAAAGTTCATGCTATATGTGTGCGTTGTGGTGCATTGGCTTATGTTTCACACCGCTTGGTTGAGAGTGATAAACGTGTACTCTTGGGCGAAATGACTGAATATGAACCAATTTGCCGTGACTGTTTCAATAAAACGAAGATAGTAAACGAGGAAACAAGGAAACAAGGAAACAACATATAATACTTGTTTACTTGTTTACTTGTCTACTTGTTTCCTTGTTTCCTTATCTACTTGTTTACTTGTTTCCTAGTTTACTTGTCTACTAAATAAAAAAACATGAATACAAAACCCTATACTTTCGACAGAGTAGTACGAATGCTTATCGGACTCAGTGTTTTAGCACTTATTTATTTGTTGATTATCCGTCTTAGCAGTGTATTATTACCTTTTCTAATTGCGTGGTTGATAGCTTATTTGCTACAGCCTTTTGTGTCATTTTTCCAACACAGACTAAAACTCAAAAACAGAGCGTTATCAATTTTAGCCACTTTAATTCTCTTTTTCGGGGTAATAACTGCAGTAATTTGGCTTTTGGCACCGGTAGTTACAGAGGAAATTCAGAAACTGTCCCAACTGGTTGTTACTTACAGCGAAAATATTGATATGAACTCCTACCTGCCCCGCTCATGGCAACGTGAAATTCAGCACTATATATCACATTTAAACCTGAAAACTATTCTTAGCGATCAAAATGTGATGAACAGCGTACGCAAACTTGCACCGCAGTTGTGGGATTTTATAAATGGTTCGCTCGACTTTATTCTTGGTTTTTCGGTAGTAATAATCGTTTTTTTATACCTAATATTTATTCTGTTGGATTACGAAAAGATTTCGGCAGATATGTTTGGTATAATACCTCCAAAATATAAAAACATAATTACTGAAATCATTCTGGACATGGAATCGGGTATGAATCGTTATTTCCGCGGACAAGCACTCATTGCTTTGATTGTAGGCACATTATTTATTGTCGGATTCAGTATTATCGGATTACCACTTGCCATTGTAATGGGTTTACTTATAGGGTTGCTTAACATGGTTCCGTATCTGAAAGCAGTTGCTGTAATTCCTTCCTTACTATTGGGATTATTGCAATCTTTTGAAACCGGACAGAGTTTCAGTTCTGTATTAGTTGGAATTGCTGTGGTATTTGTTATTATCCAACTAATTGAAGACTTGCTTCTTACACCTCGTATAATGGGAAGAGTTACCGGACTGAATCCTGCGGTCATTCTCCTTTCATTATCTATTTGGGGCTCGTTAATGGGAATGGTAGGGCTGATAATTGCCCTTCCTATGACTACCTTAATGATTTCATATTACAAACGATTCGTGATAGAGGAGAATAAATCAGATGAATCAATTCCTGCGGCTGAAGAGGTTTCAGAAAAGAAAATAATAGAGTAAAATATGCCAAAATGGAGAATATGCTTATAACAGTATGGTTATAATTTGTTCAAGTGATTAAAGTTAATATTTGTGCTTTATGGAAAATATTAAACACAATTGATGGCAAGAATATTACTAGAAAAATTATTAGCGATTTTAAAAGATTTGTTTTAAATATAAAATAAATGCCCTACCAGATTAGCAGGTTTTATGTTATAATCAGGGTCGGAATTTTATTTGTCAATACGTTTTTTACCGACTCCTTCATCAACTATTACCTGTTCGGGCGGGAACAATAAAGCGGAAGGATCTGAGAGAATTTTTTCGAGCAACCGCATGGCTGTTGCAAAGTAGAACCCGTCGCAGATTCGTTCATCTACAACAAATTTCAATTCAATAGTTTTCGTTTTACTAACGGTTCCATCATTATTCACTGTTTTTTTTGTAGTTTTCTTGCCCATTGCTGCAAAAACGCTGCAAGTACCAAATTCATAGAGATGATGAAAAATGGATTCGATACCGATTGAGCCCAGATTTGTCAGGAAAACACTGGTATGAAAAGGACTGGCTTCGAAAAAGAATTTCGGCATCAGACCTATAGTGTCAAGTTTTTTGATGCAATAAACAACTGAACGTAACAGAAAATCAGGAAGATACCCCATGAATTTAGATATAGTATCGGAAGAGTTTTCCTGACCAACCTGCTGATTATTTAATAGCTCCAAATGCGTTTTTCGAACCACATCATGCAATGTGTCTGAAGGCAGATAGTAGGGTTTTATTACGGTTTCCTCTCCGTCAATAGTCATTGACCGTTTTATGGCAATTGAAAAACTGACATGATTCCGTGCAAAAATTTTGTTCCACACAATAAACCTATTCAGATAGGGTCGTTGCGAAATAAGTCGTACAAACGATGTAATAACAACATCCATAATTGAAAGTCCGGGCATTTCTTTTTTATGTTCCCTTACAAAACTTTCAATTATATCTACAGGAATCTTCAAAGCAAAAAACACTTCTGAATCAGCACGTTTGGTCATGATGAAGGGAGATACTGAGAAAAGTGCATCCACTTTTCGAACACGCCACCCATCATATCTGTCGCCAAAACTCCAATTATAATATTTTAGTTTATCCTCTTTCTTCATTACCTAAGTTTTTATCTTTTTTTCAAAGATATGATTATTTTGTCGGAAATCAGGTTATTTTAGTTTTAATTTCATTAATTTATTTTCTGTGATTTGTCCATTATCCAGCATAAATCGAACAACATTCAATACTTTAGCTTCCTTATATGGTATTTTTGATATTAGTGCGTTAACTGTCAATTCGTCAGTTATCAACATCTGATGAATAGCCTTCCGTATTGTTTCAAATTCATCGGTTGATACATTTGTCTCTTTCTTTTTAAGGCAGATATCACATTTTCCACACGGTTTTGCTTCTTTTTCTCCAAAATAGGAAAGTAATATTTGACTGCGACAAATATTTTCTTCCTGAGCATAGTTGAGTACGCTTGTAATTCGGGTAATGAATCTTTCGCGGCGGTCGTCATAAGCTTCTTTTCCCAGAGCAAGACGTTGAGTGGCTTCTCTTTCACGCACAAAAGTGAGAAAAGGAGTTTTTTTGCGTGGAATATACTGAATAACCCTTTCTTTGGCCAATCCAACCAACTGTTCATATACTTTTTCATGGGTCCATTCCAATCGTTTAGCCAGAGTGTCTTCATTGATAGATGCCAAATCGGTAAATAATCCGGTGTAGGAGCGGAGCAAAATATGTATGAGTTTTTCCTGTTCCGGAGTATGTTTAATATTGTAGAGAGCATCTTTTCCTACTATGAAAAGTACACGTGAGGAACTATCCTGTTCATCAGTTAGCTCAATGTATCCGGCTTGTTGCAGGATTTTCATACTGCTATAGGTAATTAAAATTGGTAGTTTAAAACTGGCGCAGAAATCTGCAATATCAAAGGCAAAAACCGAATCAAGACCTGAACCGACTGCCATTTGGTAATAATTTCCCAGTGATTCATATACTTTACGAATCATGTCTTTTTCGGGAAAGCTGTCGGCGATACGTTTTTTTAGTTTGGTAGCATCACCGTTGTTGTATAGTAAAACAGCGTAGGCTTTTTGTTCATCGCGCCCTGCCCTACCCGCTTCCTGAAAATACGCTTCGAGCGAGTCCGGTAAATCGAGATGAATTACCGTACGCACTTCGGCTTTATCGATTCCCATTCCAAAAGCATTGGTAGCTACAATAACCCGTGTATCACCCGATTTCCAACGGGATTGCTTGGCATCTTTAGTTTCATTCTTCAGTCCGGCATGAAAGTTTTCAGCTGAAATACCATTCATATTCAGAAAATCAGCCACTTCTTTGGTTTTCTTTCTGTTGCGGACATAAACTACCGATGTTCCCGGAACATTATTCAGAATTTTCAGCAGATTTTCATCCTTGTTTTCCACCGTTCGTACTACATAAGCCAAATTAGAGCGATGAAAGCTTTTTTGAAAAAGATTCGGGACTTTAAACCTTAGTTGTCGCTGAATATCATCAACTACTTCGGGAGTGGCAGTGGCTGTTAGTGCCAGCACAGGCACTTCGGGTAGTAATTCCCTGATATCAGCTATGCGTAGATACGACGGGCGAAAATCATAACCCCATTGCGAGATACAATGCGATTCGTCTACAGCAATCATACACACTTTTGTCTGTTTGATTTTCTCCATAAAAATAGGCGTTGCCAATCGCTCAGGCGAAACATACAAAAATTTGTAAGCCTCAAACACGGCATTATCTAACGTCATCAGAATATCGTTATGCGACATGCCTGAGAAAATGGCTGCTGCTGCAATGTCCCGCTTTTTCAGGTTTTCCACCTGATCCTTCATCAATGCAATAAGCGGCGTAACCACCACGCAAAGTCCTTCCATAGCCATGGTAGGCACCTGAAAAGTCAGCGACTTTCCCCCACCGGTAGGCATTAAACCAAGTGTATCCTTACCCGCTGCAATGCTTCGGATAATATCTCCCTGAAGCGGTCGAAACTCATCGTAGCCCCAGTATTGCTTGAGTATTTGAAGGTATTGTTGCATGTATTCCAGTTAAAAAAACACGAATAAGAAATTGTAAATGCTTATTGTAATTTGAAAGTAATAGGCATAGTGTACCAAACAGAAACATTTTCTCCATTTAGTTTTCCGGGAATAAAGTCAGGCAAGAGTTCAATCACACGAATTGCTTCTTTGTCGCACTCAGGCGATAATGAACGAATAACCTCTACTCTTACAACCTTCCCGGTTTTAGAAACCACAAATCGAAGAATTACTTTACCCTGAATGCCATTTCTAAATGCTGAAACAGGATATTTGATGTTTCTGCTGATAAAATTCAGCATTTCTTTATCTCCACCTGGAAACAGAGGCATTTGTTCAATAACCTGATAAATTTTCTCATTATTTTCATTTTTGTTATCAATGGTAAGTTTATAGGTGATTGGTAGTGTGTACCAAACCGCCACATTTTCTCCATTTTGTTTGCCGGGAATAAATTTTGGTAGAAGTTTAATAACCCGAACAGCTTCTTTATCGCAATCAGAATCTAATGAACGTATAACCTCCACTCTATCAACTTGTCCGGTTTTGGAAACGACAAAACGAACAATTACTCTACCCTGAATGCCTTTTTCTTGTGCAACAACAGGATATTTGATATTATTAGCAATAAATTTCAGTAACTCTTTTTCGCCACCAGGAAACTGAGGCATTTGTTCAATAACCGTATAAACAGGTTCTTGTGTTGTTTTCGAAATTGAATCAGTGCTACATTTAGTAGCTGCATTTACCTGAAAAAGGATAGACAAATTGAAGATGAAAAGAATGAAGTTTGCTTTCATTTTAATATGATTTATTTGTTAATGTATTTGTTTTGATCTTATATTCTAATTGCAAAAATACATGAAAAAACTTATTCCGTTTTATCCTGATTCGGATTTTTATTCTTTTTGTTTTGGGGCGAAGCTTTCACGCTTTTGGCTACTTCCTGCACATAGAGATAGAATTTCCCCCAATCTTCATTAACCGATTTCATAGCCTTAATCAAATTCAGATAGTTTCCAAGAACTGATTCCAATTCTTTGCGCAGTGAAGTTGCCGATGGCTGGCTATGCAGCTCAGCATTGGCTCCAATCTGATCGTTGTATTGTGTCTCAAAATCGTTGATAGCTGTAATGAGCAGTTCCATAATTTCGGTAAAATGCAACCGTTCAGCCCGTTCTTTGTTCTCCGGCAGTTGCAATTGTCGGGCAAGGTGGGTCATGTCAGCCGATTTCGAAAGATACGATTCCTGAAACACCTTCTTTCCTTTTAGCCTGAACAACGCCAACAATTGTTGAGCATCAGTCTGTCCGCCGAATCCTTTCGCTTTTGAATATCCCCGAAGCACAAGCCTAGCCGCGAGATACATATCCGTACGATTCGTGTTGGCTTCTGCCACCTGTTTGCCTTTCCCGCTATAAGCCTTTTTACCGAAAACAGCATAATACTTCCCGAATTCAGTCTTCAGCACATCGAGTAGCGGGTGATTTCCCATCAATACATTCGCTGTGGTTTCGGAGTAACGGATTATCTCTTCGCACATGAATGTCAATCCCGATACACTAATTCTGGATAAAGTAATTTTCATATACATATATTTAAATATAAA
>CAIKVR010000304.1 GCA_903830915.1 uncultured Bacteroidales bacterium
CACTGAGCGAAGTCGAAGTGAGTTTTCCTTCAAACGCCCATTTCAACAAACTCTGCCGATACACTTTGAGTTGCTGTTGTGCGGTAAGTAGTTGTAGTTTGCCGTTTTCGAGGTCGCTCAGCAGTTCTTCTATTTTGGAGACTATGGCTAGTTGTTCGGAGAGTGAGGGAAGAACAATTCGAATAGTTTCAAACTTCCCTTTATTGACTATAGCAACAGTTGTAGCTGAAGACAATTCATCTAACTGACTTTTAAAGCTGTGCGATTGTGCTTGATAAAAAAGAAATTTTCCATTAATTTCTTTATAAGGAATAACAGCATTTATTTGTTGATTAAATGCAACTGGTACTTTATTTATTGCAGTCCTACCAAGATTCCCAATACAAGTTACCAAAACAGAATTTTCCGGAAGAATTCTAGCTAAACTCGATCCTTTTGTAGATAGTTTTTCCGGGGCATTGGATATTACACTATCAAAAAGTTGTGGTGGTTTTACAAATGGGATATCATTACCATAATTTGTAGTATCATTTTTAGGTGGAGTTGTGCCGGTAACACTTTTCCCTATTTCACTCAACTTCTTTACTTGCCAGTGTTTTGGTATATTATTTAGTTCGCTCATTCAGTTAGTTTATAAAATCAGGATCAATCAGTTCCAGCACATTTTCGTTAAACAAACTTTGATTGGCATACGAAATGGTTTTCTCGTGTGCCAGTTTGCCAATTATCACAGCCGGATGAATGTGTAACTTATTAGAGCAATCAACTATTGCCTGCACGGAGAGGTAGTTGAGTTTAGGTTTCAGATAAGTATATATTTCCTCATGTTTCAGTTTGCATGAAGCATGATGATTGGCATCTTCTTCCAGTTCATTTATTTCTTTCTCGTTGAAATTATCCACAAAAAAAGTATCGGGTGTATTCAAGTGGTTAAGTATATGACCAATTTCGTGCGCCACTGTAAACCAAAAGTTATCAATGCGTTTATAGCGTCCGGTATAAACAATCACGGGATTGCTACCCGAGAAAAATGCGGCACCATCCAGATAAGTTTTTTGCAAGTGGGGTAACACAAAAAAGATAACGCCGGCTTCGTTCAGTTTTTGAATGAAAACGTTATATCCATTTTCCAGCAAAGTAAACTCATTCAATTGATTGTACAACGCTATTAATGCTTCACGGTTATAATCTGCCACTTTGTAACTCGGGGCAGTTTGCATGGCTTTGTGATACCATGTATAAGCATACGCTGCATTATACTGATTATAACTTTCGGATTTACGAGCCAATAGCGGTGCTGTTCGGCGGTCGAGTTCTGCAAAGTCGAGTTCATCTTGTCCCCAGAATGTAAGTACGTTTTGGTACAATGCTTTAGTGTCAGAGAAATCGGGTAACCAGCCTTTGTGAATCATATCACGCACTGGCATACGCTCGTATATCTTAGCTTTTATTTCGGCCTGTATTTCTTTTTCCGATTTTTCGGTTTCGAGCCATAAGCGATAATTAGCATCAAGATTTAACCAGTATTGAGGCGATGTTTCAAATACTTCGGCCAATACTTTCGACATTTCAATAGTCAACGCCTGTTTGTCCTGAAGTATTTTGTTGAGGTGTTTGGGAGTTATACCCATTACTTCGCTTAAGTCTTCCTGGGTCCAGTTGCGATATTCCATTTGTTCACGGATAAAGTATCCCGGACCAAATTTGCGAGCAGGTCTTAATTTTGTTGTTGTTGCCATGTGTGGGGAGTTTTTCAGGAATAATGGTTTGAAATTTCAATGATAATAAATTCGCCAACCTGATTGTCGGTACTTTGCCATTCAACAATCATTTCCAAACGATACTTCAGTTTGAGCCTCATCGAGTATCTCGAATCGGAGCCCTGAAGTTTTTCAAAATTCAATCCTTTATCATTCCACAAATCATATATATCATTTGCGGCTTCAATTTGTTGTATCCGAGCAAAGAACTTATCGATAATA
>CAIKVR010000305.1 GCA_903830915.1 uncultured Bacteroidales bacterium
ACTCCCCTTTGCAAAAGGGGAGATCTGCTGGATGCGTGAATTTGCTGGTAAAATAAAATTTATAAAAGTATTTGAGAAAAATCTCACCTTTACTCAAGATTATTAAGTGTATAAAACCTCGTACTTAGCAGATGTCCCCTTTGGCAAAGGGGACGAGCGTAGCGGAGGGGTTCGAAAAAACAAAACAAAATATGCCCGAAAAATTAAACAATTTACCTGAGATGAAGCCATTCAGGCGCAAGCTTCGGCGGCAGATGACAGCTGCCGAAGTCGCTTTGTGGGTTATGATAAAGAATAAGCAGTTGGATGGTGAACGTTTTCTGAGACAATACAGTGTTAGCCATTACGTGCTTGATTTCTACTGTCCGAAGCATAAACTAGCAATAGAGCTTGATGGTGCAGGACATTTTACTGACGAAGGTCAAAAATACGATAAAGACCGAACAGATTATTTAAACTCGGCAGGAGTAAGAGTGTTGCGTTTTGAGAATTTTGAAGTATTTCAGTATCCTATGCGCACGTTGGATGAGATTAGGAAATATTTGAGGTGAGTTAAGAAACCCTTCCCACTTCGGGAACTTCCCGACCTCACCCCAGCCCTCTCCAAGTGGAGAGGGAGCAAGAAAGGGAAGATCTGTGTGGGATGCGTTAATTTGCTCGTAAAAATAAAATTTGTAAAAGAATTACAGAAGAATTGAAGCCATACACACAAGAGAATAAAAAGTTCGAAATTTAGTTCGGAAACAATAATATTGGATGAATTGATTTCGACATCAAAAATACAAATCCAAATCAAATCGCAATCCGCTTTTTTCAATATTTGGACTATTCAGGTAATTCAGTCGCCAAATATAATCCAGCCGTAGGAAATTAAATATATTTAGAATCCCCACTCCCACTTCCATATAAGGTTCTTTTCCCATTTGGGATGTTACAGCAGGTAATTGAAATAAATTAGTACTGTGTGTCGGGTTATTTCTATCATTCAGACTTCCATAAAATCCCCGAAACGAAACAATCTCACGTAATTTTAATGCCTTAATTAATGGAATTTGATTCAAAATGAGACCATGCAAGTTGTAATTTATATGCCATTCCACGTATTGGTCGGTAATAAATTCCAGCGGATTCATCATAGCAAACGATTCATTTTGGGTTGTGTAGGTCAGATTTGCACTCGGACTAATCAGAAGCGGGAATGGTGCTTTGGTCCATACTTTTCCGGCTTTTAAAATTACATTTACATTACCGGCCGATGAAAGCCAAAACCGTTGCTGAAAACCAAATTCAGTACGACTATATTCATAATCGGAATTAAGAATATTTTTTAATGCCAACGTATGTGACAAACTAAAAATCGGAACATCACGTTTAAAACTATAGCGTCGACTTGTGCTTTGGTAATACTTTTCGCCCGGAGCATAGCGCAACCGGAACTGCACTTCGCTTGTAGAATAGGAATTTAGGGATTGTCCGGAAGTATTGTCAATAAAAGAAATGTAGGGTGTAGCATATTCTGTTCGGTAGCGAAAATCAATTCCTGCTGAAAATTGCGAATAAAACTCACGGTTATAACTTAACTCCATTTTGCGCAGGAAAGTAATCTTATCGTCGGGCAACCGTTTGAGTGAAAGCAGTATATTATCAGGAGTTGTATATAAATAATTCTGTCCGAGGCGGTTTAAATCGTAAAAATACGATGCACGCAGTGAATTTACAGGAAATTCATTGGCTTGTTTTTCTTTTTTTACAAATGAATATTCCAGTTGAGCTAGTCCCTTAAATTTTTGATCATTGAACCCATAAGCCAGGTATCCGTTTGCAAACCAATGGTCATTAAGTTTTGCTGTGCTAAAACCACCCACGCGTAACCGCAATCCTTCTACAGAATTAATACTGGCGGTGCTGTACACCGGACCGTAAGTAAATTTATTATCCGTTGCCGAAGTCTGAATATAACCGGTAAAAACTGTGGAAACAATTTTTTCAGAAATAGAGTAAAATGGATCTTTGCGCAATTGTTTCATCATTTTTTCTACCGAATTGGCCTTAATTGGAAGAGTATCAAGGCGATTATTCTGCCAAAATTCGGGAGTTTTGAGAGTAGCATCAGCCGTCATAGTTGAGTTTTCATTTCTATTGAAAATGCTGCTATCAGCGGGACAATTAAATGAATGATGCACATAGGTATTGGTTCTCCGTGCATAAAAGCCTTCCGCTTTGGGCAATAACGAAAACTCAATCACAATATTATCCTTTGTTAGCAAACGTGTGCCATCGGCAGCAGGTTCAAACTCCTGTTTGATGGCCAAATTCTGAATAAAATTCAGGTTGATTCCTTTAGGAAGATTCAAAATTACTTTCCTCACGAAATTCGTAGAATCGAGCGTAATAAATAAATGCCCGACAAACCCGGATGCTTCGGGTGAAAAAGGAACAAAACCCAAATCCATACAGTCCACACCTGCAACCTGTACGGTATCCAGTATATAATACTTGTAAAAATCCGGTCCTCCCACCGAAAGCGGACTGACAAAAGGCTTGAAAAACAAATAAATATCATTGTCGTAAATATCTACATCTTTGAAAGCTTCCTTTAAAAACTGATCCACCCCATTTTCTGACAGAAGCTCATCAATGCCCGAACTTTTACGTGCCAACACCAACCGTTTCTCTGTCTGTGGCGATTTCCGGTAATAAAACTCTTCCATCATATCCTTGGCTGAGAAAGGAAGAATCGGCTTTCCTGATAGCTCCGAACTGTCGACATAATTAATCAGAAATCCATACTTATCGAGAATAGTTTTGTTTGTATTTTTCTTGAAATCGTTCAGAGCAATTGTAATCTGCTCATGATGTTTGTAGTGATAATAGGGTTTATCAAGCGGATTATAACGTTTTTTGGAATTTATTACCCTTCGGACAAAGTCTACAGCCGGATTTCCTTTCTTGTGGTAGCGAAGGTTACGTTTCCGTACCACCACTTCCGACATGGCATAAGTACTACGATTAAGCTGAATTTTCAAGTTTAAAAGTTTAGGGTCAGTAAGCGGGATGGATTTTTCGCAATAAGCAATAGATGAAACTACAAGAGTCTGTTTTCCAACAGGAAGTTTCAACGAAAACCGACCAGTGTTATCAGTCATTACCCCCACGGTAGTACCTTTAAGCATTACCGATACAAAAGGCAACGCTTCTTTAGTGATTGAATCTGTAACGATTCCTTTGATAATCGTCTGAGCATTCAGTTCAACAAAGTAACAATTCAAAAACAATAAAGAAACAAATATTAGAAAATTGTTTTTCAAGGTCAATAAGTATTATAAAATGATGCGTTGTAAATATTGTCTAATAAATTATTATAACAAACTGAAAATAGTTTTAGTTCGTTTAGGAAGTATTCTATCAACTTTCTCATTGGAGTAACAGGTTTGGTTATGCATAATGCAATTGAACTTGCAAAAAGTCATACCAATGAGGGCGATTAATCTCATATTGGCGCACAAACTGATACGGTATTTATTCATAGGTTTGTTCGCTTATTCGGTAAATATCAATAAGAACTAAAAACAGTAGAAATGGAAAGTTTTCTTATTCCGTGTCCGCACACAAAAGCACTATTTTTTTTAAAGAAAACGAAATTGTTTCGTGATATTAAAATTCTTTGTATCTTCGTGGGCGAACACGGAAAAACAATTTCAGGCTAAATTTATATGCAAATCATTGATTATGTGTTTCTTAATTAATTTGCGAAGTTTAAACGTTTTGGTTTTTCCGAAATTGTATAGGCACTTATGAATAGAGAATAGCTGATTTTTGCATTTTTATTCCCGGAACTTGTAAAATTCAGCACTTTATTGAATGAAAATAGATTTTCATAACAGTTAAATATTCAACCGTAATAAAATAAAATACCATGAAGAACTTTTTAGACGAAAACTTTGTATTGCAAACCGGAACAGCACAAAAACTGTATCACGAACATGCAGCCAAAATGCCGATTATTGACTACCACTGCCATTTAGTACCATCTATGGTGGCTAACGATCATCAATTTAAATCAATTACCGAAGCTTGGTTGGGTGGCGACCACTACAAATGGCGTGCAATGCGCACCAATGGTGTGGACGAGCGTTTTTGCACCGGAAAAGATACCAGCGATTGGGAAAAATTTGAGAAATGGGCTGAAACAGTTCCATATACTATGCGTAACCCATTGTATCACTGGACACACCTGGAACTTAAAACAGCATTTGGAATAGAAAAACTTTTGTCGCCAAAAACAGCCCGTGAAATATACGAAGAGTGTACAGCCAAACTTCTGACACCCGAATTCTCGGCACGCAACCTAATGCGCAAATACAATGTAGAAGCTGTTTGCACTACAGATGACCCTATTGACTCGCTTGAACATCACATTAAGACCCGTCAGGATGGATTTGAAGTAAAAATGTTACCAACCTGGCGACCAGACAAAGCAATGGCTGTAGAAGTTCCGGCTAATTTCCGTACTTATGTTGAACAGTTGTCGGATATTTCGGGAATACATATTTCATCATACGACGATATGATTCAGGCACTGCGCAAACGTCAGGATTTCTTTGCCGAACAAGGTTGTAAACTTTCCGACCACGGTATAGAAGAATTTTATGCCGAAGATTATACCGATGCTGAAATCAAAGCTATTTTTAATAAAGTATTTGGAGGTAAGGAACTTACCCATGAAGAAATTCTGAAATTCAAGTCAGCCATGATGGTAGTATTTGCCGAAATGGACTGGGAAAAAGGCTGGACACAGCAATTCCATTACGGAACAATTCGTAATAACAACACCCGATTATTTAATAAGCTGGGTGCTGATACTGGTTTTGATTCTATCGGAACTTTTAATACAGCAAAAGCTTTATCAAAATTTTTAAACCGCCTGGATTCACAGAATAAACTTACCAAAACTATTCTGTACAATCTAAATCCGGCTGATAATGAAATGATTGCCACCATGATAGGAAACTTTCAGGACGGAACTGTAGCCGGAAAAATTCAATTTGGCTCAGGATGGTGGTTTCTCGATCAGAAAGACGGCATGGAGAAACAAATGAACTCACTTTCGGTTTTGGGATTGCTGAGCCGCTTTGTTGGTATGCTTACCGATTCACGCAGCTTCCTCTCCTACCCGCGTCACGAGTATTTCCGTCGTACGCTTTG